>CANQLX010000024.1 GCA_947624835.1 uncultured Clostridia bacterium
TCTTCGCCTTTTGTGTACTTTGGTATTGTGATTTTTTCCTTGATTACTCCAACACTCATAATAATCCTCCTCTTAACTCTTATTTACTCATATATTTTTATGCACCAATCATACGAAAGCTATCAAAAATCTGATGTAAACCTCCAAAGCGTTCGTCATCAGACAGGCAGTTTTTTAATTTATGGTGTCACGACGGTATTATCTTTTGTTTCCGAAACAATACTGTCATACATTCTGTAAGGATAAAATGACCGATGAAATTCTGCTATCATCATTTCGCATTGAAATTCATTAAGCTGAACATCAATATGCGACTCTCTTCCGTTAAGCTCTCTATATATTACGCTGATATAATAGTTATATTCCTGTCCGGAATAAACATTGTTTTCATATTTTTTTACACGAACCATTTTTTTGACCATATCCTCTATGGCGTTGTTTTCAATAGCGATTACCTTATTGTTGTTGTATATAACCATATAGCCGCTGCCGAGATTAATTCCATTGGTATTTATACCATTCACCTTGTATGACAGCATTTTTCCCTTATTGTATGATTTTTCAATTTCTGTCAGATCACTTCTTGTTTTGTAAAATTTTATGACAGGACCGCCAATATAACTATATATTCCCCACACCATAATAAATCCGCCAAAGAGTATTCCCAAAATTGAATATCCCAAATAAAAACCTTTTATCGGATAAAAAATTGCAGCTATTGAAATAGATAGTATTAATAGTCCGGCTTCTGCAAATCCACGATTTTTGCTTGTGCGGAATCTTCTTATCAAATCGTGTTTCATACCCTTTTTACTGATTTCCTCAAAAGAATGTTTTTCCTTATATTCATAATAGGCAGTTTTCCATTCTTTTTGGCGGTACTTTGCACCATTGAGAAATTCCTGCTTATCCTTTTCGGAGCTTTTATCATGACGCTTTTCTTTAAAGTATGCGTGAATACAAAATCCTATCATCACAGGCGGTACAAGGATTGTGCACAGTAATAACTCCCAGCTTCGGAAAAAATAATATGCTATACCGAGTACAACTGCTAAAGCAATACCGCAAACAATTTCGATTGTAAGGTTTTTCTTTGGTTCAAGCACATTGTTGTTTGCATGTCTTATTTCAGTTATCTTTTCCTTTAATTTATTATTCATTTTGCTCTCCTTTGCGGAATTTTCAGTTCTTCAGCAAAAAAATATCAATGTGTTTTTCACATACCTGTTCATTAGTATATTATAGCACTATTAAACTTGAAATTCAATGCTAAAAATGTAAAATCCTGTCGCCTTACAAAATCAAAACGACAGGAAGTTTTTTATCAGTCAACAAGTTCAGGTGAATAGCTTTCTTTCCACGGAAGTCCGAATTTATTCAAAGCGTCCATAAAAGGATCGGGATCAAATTCTTCAATATTGTGTACACCGGGTTTTTTCCATTTTCCGTTAAGGAGCATAGACGCACCTATCATTGCAGGAACACCGGTTGTATAAGATACCGCCTGTGAGCCTACTTCCTTATAACACTCTTGATGGTCGCATACGTTATATAGATAGTAGGTTTTGTCCTTACCGTCCTTTTTGCCTATGAAAATACAACCTATATTGGTTTTACCTTTTGTTCTCGGACCGAGAGATGCGGGGTCGGGGAGAACTGCTTTAAGAAATTGGAGAGGTACAATCTGCTTGCCCTCAAATTCAATAGGCTCAATGGAAGTCATGCCTACATTTTCAAGACATTTAAGGTGTGTAAGGTAACTCTGTCCGAATGTCATGAAAAAGCGTATTCTCTTTATACCCTTTATGTTAAGTGCAAGTGATTCAAGCTCCTCATGGTGGAGGAGATACATATCCTTTTCTCCGATTTCGGGGAAGTTATATACCCGTTTGATTTCCATAGGTTCTGTTTCTACCCATTTTCCGTTTTTGATATAGCTTCCCTTTGCGGAAACTTCACGGATATTTATTTCGGGATTAAAATTTGTAGCAAACGGATAACCGTGATCTCCGGCATTACAATCAAGTATATCTATATAATTGATTTCGTCAAATTCGTGCTTTTGAGCATATGCACTGAACACTCCGGTAACACCGGGATCGAATCCACTGCCAAGAAGTGCTGTTATGCCTGCCTGTTCAAAACGCTCACGGTATGCCCATTGCCATTTATATTCAAATTTAGCTGTGTCGAGCGGTTCATAATTTGCTGTATCTACATAGTCTGTTTTTGTTGCAAGGCAGGCATCCATGATTGTAAGATCCTGATAGGGGAGAGCAAGGTTGATCACGACATCAGGTTTGAACTTATTAATAAGCTCAATAAGTTCTTCAACATTATCTGCATTTACCTGTGCTGTGGAAATTTTCGTTTTTCCCCCGTCAAGTTTTTCTTTTAGTGTATCACATTTTGACTTTGTTCTGCTTGCTATGCAGATTTCCTCAAAAACATCGGAATTTTGGCAGCACTTGTGTACACATACACTTGCAACTCCTCCTGCACCTATAATCAATGCTTTTCCCATATTTCATACCTCCGCAGTTATTATTATGTTATTCGCCTTCCATTAACTGAACCGTTACATAGGTCGGCAGGGCAAAACAGCCCCTATGAAGTCTTGTATTATAGTATTTGGTATCTATTCCGAGCTTATTCCACGCACCCTCATCAAGGTCATGTATCGGGTGAAATTTCTTTGAGGCGAAACCGAAAAGCCAATGTCCTGACGGATAGGTCGGTATATGTGCCTGATAAACTTTGCATATTGGAAAAAATTCAACAAGTTTTTTATGCGCCTGCCTCATAGCTTTGGCATAAGTTTTGTAATACGGACTTTCGTGTTGATTTACAAGTATTCCATGCTCGTTAAGTGCTTTATAGCAGTTGCCGTAAAATTCTGTTGTAAACAGCCCTTCTCCCGGACCTATGGGGTCGGTGGAATCCACTATTATAAGGTCATATTTGTTTTCGACACCACGTACAAAACGAAGTCCGTCATCAATGTGAACATGAACTCTCGGATCATCAAGACGGCAGGCTACTGTCGGAAGATACTCACGACAAGCATCAACTACCATTCGGTCTATTTCGACCATATCAATATTTTCAATAGTCTTATATCTTGTAAGTTCCTTAACTGTTCCGCCGTCACCGGCACCGATAACAAGAACATTCTTTATATCGGGGTTTGTTGCAAGCGGAACATGGGCTATCATTTCGTGATAGATAAATTCGTCTTTTGTTGTCAGCATTATTCTGTCGTCAAGGACAAGTACATCACCAAATTCGGGCGTACTGAATATTTCAATCCTTTGGTAATCGGATTGGGCGGAATATTTCTGTTTATCACACCTTATGGAGAAACGTACATTTTTCGTCTGTTCCTCCGTGTACCACATTTCCATATCTATCCTCCGTTTCCGCACAGTAATTATCGTCTATGCACCATAATATTTATATTATCGGTCTGCATATCTTCCGCACCTGTCAGGTTACAGCCCTTGATTTTTGCATATTTGATGTATTCAAGAGCGTCCTTTGTAATAAGCTCTCCCGGAGCGAGAATGGGGATTCCCGGCGGATAGCACATTACAAATTCCGCACATACCTCACCGAGTGCGAGGTCGAGTGGAACCTGTTTTTTATCCGAATAAAATGCCTCCTGAGGCGAGCATATCACATGAGGCTCTATATATTCATGGTCAAGCATTCCGGCAGGATTTTTGGTGTACAGACGTTTGATTTCATATAATGCGGAAATAAGTCTTTCAACATTCAGAATCCTGTCGCCTACGGACACAATAGCAAGAATATTTCCTATATCCCCAAATTCTATCTGTATATCGAACCTGTCACGCAGTATATCATATACCTCAATACCGGCGAGACCTATATCTCTTGTATGAACGGATATTTTTGTCGGGTCAAAATCGAATATATCATCGCCGTTGATAAGCTCACGAGAGAAAGCATAAAGTCCGCCGAGCTTATTTATCTCTTTTATCCCATATGAGGCAAGAGAGGTTACTCTTTCAAAGATTTTCTTACCGTTAAGTGCAAGATTTCTCCTTGCTATATCAAGAGAGGATAAAAGTAGGTATGAAGCACTTGTTGTCTGCGTAAGATTAATTATCTGATGAACGTATCCGGGGTTCATATCCGAACCGATAAGCAGTGCCGAGCTTTGAGTGAGTGAGCCGCCTGTTTTATGCATACTGACGGCAGACATATCAGCCCCCACACTCATTGCGGAAAGCGGCATATAATCCCCGAAATAGAAATGCGTACCATGGGCCTCGTCAACAAGAACCTTCATTCCGGCGGCATGGGCAATCTTTACGATTTCCCTGAGGTTTGAGCAAACTCCGTAATATGTAGGGTTATTTACTATAATTGCCTTTGCATCGGGATTTTCCGTAATAGCCTTTTTGACGGATTCAACGGACATTCCCAAGGGTATACCTAATCTTTTGTTTACTCCCGGATTGACATAAACAGGTACGGCACCGCATACAATGAGGGCGTTGATACTGCTTCTGTGGACATTTCTGGGCATAATTATCTTATCCCCACGCTTGCAGGTACTCATAACCATTGCCTGCACAGCACTTGAAGTACCATTCACCATAAAAAAAGCATGGGAAGCACCAAAAGCATCAGCCATAAGTTCCTCAGCTTCCTTTATGACACTTATAGGGTGACATAGGTTATCAAGCGGCTTCATGGAATTTACATCAACGCTCATGCACTGTTTTCCCAAAAACTCCGTAAGCTCAGGGTTTCCCTTTCCTTGCTTATGCCCCGGAACATCAAAGGAAACTATTCTTTTTTCTCTGTATTCACTCAGTGCCTCAAATATCGGAGCACGTTCCTGGGAAAGCTTCATTATTTAATCCTCATTATATACATTTGAGCCACTGAATATCTCAATCATTTCCCGCCTAAGGCTGTTTGAAATTTCAAGTCTTTCTTTGGGGGATATTTCATATACATCCGTTTTAAAAAGGTAATTCTGAAGCTCAAGCTCTTTTATAAGCATTTGTGTATGAAAAATATTTGCTTGATATACGTTTATATCGACCGTATCATAACGCCTCAATGTTTCTTCCTTTATATAATCCTGAATAGATGTTATCTTATGGTCGATAAAAAGTTTTTTTCCGTCCGTATTTCTTGTGAAACCTCTTACCCTGTAATCAATGGTTATGATATCGGAATCAAAGCTGTCTATAAGCAAATCAAGTGTATTTAGCGGGGAGATTGTTCCGCAGGTAGATACATCAATATCAACACGGAATGTGGCGATAGCATTTCCCGGATGATATTCGGGGTAGGTATGAACCGTTACATGACTTTTATCAAGGTGTGCAGCTATGGATTCCTTTGAGCGGTTGATAACACAGCTCCCGCAGTTGCAGGAGGGGTCAAGCTTTTCGGGTAATCCCTTTTCGGATATGAGCAGAGTTACACTTGCCCCCTGGGGGTCATAATCCTGCTTTGATATATTTAGAACGGATGCACCTATCATTTCGGTGACTTTACAAAGAATGTTTGTAAGACGCTCGGAGTTATACTGCTCATCAATATATGCAATATAGTCCTTCTGTTCTCTTTCGGTTTTTGCGTAGCAAACATCGTATATATTAAAGCTTAAAGTTTTAGTTAGATTATTAAAGCCGTAGAGCTTCAGCCTCTTATCCAAATTATCATCCCTGCCTTTATTATTTATCCTTTCGGGGATCTACTTTTCCGAAAGCTTTTTCATTATCATATTGGCACACATATATACATTTCCGCCGCCGATTGTAATTATAAGATCCCCATCGCCGGCCTTTTCAGTGACATAGTCTGTTATTTCTCCAAAGGTATTGAACCATACACAGCCATCAATCTTATCGGCAAGGTCTTTTGAATATATATTATAGGTATTCTTTTCCCTTACGGGAAGTATTTCTGAAAGTATACAGTGATCCGGTATTGAAAGAACCTCGGCAAACTCATCAAGGAAGGTAAAGGTCCTTGAAAATGTGTGAGGCTGGAAAACCGCCCAGACATTCTTATATCCCATACTCATAGCTGTTGTAAGTGTTGCTCTGAGTTCGGTGGGGTGATGTGCGAAGTCATCTGCAACAGTAATTCCCTTGGATTTCCCTAGAATTTCAAATCTTCTGTGGGCACCTGTAAATTTATGAAGGGCATTGGAAATTCCGTCAGGCTTTGCACCGAGAGTATATGTTGCCGCAGCAGCTGCGAGGGCATTCATAACATTGAATTTACCCGGGACACTGAGTGTTACTGTCGTTATAATATTACTGTTATATATTATATCGAATGTTTTGCATACAGAACCGTCGTCATGTATTTCCGCACGGAAGTCGTTATCCTTGCCGAAACCGAAGGTGATAATTCTCTTGCCATTTGTACTCATATTTCTTATGCACTGCATAGTATTTTCATCGTCACCATTTATAACAAGTGTATCCGAGGTCTGATCAGCGAATTTTGTAAATGACTGTTTCACCCTTTTAAGAGTGCCGAAATAATCAAGATGATCCTCGTCTACATTAAGTATTACCGAAACTGCAGGGTATATATGCAGGAATGTATCGACATATTCGCACGCTTCACAGACAATGATATCCGATTTTCCGATACGGCTGTTTCCGCCGATAAATGGGAGTTTTCCGCCGATAATTACCGTAGGATCAAAATCGGTCATGGTAAGGATCTGAGTTATCATTGATGTGGTTGTTGTCTTACCGTGTGTACCGCATACTGCAACGGAATTTTTATATTTTTCCACAACTGCACCGAGCATTATACATCTTTCGACGGCACGTATGTTATTCTCCTTTGCGGAGACAAGCTCAGGATTGTCAAGCTTAACAGCGGCAGTGTATACAACGAGATCGGCCCCCAGAACATTTTCGGGATAATGTCCCATTGTCACAGGTATCCCGTAGGAGCGTATCCTTTCAAGGGTATCGGATTCCGAAATATCGGAGCCGGTTATTTCAAAGCCCTCGTTAAAAAGGATTTCTGCAAGCGGACACATACCTGAGCCGCCTATACCGACAAAATGTATTCTTTTTACATTATCAAGCAGATGATCATAATTGCTTATCACTGAAAACCACTCCCACGTTCATCGTTATATTAGCGTAATAAAGCGAAAACAAGACCTTGTCACACTATACATATTTATGCACCGTTATGACAAAAAATCTACACAGTTACTATTATATAATAAATACTTTCCAATTTCAATATCGATTGATTTTTTTAGCAAAAAGTCGGAAAAAAAAACTGTTAAACCCTTAAAATTGTAATATTTATCCGTTTAACATAAGTGTGCTGTATATTTCGTTAATTTTTCTGTCAAAGTACACGGAGAAAATCGGGAGATTCCTGTGAACCTCCCGATATAATATTGGATTAATGCAGACAAAAGTTATTCAAAGGATTCTTTTACTTTTGAAAATACTGCATCGCAATCTGATTGTGTAACCAACAGGGAAATCTGTGACTCACTTGTGGTGATAAGCCTTATTTCCCCATCAGCATTGGCAGCGTTTGCAAATACCTTTGCGGCAACTCCGGGACAGTTTTCCATAGCCTCATCGTTTATTGATATCTTACAGTTCCCGCTGCTTACGATAGACTTTACGGAACCATCATCAAGCTTTGAGGTATAGCTGAGTATATTAACCAGATCATCATCCTTGACAGTAAAGGATAAGCTTGTCCTTGAGCTTTGAACAGGGGACAGGGAAATCATATCCACATCCGTACCCATCTTAGCAATTTTATCAAACACCTCTGCTATAAATCCGATATCCGCAGGAATATTTCGCAGGGTTATCAGGGTAATATCATGGCATACAGTAATTGATGGCTTCATAAGGGTCACGCTCCTTTGTAATTATATGTATTGTTATTTTGAGGCGAGCAAATCGGACATATTATACATTCCCGGTGCTTTTCCTTTCAAAAATACGGCAGCATTTACGGCACCCACGGCAAAAACGGTTTTTGAACGGGCACTGTGAGAGATTTTAAGAATCTCATCGGTTCCTGCAAATATAATTTCATGCTCTCCAACAATATTACCGCCTCTTACGGAATGTATTCCAATTTCATTTTTATTACGCTTTCTTCTGTATGCATGGCGGTCATAAATATATTCACTTCCGTCCCGAACCTCGGAAATAGCATCAGCAATCATAAGTGCAGTACCGCTCGGTGCATCAAGCTTCTGATTGTGGTGCTGTTCAACAATTTCTACATCAAAATCCTCTCCGAATACGGATGCAGCCTTTTTGGCAAGCTCGATTATAAGATTTATGCCGAGTGACATATTACCCGAATAAAATACGGGTATGCTTTCCGCAGCCTTGTAAATCTTATTTTTCTGTTCCTCATTATAGCCTGTAGTGCATATAACACAGGGCAGCTTTTTTTCAATGGCATATGCGAGCATTGAATCAAGCACGGCAGGGTTTGAAAAGTCTATGATAACATCGGCGAAAGTATCAAGATTACCGAAGCTTGCTGCATATGAAAAATCTGCATCCTTTGGTTCCACAATATCTATGCCTGCCACAATTTTACAATCCGTGCGGGATTTCACGCAGGCAATGATAGAAGCACCCATCTTGCCTGAGCATCCCGATAATATTATATCTGTCATTTTAATCTTCTCCGTTTCGGGTTAAATGAGTTCGTATGCCTTCATGCACGTTTTCAGCTTTTCAAGACCGCTTTCGCTCATACTGTCAAGCGGAAGTCTGCAAGGTCCGCAGTTGAAGCCCATGAGGTTCATTGCAGCCTTTACAGGTATCGGGTTTACATCGGAAAACAGAGCATCCATAAGTGCAATATATTTCTTTTGAAGCTCGAACCCGCCCTTGAAATCACCGGCAAGAGTCTTTTGTACAAGCTCATGTGACTCCTTAGGGCAAATATTAGCAAATACCGAAATGACTCCAAGACCACCCATAGCAGTTATTGTAAATGCCTGACTGTCCTCGCCGCTGTAGACCTCGAGGTTGTCACCGCAAAGTGCCATTGTCCGTACGAGGGCTGAGGTATCGCCGTTAGCCTCCTTGGTAGCCTTGATATTCGGATGCTTGCAAAGCTCCGCATAGGTTTCAGGCTTTATATTACAGCCGGTTCTTGACGGAACATTGTAGAGAATTATAGGAATATTTACCTTATCGGCAATATAGTTATAATGACGAACAAGACCACTTTGGGAGGTTTTGTTATAATACGGGGTTACGGAAAGTATAGCATCCGCACCGAGCTTTTCCGCCTCGACTGAAAGCTCTCCCGCAAATGCTGTATCATTACTTCCGGCACCTGCTATAACAGGAACCCTTCCGTCTACCTTTTTGACGGTATATTCTATAACTCTGCAATGCTCCTCACCGCTCATTGTGGCAGATTCACCCGTTGTTCCGCAGGCAACTATTGCGTCGGTTCCGTTTTCAATTTGAAAATCTATAAGCCTTCCGTATTCCTCAAAATTTACGCTTCCGTCATTATTCATGGGAGTAACGATAGCAACACCTGAGCCGGTAAAAATATGATCATTCATAATAATTTCCTCCAATCATCATAGATCAGTCATGGGTTATATATCCCTCTGCACAAAGAAGCTCCGCAAGAAGCACAGCACCGCCGGCAGCTCCTCTTAATGTGTTGTGTGACATACAAACGAATTTTATTGTATACTGTGTATCCTCTCTGAGTCTGCCGACTGAAACAGCCATGCCGTTTTCAAGATTACGCTCGCTCTTTATTTGGGGCCTGTCATTTTCTCTGAAGTAATGCAAAAACTGTTTCGGTGCACTCGGAAGGTTAAGCTCCTGCGGTTTTCCCGAATAGCTTTCCCAGTCGCTTATTATCTGTTCGATACCGGGGTTGTTTTCAAGCTCAACAAATACAGCGGCAGTATGACCGTCTGAAACGGGAACACGGATACACTGTGATGTAATTGACGGAGTATCTGTTTTGACAATTTCGCCGTTTTCTATTGTACCCCATATTTTAAGCGGCTCCTGTTCGGATTTTTCTTCCTCTCCGCCTATGTAGGGGATAACATTATCCACAATTTCGGGCCATCTTTCAAAGGTTTTACCAGCTCCGGATATTGCCTGATATGTGCAGGCGAGTACCTTTGTTACACCGTATTTGAGCAGGGGATGTATAGCCGGAACATAACTCTGAAGAGAGCAGTTTGACTTAACGGCAATGAAGCCTTTCTTTGTTCCCAGACGTTTTCTCTGAGCCTCTATTATCTGAAGGTGGTTATCATTGATTTCGGGTATTACCATTGGTACATCAGGTGTAAACCTATGTGCACTGTTATTGGAGACAACAGGACATTCAGCTTTGGCATAAGCCTCCTCCAATGCACGGATATCCTCCTTTTTCATATCTACTGCACAGAAAACAAAATCTGCCTTGGAAGCCACTGTATTAATATCCGATGCATCAAGAATAACCATATCCTTCATATTCTGAGGTATGGGAGTTGTCATTGCCCAACGACCCTCAACGGCTTCCTTGTATGTTTTTCCTGCACTGCGTGAGCTTGCGGCAAGGACGGTAACATTAAACCACGGATGATTTTCAAGCAGCGTTGCAAAACGCTGACCCACCATACCTGTTGCACCTATTATTCCTACATTATACTTTTTCTCCATCATTTATTTCTCCCTTGTGGTAATTTAGTGCAATAATCGCATAAAAAATGAACCGAAAGCAATCGGTTCATCAATGTACTATAATAAGGCTAAAGACTTTCCGCAAAGCGGGACATAACGATAGCTCCCCATCACAGCAGTATGATGACAGTTATATGCCGCTGTGGCATATCCCCAAGAAAAACCTTACCGTCGGTTTTTCTTTCGGCGATACAGCCATTCGCACAAATCACAGATTCCGGCAATCTCATCTATGCTACACGCAATACCGCACCTCTATCCGATTACGATTAAACTTTACACTATATATAATATACCATTACGTCTCCTTGTTGTCAACTTTTTCGGAAAAATAAAATAATATAATTTTTGTATAACAGGAATATTTAAGCGAGGAGCTTAAAATAATGTCTTTTTTTGGATACTTATTAAAATTATATAAAATAAAAAAATATTGATTTTTTATAAGGTTTGGTTTATTATAATATTAAGATGTTTTATTGAAATATCATTAATAATATGATATAAATTTGATATCATATCTGTTAGGGATTATCAATAATTTCTGACTAAATTTCCAAATTCTGGAGGTAACGATTATGAAAATTGAAACGACAAAAATGAGAAGGAGAATTTCTGCGGTGCTTCTCACCGGTATTTTGGCATTGTCCTTAGCAGCATGTAAGAATGAAGAAAAGGAAACCGGAAGTACAGGCGGCAGTGTTGTTTCTTCCACTTCAATACCATCGGAGACTCCGACAGACGTGGTTGAGTTGGATGAAAGAATAAAGGAACCCATAGAAAGTGCTATCGGTGCAGACGTTCTCGGAAACAAGACAAAGACATTTATTAATAAATGCCTGAGTGATGAGCTTGATGTTTCTATTTCCGTAGTAATCCCAAAATCAGAGGAAAGCAGTCAAGCTTCGTCAATATTGCTCTCAGACTCAAGTATGTCTTTTAGTATTTCCAAAAATGCTGCGAATGACATTAGGCTTAAAATGAATTTTGCAGGATTAAAAATGGATTTGCTTAAGAATGGCGACGGTTCATATGTTCTGAGTGAAGAAAACAAAACCGCTCTGTTCACAAAGGTACAGGAACAGTCAGGCACTGCAGAATCATCGGTTGATATGAGCAGCATGGTTTCCTCGTACGGTCTGGGAAAGGATGCAATCAAGAATGCCGGTGACGGTGAGGAAAAATTCGGAGACGGTAAATACAGCTATGAGGCTTATACCATAAAATACGATCCCTCTTCACTTTCTGCAATGGCAGGGAGCCTTGCAGGCATCACAGAATCGGGTACTTCAAGTCAGGCAGCAAAAGAACAGGAATATACAATGAAGCTGTATTTTGACGGAGATAAGCTCAAAGGGTTTTCAATGACTAACGGTACTGATAAGGTTGATATAAATGTTGATAAATTTGAAACAAAGGCAGATGCTTCATTGTTTACTGTACCGAGTGATTATGAGGTTACAGAGGATACAACAGGCATGGGAATGCTCAGTATGTTAGGCGGCGGCAGTACCGGAATCGGAACAAGTATTCCGGAAATGACTCCGGGGGAATAAGTCTTAGCAAAAAATAAGATATTACAAATAGGAGAGCAGTGTTATTCGCTGCTCTTTTTTCAATAAAAAATATCCGGGGGACAGTATATTGTCGTGTGTCTATCCAAATATATCTGATATGGTGAGCATATATGATTGTAAGACAAAGAAGTACTCATATATATATCGAATGTGGAACAGAGTCAGGAAAGTCAGTAAAAAATCAGACATACGAAATATATAGTGTTGTTCTTAATCATGTCAATTAAAAGTACGAAAGCATGGGATTGTACCCATAATAAAAAAAACCGGTAGACCTCATGGTCTTACCGGATTTTTTGCTTTATGTTATTTTCAGATTATTTGGATATCAGTCTTCATCAAAAAATTTAGCGTGGATTGCTTTTACGGCTGCATCTGCATCACCCTCATCTATGAGAACAGAAACCTTAATTTCACTTGTGGATATCATGCGGATGTTGATATGTGCATCATAAAGTGCCTCAAACATCTTGGTTGCAACACCTGCATGACTTTCCATACCTGCTCCGACAATGGAAACCTTCGCAACTTTTTCGTCAACGGAAACGCTCTTTCCGCCGACAGTATTAACATAGTCCTCCATAACGGATGCCGCTTCTTTTGCATTACTCTTTGCGACAGTAAAGCTGATATCCTTTGTGCCGTCACGTCCGATTGACTGAAGAATTATATCTACATTAATGTTCTTTGCCGAAAGCTTGGAGAACATTTTGAAGGCAAGACCCGGCTCGTCGGGAACACCTACAACCGAAATTCTTGCTACCTCTGTATCCTTTGCAACACCGCTGATTAACATTTTTTCCATTTTAGCTGCCTCCTTAACTATTGTACCGGGTGTATTGGTAAAGCTTGAAAGTACCTCAAGCTCAATTCCGTATTTCTTTGCCATTTCTACGCTTCTGTTATTGAGAACCTGGGCTCCGAGAGTGGCAAGCTCGAGCATCTCATCATAGGAAATGGACTTAAGCATTTTCGCATTTTCGATTTTTCTCGGATCCGCCGTATATACGCCCTTGACATCCGTAAATATTTGACAGAGATCTGCGTGCATAGCTGCTGCAATGGCAACGGCACTTGTGTCGGAGCCGCCCCTTCCAAGAGTAGTGACATCCTCATATCGGTTTATGCCCTGAAAGCCTGCTACTACGACAATGTTGTTCTTGTCAAGCTCCTTTTCAATTCTGTCAGTATGAACCTTCTTGATTCTTGCAGATCCATAGGCAGAAGATGTCTGGAAACCTGCCTGCCAGCCCAAAAGCGATACAACAGGAAATCCAAGCTTTTCAATAGCCATTGCAAGAAGTGAAATGGAAATCTGCTCACCTGCGGCAAGAAGCATATCCTTTTCTCTCTTTGAGGCATCCGGATTAATTTCATTAGCCTTTTCAATTAAATCGTCTGTTGTGTCACCCTGAGCCGATACAACAACAACGACCTTGTTGCCCTTTTTATAGGTATCGGTTACTATTTTGGCAACATTAAAGACTCTTTCGGCATTGGCAACTGAGCTTCCGCCGAATTTCTGCACAATTAAACTCATTTTTTTCTCCCCCAAGTCTTTTTTCTTTGGTAATAAGGAATAATATATCATAAATCCGATATACGGATTTTTGATTTAACTGTTACACCCAGCTTATCAAGCTCCTCCATTGCTTTTTCCTGCTCATGAACAGGCATTGTGCTCTGAACGAAGGCAATTTCATTTTCGGGAGCATTAGCACGGACAATTATCCTTGAATCAGGGAACAGCTTAAGCACAGCATCAAGAACTGACTTGCGTTCCTTACCCTCAACCCTGAAATATACCGGATATTCTGTTTCATTATAGGGTTTGACAAGACTTTCGTCACCATCTGCCCAATAAAGATATTTTCTTGCCTTGAGATGCTTGACACAGTCTATGATATCGGCAACGACCGCACTTGCTGTCGGCAGCTTTCCTGCTCCCTTTCCGTAGAAAACAACGTCACCCGTTGCGTCACCGCGCACAAGAATACCGTTGAATACATCGTCAACACCTGCAAGCTGACTTGATGATTCTATGAACATCGGCTCAACCGTAATATCAACTCTTCCGTCCTCAAGGCGTTTAACCTGTCCGATAAGCTTTATAACACCGCCCCAGGAGGAAGCATAGGCTACATCCTCAAGTGTGATTTTTGTAATACCTTGCGTATGTACAAGATCGGGATATATATGCCTGCCATATGCGAGGGACGCAAGAATTGCTATTTTTCTGCATGCATCGTGACCCTCAACGTCAGCAGCAGGATTCCTTTCGGCATATCCAAGCTCTTGAGCCATTTTCAGTGCTTCCTCAAATGACATATTATCCTTTATCATTTTTGTAAGTATAAAGTTTGTAGTTCCGTTAAGAATACCTGCAACCTCTACAACCTCATTGGCTGCAAGACATTGCGACATCGGTCTGATTATGGGAATACCGCCTCCGACACTTGCCTCAAAAAGATAATTCACGTTATTATCCTTTGCAATCTGCAAAAGCTCTGCACCCTTTTCGGCAACAAGCTCTTTATTTGACGTAACAACACTCTTTCCGGCGAGAAGACATTTCTTAGTAAATTCGTATGCAGGGTTAACTCCGCCCATTACCTCGGCAACCACTCTTACCCCGTCATCATTAAGAATATCATCAAATGATTTGGTGAATTTATCGGCATACGGGCTGTCGGGGAAATCCCTTATATCGAGAATATACTTGATATTTATTTCTTCCTTTGCTCTTTTTGCTATGCTTTCACGGTGGTTCTCAAGAACCTCCACAACTCCGGAGCCGACAACTCCATGACCCATTACTGCAACATATACCATAAACTAAAACTCCTTTATATTAACTTAATTAAAAATCAACTGTCTGTTCGGGCAGCCTCTCCTCCTCCGCCTTCTGATTCAACAGGCTGAGGTTCGGATTCGGGTTCAGGTTCGGGCTCAGGCTCGGACTCAGGCTCGAATGCCCCATCCTCCGAGGATTCTGTAACCTCTGTAGATTCCTCGAATGTATCTGGTTCCGATGACTCATCGGTTATAGGTTCTTCCGATTCGCCTATATCATCAGATATTTCTTGATCCGATGTTTCTACGGACTGTTCACTGTCTTCTTCAACCCTGCTGCTGTCATATTCTTTTGGAGGATTGGGATCGTATGAGGAAACCGCCGGCAAATTATCCTCGGTATAATAACCTATAGCTGTCTTTCCGCTTATAGTGTAATCGGTTATTTTACCGTCACTTATCATATAGTTCTTTTGCACCACATCTCCGCCGAGACTGAAGTTTTTAACTGTCTTGCCCTTAAGATATTCTTTCATTATATCTCTCCACAAAAAGTGCACCTGATTTTGCTCGTCGGTAGGTATAGGGATAGAGCTTTCATGACCTGCCCATATACCAGCGATTGCATAAGGTGAAGCACCTACAAACCAGTTATCACAGGATGAATCGGTAGTACCTGATTTTCCGATAATATCCCATCCGGAAATCTGAGCACGGAATCCGAGAGTTTCTCCGCCGGAGTTCACAACATCATGAAGAAGTCGGTTCATTATGGTGGAGGTTTCTGCGGATATTGCACGGGAAGGTTTAGCCAGATCCCTGTTATCAAGAACAATCTTTCCTTCGCTGTCCGTAATATAGAAATACGTGTACGGCTCATAGCAATAGCCGCCGTTACAGAAAATCTGATATCCGCTTGTAATTTCTTCCACTGTTACACCACCGTGAAAACCGCCGATTGAAAGTCCTGCAAGATTGTTGTTGTCCACATCGGGATCAAGATGTGAGAAATTAAGCTTCTGTGTAAGGAAATTATAGCTTCTGTCAAGACCTACGTCTTTTAGTACACTTACTGCGGCGGCATTGGACGAAAGGTTCAGAGCTCTTGTTACTGTAATGTTACCGTAGTATGATTGATACCAGTTATTCGGACCCGATACTACATTTCCGTCCTCGTAGCCCCAATCGTCAACAGGCTTGTCGGCAATGAGGGAGGAATAATTTATCTTCTTATCCTCAAGTGCGATTGCATAGGAAGAAAGAGGTTTAATTGTTGAGCCCGGCTGTAATGAGGACTGAGAGGCAATATCCCATAACAGTCTTCCATCCTTTTCATTTCTGCTTCCGACAGTGGCAAGAATGCGTCCGTCATTGAAATCCATCATTTGGTATGCAACCTGAATAGTTTTATCACCGGGAGTTTTCCACTCTCTGATCTTATTTTCCGCAATTTCCTGTGCCTTCAAATCCATTGCACAGTAGATTTGCAGACCTTCGTTATATACCATATGTTCGGCATCTTCAACACTTATATTATACTGTTTTTGAAGATCTCTTACAACATCACGGAAAAGCCTGTCTATATACCAGTTCCAATCACTTTCGTCCTCTTCGTCCTCATCCTCCTCCATGACGTAGCCGATGAATTTCATATTCTCTATTTCTTTTTTTGCCTGCTGATATTCGGAGTCTGTTATCAGCTTTTGATCAAGCATTTCCTGAATGACAGTTTTTGCCCTCTTTTTTGTTTTTTCCGGATATATAAGAGGGTTATATGCATAGGGATTCTGTGTTATACCTGCGATTGTTGCACATTCGGCAATCGTGCAGTCCTGAATCTTCTTGTTAAAATAAAGATCTGCGGCTGATTGTACACCACGGCAGCCCGCACCGTAATTGACGATATTAAGGTATGCCTCGATAATGTCATTTTTACTGTATTCGTCCTCAAGCTTGAGAGCACGGAAAATCTCACGGATTTTTCTTGTGATACTTACGTCGTTATCGTTTGTGATATTTTTTATAAGCTGTTGTGTTATCGTAGAGCCGCCGAACTGACTCTTACCCGTTGCAAGACTGAATATTGCACCGCCTGTTCTGTACCAGTCAACACCATGGTGCTCCTCGAATCTCTTATCCTCAATAGCTATTTGTGCGTTGATCATATGCTTGGGGATATCCTGATACTTTACCCAAACACGGTTTTCAGTTGAATATAATTCCTGATATTCCACAAATTCGTCATTATTGCCATCCCTATTACTGCCATCCTTTAGCACATACACGAAGCTTGTCAGGTTAAGCTTAAGCTTATTAAGATTTATTGTATTGGGTTCATTTGCAATGGATACAATATAGAAAACCATTGAAATTATAATTACAAATCCGGTTATAAGAGTAATCATCAGGGCGGATAAGAGAATTTTTCTTATTACGGAAAAAATACCGTGAACCGTTTCACCTACTGAAACAGAAGTACCGGAAGGAATCTCATCATTAAATTTACTGATATCAGTTTTTCTCATTTAATTTCAACCTCCTCATTGGAATCGTATGACATACATCACAAACACACAAACAGTCTATCGAAATATAAACACTAACATTTCATAATTTGTCAATAAGGCCAGCAACTACAACGTACCTATGCTATTATACCATAAAAAACGGAAAATGGAATAAATTTTTTAAAAAATGAATTTTACTTATTAAATATCTGTTATTTTTGTTGAAAAAATTATTAAAATCATGAATAATTACGTTATAAACATCCAAAATAAAAATGAGGTGAAGTACAAATGAAATATGTACTCGGTTTTACCGGGAGCTTTCTTATATTATGTCTGTTAATAACAACGGTTATTCAGCCGAATATGCCGGATGCACAGGCACAGGGGCAGGGGCAACTGTCTCAACAGTCGGAAATTTCTGCACATTCACAAACTGAGATCTCTGATGAAGAGATAAAGAAGGATAATTATGAATATATTCTTTCGCAGTACAAAGGAGTAATTGCTGCTTATAAAAATGGTCAGTCATACCCTGTATATATAAGCACCGTAAAAATATCCGATCTGCCCAAGGCTGACCGTGAACTTCTAAGTAATGGGATATATGCTGAAAGCCGCAGAAAATTAAATAAACTGATAGAGGAATATTGCAGTTAAAGGACTGCCCTGCGATAGAGGGCGGTCCTTCTGTCACTGTCAGCGGATTTTACGGTAAAAATACTTACACGACCGGTAAAGTTATATTGATTTTTGGGTGCATGAAATAATAATATCGTCCTAACTTTGATTTTTTTGTATTCTTTCTCCTGACTTATTGACATAAATGTGTAATTTGGTATAATTAATATAGTTGCTTTACAAATGAAAGGAAATAATATTATACAGGTTTTATAAAGGTGGAAGGATATGTCTATACTATATTTAGTTATACCGTGCTATAATGAGGAGGAAGTATTGCCCGAAACAGTCAAAAGGCTGACAATAAAGCTGCACAGTCTTGTGACAAGCGGTAAGGTAAGCGCGGATAGCCGTATGCTCTTTGTTGATGACGGAAGCAAGGACAAAACATGGGAGCTTATTGAACAGTTTATAAGCGAGAATAAGTATGTCGGAGGGATTAAGCTTAGCCGCAACAGGGGGCATCAAAATGCACTCCTTGCCGGTCTTATGACAGCTAAGGAAAAATGCGACTGTGCAATCTCACTTGATGCTGATTTGCAGGACGATATAGAGGTACTGGATCAGTTCGTGGATAAATATAAAGAGGGCTGTGAGGTGGTTTACGGAGTAAGAAGCAGCAGGGAAAAGGATACTGCGTTTAAGAGAGGTACTGCACAGTTTTACTATAAGTTTATGAAGGCTCTCGGAGTGGATATAGTGTATAACCATGCCGATTACCGCCTTATGGGAAAAAGAGCACTTGAAGCACTTTCCAATTATAAGGAGGTAAACCTTTTTCTAAGGGGCATTGTTCCGCTTATCGGTTTTAGGAGTGATTATGTATATTATGAGAGAAATGAGCGGTTTGCAGGAGAATCTAAATACCCTCTTAAAAAGATGATACGCTTTGCAGTGGATGGTATAACTTCATTTAGTGTTAAGCCTCTAAAAATTATTTCAAATCTGGGAATAATAAGCTGTTCACTAAGCGTAATATTTTTAATATATGCTCTGGTTTCCTTCTTTATGGGCAGCAGTGTTGCAGGCTGGGCATCGCAGATGTGTTCAATATGGTTCCTTGGAGGACTTCAAATGTTCTGCATTGGTATCGTGGGCACCTATGTAGGAAAAATTTACAGCGAGGTTAAGTCAAGACCAAGATTTATCATTGATAAAACTGTTATGGATAAAAAGGAGGAAGCTCCGGCAAAAGATAAAGAATAAGGGGCGTAGTGTATGAATTTCAGTGATAGTATAATGGATTATAGGGAGGATATACTTCATGCTCTCAGTGAGCTTATCGCGATAAAATCCGTTTCGTGTGAAAATGAGTCCGAAACAGAAAGAGCACTTGATTATGTCCTCAACAAGGCAAGAGACATGGGGTTTGCCGTAAAAAAGACAGGCAGGGTGGCAGGTCATGCAGAATATGGATCGGGAGAGGAAACTGCCGCAGTTCTTGCTCATGTTGATGTTGTTCCGGCAGGGGACGGTTGGAGTACCGATCCGTTTACGCTGACCGAAAAGAACGGAAGATTGTATGGCAGGGGAGTAGTCGATGATAAGGGACCCGCAATAATTGCCTTGTATTGTCTTAAGGCCCTGAAGGACAGCGGAATTGTTCCGAAGAGGAGAATAAGAGTAATATTCGGTGCTGCGGAGGAAACCGGAATGAATGATATGGAAACATATTTTTCAAAGGAGGAATCCCCGGCAATGGCGTTTACCCCCGATTCCGATTATGGGATATGCATATGTGAGAAGGGAATAATGCAGCTTGAAATATCCTCAGCGAGGCATGACGGAACAATTCTCACGGAGTTTCAGTCGGGAGGTGCGGTAAATGCAGTGCCTGCAAAGGCTTATGCACTTGTAGACTGCACTGAATCCGAAGATAACCGTCTTAGACGTTTCGCTGATGCAAAACCGGGCGAATATGATTTTATTTATACAATGGATGGTCTTGTGATTTTTGCAAAGGGTAAAGCGGCTCATGCATCTGTTCCGGAACAGGGACTTAATTCTGCTGCTCATCTTATACGGATACTTGCCGATAATTTCGGTGAATCCGTCCTCGGAAGCCTTTGCGGCTTCATAGATAATGCAATAGGTATGGAAAAAAACGGAGAATCGCTCGGTATAGTATGTAGTGACGAAAAAAGCGGTGCTCTGACAGTGAATCTCGGCAGAGTTGATATAGGGGAGAATATAAGCAGGGCACTTATAGATATAAGATATCCTGTGTCGGCAGACAGTGACGTAATTTTTGAGGAAATAAAAAAGCGTGCGGAAGCAGAGGGGCTGCAGGTTAAGCTAATAAATCACGAGCCGCCGCTTTCGGTAGAGAGTGATTGCCCTATTATATCAATTCTTTCGGATGCGTATGAAAGTGTAATGGGTATAAAGCCGGAGTTGTATTCTACAGGCGGCGGAACCTATGCAAGAACCCTGAGCAACAGGGGAGTGGCATTCGGTCCGGCTTTTTCGGGAGATGAAACACATATACATGATGCTGACGAGGGAATAAATACGGAAAATTTCTGGAAACACGCTCAGATATGTTTTGAAGCAATAAAAAATATGTCCGAATAGTATTAATGCGGAAATCCGTTCAGTCCGGGTTTCCGCATTTCATATGCTTATCATATATCAGAACTCAGTTTATGTACTTTACGGTAAAGTATTCCGGTGCTACATATTCCGCCTGCCATACTCCGTTTGAGGAGAGATAAAGCTTGTTGCCGTCCTCAACAAATTTTTGTGCTCTGATAACAAGAACAACAGGTTTACCGTGCCTTTTTCCTACTTTTATTGCTGTTTCCAAATCAGGGGATATATGCACAAAACGGCGTGACATCGGCTTCAGACCCTGCTCCGTGATCGAGGACAAGAATCTTGTCGCCGTACCGTGATAAAGAAGCTCCGGAGGATCCGGACTATCCATTTCGATTATTACCCCGGGAATGGAGTGTCCCTGATTTGCCCGTATTTTGCTGTGTGAATTATTAAATGAATAACGACCCTTTGCGTCGCTGTCTACGATCTGTTCAATTATATCCATATCTATGTTTGTATATGTTTTTTTCAGAACTTCAATAATTGTCTTAGTATCTGCCCACCCTCCGTTAAGATTTATATATTGGGGTTCTGTGCTGTGTCTTAGAAGATAAGAAAGCTGCTTGCTTATGTTGGAAAGATTCATATGTCTTCCCCCTTTCATTTTTGTTCATAATTGAAGTTATTATACTTAATACAATATATTTTGTCAAGCATATACAGCAGATAATTTGTACATATCAGCTTATGTAAAAGTTATGCACATATATAAAATAAACGTTTTATATATTGAAATTTTCCGTAAATTATGGTATATTTACTATGATGTATTTTTCTTCCAAATGCGGAAGTTTTAATCGTCATATAGCGTTGTCCTGTACGGATAATGCTGTAATATATTTTCTTAGATAAAGGAGAAGATACCAATGGCAAAATTTACAGAAATTGAAAAGGTTATCGGAAGAGAAATCCTTGACTCAAGAGGAAACCCGACAGTTGAAGCTGAGGTTTATCTCGTTGACGGTACAGTAGGCAGGGGCACAGCTCCGAGCGGTGCATCAACAGGTGAATTTGAGGCTCTTGAGCTTCGTGATGGTGAGGCAAGATACCTCGGTAAGGGCGTTCAGAAGGCTGTTGAGAATATCAACACAACTATCAATGATGTTCTTGTAGGTCTTGACGCAGCCGATACATATGCTGTAGATGCAGCTATGATTAAGGCTGACGGCACAAAGGATAAGTCAAACCTCGGTGCAAACGCTATTCTTGCAGTTTCCATTGCAGCAGCAAGAGCAGCAGCTAACAGCTATGAAATTCCGCTTTACAGATTCCTCGGCGGTGTTCAGGGAACAAAGCTTCCCGTTCCTATGATGAATATTCTTAACGGCGGTGCACACGCTGACAGTGCTGTTGATACACAGGAATTTATGATTATGCCTGTAGGAGCACCCTCTTTCAAGGAAGGTCTCAGATGGTGTGCCGAAGTGTTCCATACACTTAAGAAGCTTATCAAGGAGATGGGCGACGTTACAGCAGTAGGTGATGAAGGCGGCTACGCTCCGAACAATCTTAAGAGTGATGAGGAAGCAATCGAAAAGATTCTTGAGGCTATTAAGAAGGCAGGCTTTGAGCCGGGCAAGGACTTCATGATCGCTATGGATGCCGCTTCCTCAGAGTGGAAGAGCGAAAAGGGCAAGGGCTTCTATCATCAGCCGAAGTCCGGAAAAGACTTTACATCTGATGAGCTTATCGAGCATTGGGCAAGCCTCGTTGAGAAATATCCGATCATCTCCATTGAGGATGGTCTTGATGAAGAAGACTGGGAAGGCTGGCAGAAGATGACTGCTAAGCTCGGTGGCAAGGTTCAGCTCGTTGGTGATGACCTCTTTGTTACCAATACAGAAAGACTTGCAAAGGGTATTTCCATGGGTGCAGGCAACTCCATTCTTATCAAGCTCAATCAGATCGGTTCCGTATCGGAAACACTTGAAGCTATCAAGATGGCTCATAAGGCAGGCTACACAGCTATTTCCTCACATCGTTCGGGTGAAACGGCTGATACAACAATCGCTGACCTTGCAGTTGCTCTTAACACTTGTCAGATCAAGACGGGTGCACCGTCAAGATCGGAAAGAGTTGCTAAGTACAATCAGCTTCTCAGAATTGAGGAGGAACTCAGTGAGGCAGCAGTATATCCGGGAATCAATGCTTTCAATGTAAAGAGATAAGCGGTACCTGTTGAAAAAACAGATGCTCCGCAGTCGTGTATGGGACTGCGGAGCGTTTTCTTGGACGCTTTAGCAAGAATAAACCCCCGGCTCAGCCGGGGGTAGATAAAAAAAGCTTT
>CANQLX010000025.1 GCA_947624835.1 uncultured Clostridia bacterium
ATTCCATCCTTGCTGCCTGCCGGGGTATTATCCGTAACCTTTTTGGTTACCGAAGCTACCGCAGCCTTATTTGCAGCGATTCCGTCCTTGTTACTTGCCGGGGTATTATCCGTAACCTTTTTGGTCACCGAAGCTACCGCAGCCTTATTTGCAGCAATTCCGTCCTTGCTGCCTGCCGGGGTATTATCCGTAACCTTTTTGGTTACCGAAGCTACCACAGCCTTATTTGCAGCAATTCCGTCCTTGCTGACTGCCGGGGTATTATCCGTAACCTTTTCGGTCACCGAAGCGGCCACAGCCTTATTTGCAGCAATTCCGTCCTTGCTGCCTGCCGGGGTATTATCCGTAACCTTTTTGGTTACTGAAGCAGCCGCAGCCTTATTTGCAGCAATTCCGTCCTTGTTATCTGGTACAGCCTTATTTTTGGTTTTTCCATTCTTTTTAGGTGCAGAAAGCTTATCGGAATAATTTGCTTTATTTGCAGACACACCTGAGTTTACTGCATTACCTACTGTGGATTCTGCAGCTGATATGACATTCTTTGCCGTTTCGGACTTTTGTGCGGTATCCTTTACCGCAGCCGAGGCAGATTTTACTGCGGTGTCCGCTGCGGCCTCTGTTGTTTTGACAGCTGCGGTGACAGCACCGGCTGCGGCAGCTGATACTGATGCATTATTCTTATTATTTTTGTTTTTATTGGACTTTTTATTTTTCTTTTTGGACTTTGACTTAAGCTCGGCATCTCCGTTCTTTATTGCAATCTTAACAGGCTTACCGGTTTTATCATTAATTGAATCAATAACAATACTTCCGTCCTTGCTCTTTATTACGGCAAGCTCAATCTGATTTTCACCGGCAGCATCATGCGAGCGGTATATTTCTGTTCCGTCACTGTCGGTTTTGTTTTCCGGTTTTTTCTGTTCGTCCTCATACTCCGGCTCACGGTATTGAAGCTTATCCTTTATGCTGTTAATAAACTTGTTTGTGCTTTCTCTGTTTGTTTCCACAACTCTTCCCTGTTGTTCCTGTTCGGTTTGTTCATCAGGTTCAAAGAGCTTTTCGGTAAATTTTTGAAATATGGTTTTCTTTTCATGTTTTTCATTCTGAGGATTTTCTTCAGCCTTGTCGGCCGTCTTTATCTCTTCCGGTTTAACTTCATTATTTTTTGCTGTTTTGTTTTCAGCCTTAGGAGTTGTGCTTTCTGATGTTGCTGTTTGAACCTTGACAGCGTCGGGCATTGGAGATTTTTTTGTAATTTTTACAACAGGATCTTCCTTTGCAAGTGGCTCAGGTATTACCGGCGGTGCTTTTGTTACCGTTATAAGTGACTTATCATGTGTCGTAGCATCCGCTTGTTCCTTTATGTCGGCAGAAGGATTTTCTTGTTCTATCATGGCATCAACAGCGGTCATTATATCATTCTGAATGTTTTCCTTTGAAACCGCAGGCTGAAGCTTACCGAAGTGCTTTTCAAATTTTGACACCGGCTGCGTTTCCTCGCCGGCATCGGGAGTTGATCCCTGCACCGTAGTTTTTCTGCCCTTTCCAAATCTTTTTTCGTATTCGGAAGGCTCATTTTCGGGTTGAATTTCGTTACTGTTTTCAGAAATATCATTTATTATAATTTCTCCTTCTGTACCTGAGAACATATCACCGGAAGCCTCGGTAACGGGGGCGGCAATATTTGCAGATGTTCCGAAAATCCCCTCATAAGTCTTTGTATTATCAACAGTTTCTGTCGAATTATCTGTGCTTTCAAATACATCCTCGCCGATCTGGGTTATTTCTGTTTTCGGCTTGGGCATACTTTCTGCATAAACAACATCGTTTGAAATTACGGGTTCTGCTGATGTATCTTCTATAGTTGACTTTGCCTCCCGGGCCGCTTTGGCATCCTTTACACTTATGCTGGAAAGCTTTGCGATTTCGGATGTAACCGACATTGCGGGCTGTTCAACTGCCTCGGCCTTTCCGACAGGTGTATACGGATTTTTAGGTATGTTAAGCTCCATGGTTGAATCAAGTCTCGGAATATTTTTGGTTTTTTCTCTTTGCTTCTTTTCATCCTCAAGCTTTTTGTTTTTGAAAAGTATATTTTCGTCGGACGGTTCGAAAATGGAGGTATCATAGTCTTTTTTCTCATTCTTAACCTCATCTCCCGTGTTATCGTCAACTTTAATGGATGTTTTAGGAGTTTTTATAATAAACTTGTCATCGTCATTCAGTTTTGGTAAATTATGTGATTGGCGGTACCTTGTTCCGACTATAATCATTAATGCGAGTGCTATCAGACCTACAATAGCGGAAATAAGTATAGTTATGTACCTCGGGTCCAGCTCCGTTACATTTGTCGAAGCGGCATCCTGAATTTCTACAGGGGCTTCGACACCGTCAAATACTGTGCCGGACATGATTTTTTTCAGAAGTGACTGTTGATTTTTGTTAATCTTTCCGGTATTTGACTGGAATTTTATTATAACATTCTGACCATTTACAATGGTATACTCCAAAACACCGTAGTTTGTGGTATCACCCATTTTGATTTCTGTGTCAAGCGTAAGGAAAAGAGTTCCGTTATATGTGTTTTTGGAACAGCCTACGGCAAAGTCATTCTCAAGAAGCGAATCTGCTATCTGATTTACCGCCTCCTCAGAAAGCGAAGAAATATTATCTATCGATCGTGTTGTTTCATTTTCAGTCATTGTTACGGTGATATCGTATGAAGAATCCTTCGGAGCGGCTTTCAGCAAAATACCATTTTCCGTAAAGTTTTTTACTACATCCTCTTTTGTCTGATTTGTTTCTTTAAGGGCAGGGTCATCCTTTTGAATATCCGGGGTTATGACATATATATCCGATGGCAGACTCAGACTCATATCTATATCATCCAGTCTATACTCCCTGTAGACAGTCTTTTCGGGATCAGGACTGCTGCTTTGGGCCTTATCTGAGTTTCCGTCTGTCTTTTTGGATTGTTCGGAGTTTTCCGTCTTTTCCGATTCCGATGTTATACTCTGCTGTTCCGCAGCGGCGGAATTTTCCGGAGAAGCAAATGCTGTAGTAGATGCGGTCAGTAAAATAAGTGAAGCCGCAAGTATGGCGGTTATTCGTTTCATGTATATATCCCCTTCCGAAATATGGATAATAATTGTTAAGTTGACACATATATTTAATTATACTTTAAATCGGATAAAAATACAAGTAAATTTGTGAATAAATTTATCAGACAGCTGTAAAATATGCTGTAAAATAGGAGTAATTATATTAAGATTGGGAAAATATTTTTGTAAGGATGTTTTGACGGAACTGAAATATTAAAAGCGGAGAAGTTATGTTTTCCCCGTTTTTTGTATAAGTAAAACCACCCGCTAAGCGAGTGGTTCAGAAAAACTTAAGCGATAAAGCAGGAATAAAAATTCCTTTTGTTGTATAATAAAAGTGCGGTCTGCCAACTACACAAAAATAACAGCAAAAGGAGGACATCCAGAATGGGACTAAATGACATACATAGTTTATCACATACTAAAATGGAATTGCAAATACCATCGTATTAAGTACGGACAATATTCCTATCAGTCTGTCGATTTTCAAAATTATACCTCTTTTATCATAACATGGTTCAGAATACCTACTACGGATCCATGTTATTTTCACCTGTTATTTCCTTATATTTTTCAAGTTCAGACTGCCAGTATTTTTTGTCCCCGTCCGTTATCGAACGTATGACCCTGCAAGGATTACCCGCTGCAATGACGTTATCTGGTATATCCTTTGTCACAACCGAACCTGAACCGATTATGACATTATCTCCTATATTAACCCCGGGATTTACCACGGCATTTCCGCCAATCCAGACACTGTTGCCTATGGTTACGGGTTTTCCGATTTCTATTCCCATTGCCCTTATTTCAGGATCATAAGGGTGGACAGGCGTATATATACATACTCTCGGTCCTAAGAGACAGTGATCTCCTATGTGAACTTCTCCTACATCAAGTATTATGCAATCGAAATTTGCATAGAAATCCTCCCCGATATATATGTTGCTTCCGTAATCACAGCGGAACGGAGGCTCAATAGATATATTTTTTCCTGTGCTTGCGAAAAGCTCTTTTAAAAGCTGTGTGCGGTACTGATGCTCTTCCTCAGTTGAATTGTTGAAAAGACGGGTTATCCTACGGGAACGTCTTGCATTTTCCATAAGCTCTTTATCCCGTGCATTGTACAACATCCCCGAAAGCATCATTTCCTTTTGAGTCATAAAAATCATCTCCGTCTCGGAATTTCATTTACATTGTACCAAAATATAAGTAACTTTTCAACATATTTTGATGGAATTAAGCGGTGCAGATTTATTTATATTATTTTAAAAGCTTACAGACAAAACCGAAGTGTTATAGTGCGAATAAAGGATTTGAATGTAAATTATATTTTGATATTTAAATTCGTTTTTGTAAGATTATCATACAAAAAATCTTGATTTTTTACCCGAATAATGGTATTATTTATGTATTGTCTGTTTGTGTTTTACTTTTAATTTGTGAGAGTAAAATAAAAAGTTATCATTTGAAAACGTTTTATGTTTGAAGGCTGTTAAAGAAACTGTTTGCAGGTTTGAAGGTGTGCTCACAGGAATATGACACAGTTTTGCATTAATATATCTTCAGTCCGGTTGTAGCTGTTTTGGGGATGGAGGGACAATATGAATTATAATCATGCTGATTATCAGGAATATGAGGATGAAAGAACTATTTCCTATTTTAATGCTGTTCGTGATAATAATCATACCGTTCATATAGGCTCTGCTTGGATAATTATTATTGACCGTGACAGAACCATAAAGACAGTAGAGCTTAACAAAGAAAATATGACGATTGGTAAAAAAGGAGATATTGAGATAATATCAGCCATTGTTTCTAAAATACATGGGAGGTTTTTGAAAAAGGACGGAGAATATTACTATAAGGACGAAGGAAGTCTGAATGGTTCCGAATTGAATGGTATTCAGATATGTAATCCGCTTGAAAGGGCATCGGGATTATACTGTCTGGGTGACGGTGATGTTATTCGCATAATGGTTCCCGGAGATCCGGCTAATCCGGAAAATGTTTTAATTATTTATACAAAACAACCTGTTGCAAATGCCAAGTGGAAATATATTGATCTTAATAAACAGAACGGAGTACTTGAAATCGGAAGAAATGTTAGGGGCTATGGATTGTTTATAGATAGTATGCAGGCATCTAAGCATCATGCAAGAATTGTAAGATCGGGAACAAATTATACCATAATTGATGAAAACAGCCTCAACGGAGTCAGTGTCAACGGAAATCTGATACAAGGGTATCACACCCTGTCAAATTTTGATGTCGTTGGTATTGCAAATACCAAGATTATCTATCTTGACGGCTACATTGTGTTTAATGTTGCACCTAAAGGAGTGAAGCTTGAAGTTAGGGACATAAGTAAGGTTGTTCCGGGTGTTAAACATCCAATATTGAACCATGTTACGCTGACAGTGAATCCCTGTGAGTTGGTAGCGGTCATCGGAGGATCGGGTGCGGGAAAAACTACATTTGTTAATTGTATTAACGGCTATGAGCCTGCCACCGAAGGTCAAGTGTTATTGGACGGTCTGGATATAATAAAAAATTACAAACGGCTTAAATCGAGAATAGGCAATGTTCCGCAAAGTGATGAATTGTATGATTATCTGACAGTGTATGATTTTTTGCTTTTTACAGCGAAGCTCCGGCTTACCACTGATGTTTCTTCAGATGAACGTATTAATCGTGTTAATACCGTTTTGGAAATTATGGGTCTGAAGGAGCATCAGAAAAAGCTTATCAAAAAATTGAGCGGAGGTCAGAAAAAACGTGTCAGTATTGCAATGGAGTTGGTGTCAGACCCCGATATATTCTTTTTGGATGAACCAACCTCCGGCCTCGATCCCGAAACAGAAACCCTTTTGATGAAACAACTAAAAAGTCTGTCAGTGAATTTCAGCAAAACTATCATTGTCATTACCCATACACTTCAGAATATCCACCTGTTTGACAAAATTATATTCCTTGCCCCGGGAGGAAAGCTTTGCTATTACGGGACACCTGCGACAGCTATAAAATTTTTTGAGGTTCGGACTATTTCGGAGGCCTATGAGAAGGTAAAAAACAATATTGAGTATTTTGTTGATAAATACAGTAAATACAGTAGAGGAGAATTGGCTTGAATAGTAAAAATGTGTCGGGTGCGGGACAGTTCTTTATATTATTTGTGCGTCAGCTGTATATTTTGAAATCGAATATTAAAAAGCTGTTGATGATAATTTTACTGCCTGTTATCACAGCGGTGATTGTTGGTGCTGTCTCAGGAGAAGATGTGTTTGTAACGTATGAGGATACAAAATCAACGTTATTTGCAATAGTTTGTGTTTCGATATGGATCGGATTATTTAATTCTATTCAGGAAATATGTCAGGAGCGGTCTATACTAAAACGTGAATATATGGCGAACCTCAGACTTATTTCTTATATTTCCTCTAAATTTGTTGTGCAGGCAATATTATGCCTTATACAGTCAGCAATACTTTTGTGGGTGTGCGGACTTTTTATAGAGTTTCCCGGTGAGGGTCTTGTTACCGGAAGCTTTGTGCTTGATTCATTTATTTCCGTATTTTTGATTATGCTTGCATCCGATGCATTGGGACTGTTTATTTCATCTTTAGTAAAATCGGGAGATATTGCCAATATTATCGCACCTGTTGTTCTGATATTACAGTTGGTTATGTCGGGTGTTCTGTTTGAATTGGAGGGTTTTGCCGATACACTCTCAAATGTCACCTTCAGCAAATGGGGTATGGAGTGTCTGGGCTCGATAGCCGATATGAATAATTTGGAATTATATATGCTGCATTATGCAAAGGACGAACCGACAAGACAAACACTTGAGTCTGTTATCGAGAGAAAGGTATATGACGGATTTACTGCAACATCGGAGCACCTTATAAAAACATGGCTGATTTTGTTAGGATTCTGTGTGATTCTCATTTTAATATCCTCTGTTATGCTCAGACATGTAGCAAAGGATTCACGTTAATGATAATCCGCCGGATATTCGATGTTTCCTTAGAGGAGAAATTTTGCGGGAACACAAATTATAAATTTTTACGGAAGGAGATTTAATAAAACTCAGTATTAAGCGGTTTTATTATATGTGACCGGAATGATATATAAAATATTTTCCAATGTTTTTTCGACTATCGGAAGTAAAAGAAAAGTTAATCAGGATAATTATTATCTGAACGGTAAAATTCTTGAGGATACGCATAAGGCTGTCTCTCAACAGGTGGATTCCTCTGAAGAAGGAATATATGCGATATGCGACGGTATGGGAGGTGAAAGTGACGGAGAGGTTGCCTCGCTGATTGCTGTCAAGGAACTGAAAGAAATTCATGATGTAAAACAGACGGATGAATCTGTTATCCGCAGTGTCATAGATAAGGCTAATACAAAAATATGCAGCCATATCACAGGTAAGGGGAAAAATTCAGGTTCGACTTTTGTGGCTGCTGTTGTTAAAAGAAAAAGAGCCGACATTTATAATATCGGCGACAGTCGGTGCTATCTTATACGCAAGGACTCGATCAGACAATTAACCAAGGATCATACTTTGGCTGCACAAATGGTAGAATCCGGTATGATTACCGAAGAAGAGGCTAAGACAGATATAAGGCGTCACCAACTGGTGCAGCATCTCGGGATTTTTCCGGAGGAGATGACATTATCAATACATAAAAACAGTGTTTCCTTAGAATCAGGCGACATATTACTTCTCTGTTCGGACGGTATCACAGACGGTCTTGATGATCAGGAAATTATTGAAACAGTTCGGCATAATGATAATACCTATACCTTAGCATTTGAGCTTGCCGAAAACGCAATGAATAATGGCAGTCTTGATAATATAACGGCAATGGTCATAAACATACAGGCCGATCGTGATGAGGTTATGGTACGGATATTGTACATCATAATATGCATTTGTTCCGCTATATTAGGGGCATTGTCGGCGATTTTTAATCTACTCATGTTTTAAAACAGGTGGTGTGCTTATATGGATAGAAATATTATGGATTTTTCTCCTTTGGGAGGAGATTGGGAAATCAAGGAAAAAATAGGTTCCGGAACATACGGTACCGTATACAGAGCGGAAAAGAAAAGTTTCGATAATAAGTATGAATGTGCGATAAAACACATATCGATACCCCCTGAAAATATGGATCCGGAAGATATAATTTCCGAAGGTCTTGTTTCGGATCCGGGTACGATCACAAAATATTATGACAGCCTGATGACTCGCTTTTTGGGGGAGATAAATGTTTGTTATACTCTTAAGGGTAACACTAATATTGTTTCATATGAGGATCATTATATCATAAAGAGAAATAACAGCAGGGGATATGATATCTTTATCAGAATGGAATTGCTTGAAGGCTTGAATAAATATAAGTCCGGTCATTCTTGGAGTGAGAATGAAATTATCAATCTCGGTATAGATATGTGTTCTGCCCTTGAGATATTAAAAGCCAATAATATATTACACAGAGATATCAAATTAAGTAATATATTTATATCAAAAGAGGGCAGATTCAAGCTGGGAGATTTTGGAGAAGCAAAAATTCTTTCGGGAATAAGGAACGGAATGTCAACAAGAGGCTCATATCCCTATATGTCACCGGAAATATATAACGGAAAAGAGGAGGCGGACATACGTGCGGATATATATTCCCTTGGAATGGTAATGTACCGGCTTATGAACAATAACAGGGGGCCGTTTATAGATCCGTATGTTTCTTCAGTTTCTTCCGATGATATAAATTCATCCGATATACGAAGATTCAAGGGTGAGAAGATTAATCCGCCGTGCAACTGTAAAAATAAGGAGCTTCTAAACGCTGTTATGCGTGCCTGCGAGCCTCTCCCGGAGAACAGATGGAAATCTCCGAAGGAATTTGGAAATTTCCTCACAAAGCTTAAAAAATCCTATGAGACAACGGAAAATGCCGAGGCAACAATCAGTGCCGCAAGTATGATAAATAAAACGGCAGGCATAGATACGAAGCAAAACAACGACCGTAAGCCTATAGAAAATATTACCGAATATAATATGCAGACTGATAATATCGGTCGTGATAATAGTTTAAATTCCGTAAACACTTTGCAAAGTAACGGTTCAAACAAGGTGCTTATTGCCGTGATTATTGCGTTGAGTGTTATTTTGGTGCTGGTGGCTGGATTCTTGCTGGGCAGTTTTATAACAAACTCCGAAGGTGCCGACGAAGAGGTCAGCCGTCAACCGATGCCCGAAAAGCCTGCTTCCGGGCAGCTTCAGACAGGGACTCAGACATCCTCGTCTGAGTCGGAAATGTCCGGTGTAACCTCTGTTGACGATGACATAACTCAGTCAAGTGCCGAAAATGTTATAAGTGTTCCGGAATTAAAAAAGGTTAAGGTTGTTTCATACAAAAATATATCGTTTGAAACCGTTAAGTCCCAACTGAATCAGGCGGGGCTGATTGTTGATGAGCCGTCCTATGAATACAGCAGGGATGTGGATTCCGGAAAGATAATAAACCAGTCTGTTGCCGAGGGAAAAGAGGTCGAAGAGAATACGGTTATTCATTTCACTGTTTCAAGAGGACCTGATTTCAGTTCGGTTCCTTCAGACTGTTACCAGGTTGTGAGTGTTGTATCCTCCGGATCTTCGGCTGATCTGATGCTGTATGAATATATTGATAACGGATGGTCAAAAATCTTTAGCTGTCAGGCAACCGTAGGCAGTGCAGGTGTTGGAAGTAATTACGGCGAGGGAAGGAACGTGACACCGAAGGGAACATTCCCGCTTGGAGTTGTTCTGTCACAGAAGAGAATGACTTACGGAATGGAATGGCAGCCCTGCTCAGATACCACAGTAGTCATTGAAGATACTGCTTCTCAATATTATAATCAAATTGTTGATAAATCGGATTTACCGTCCAATACGGATTCTGACCCGATCGGTTACAGGCTTACACACGGTATCAACAATGCTTGTATTTTTATTGAGCATAACGGTAACGGCTATTCTCAGGCAGGTGTTACAAAGGGTGCGGGATCATCAATAACAATATGCGGTTGTTACGACTATATTGGTGCTACTGCGGGCTGTATTGATATAGACTCCAGCGATATGGTAAGTCTGTTGGATATGCTTGACAGCGGAAAGAACCCTTATATAAAGACGGAATAAAAGAAAGGGAACTGTATGAAAAATAAAAGGTTGGTTTTAAGTATTCTAATCGTTATCGGTATTTTTCTGATCAGCTACGGAACGGTCTTTGCGGCAGGAAAAGTCATTATGGATTCAGCCCACAGTGACAGCTCCGAAAATGCGGATAAAAAGACCTCTGCCGTAAAAAAGGAAAAATCCGATATTCAAGAGAACAGTACGGACAGCAAAACGTCCAAAGACGGAAACGGTAAAAACACTCACAGTACGTCCTCGGATACGGTTTCCGAAAATACACAGGAGGAAAATTCGGATCGGGAGAGTGAAGCCTCATCCGAGAAAGAACAATCTTCGGAGAGTTCGGACACATCGAAGGAAAGTGCAACATCTGAGTCGGACCCGGATCAAAGTGACGGTTCGTCCTCGGATTCGGCGGAGAATGACGGACACAGTCCTGAGTTGTTATCCTCCTTGGACAGTGCGGGATATTCCGTTGATGATCTCGCACAGGTTGGCTGTAAGCAGCTTGTCACCGTTAATTCATCAGGAAGTGATGCAACTGTTTCCTTCTATCAATTAAATGCTGACGGAATATGGGAGCAGGATACGAGTCTGACAACAGAAGGATATGTAGGAAGCAGAGGTGTAAGTAAAGATTCTCATGAGGGGAGCTATGAAACACCATTTGGGCTGCATGGGATCGGGGATGCATTTTACATTGATAATGCCCCTGAAACATCACTAAATACATTTCAGGTCACTGAGGATACCTATTGGGTAGATGATCCGGGCTCTAAATTCTATAATAAACGTGTTGAGGGTATCAAGCAAAAGGATTGGAACAGTGCGGAACATATGATTGAATATTATTCCAGCTATCGCTATGGTTTTGTTATTGAATTTAACACACAGAATATCGTTCCGGGAAGAGGATCCGCATTCTTTTTCCATATCAGTTGGGAGCCTACAGCCGGATGTGTTGGTGTGTCAGAAACAATGATGCTTGAATATCTGCGAAAATTAGACAGTAGTATGAGTCCGTATATCCTAATACAATAAAAGCAATACACAGCGGTCTGTATCCATACGGTGTATAATTTCTTAAATGGTATAGGAATAAAAATGTCACCGTATTTTTCCTGCGGTGTTTTTGTATAGGCTTTAAGCCGGATAGAAAAGTTCCCCTGTTTGTTCTAAAAAAGAAACAAACAGGGGAGATTTTGTATTATCCGAAGCTTTCGGTTATACAGGTGTATTGTTACGGTATAATAACTGCCGGGTTAAATACTTTGATTCCAACAGGCAGAGAATGTCCCTCTTCGGTTATATCTGCATCTTGAAGAAAATGAAGAAAATTGATATAATAACATTATAAAATCAATAGGCGGGGAAGGCTGTTATGGAATATAAGATTACAGAGCGTGGAGCAGAAATAAAGCTGAATGATGTATTTAATCTGAAGAATACCTTTGACTGCGGTCAATGCTTCCGTTGGACGGAAAATAATGACGGGTCATATTCGGGAATTGTAAAGGGCAAATATGTCCGTGTTTTAAGTGATAACTGCAATATTATAATTGAGGGAACCAACGAAGAGGATTTCCATAACATATGGAAATCTTATTTTGACCTTGACAATGATTATAATGAAATCCGCAAAGAAATTTCCGAACTTTGCCCGAAGCTTGTATGTGCTCTTGAAAGCATGGACGGTATACGTATACTTGCACAGGAGCCGTGGGAGGCACTCTGCTCATTTATAATTTCACAAAACAACAATATACCCAGAATAAAGGGAATAGTAACAAGACTATGTGAGGGCTTTGGTGAAAAAGGTGAAAATGGATATTCCTTCCCCTCCGCAGAAAGGATAGCACAGTGCAGCACAGAAGAACTTGCTCCGCTGAGAGCGGGATTCAGAGCTGCATATATATCGGATGCCGCAAGGAAGATATCGGAAAGAAAGATCGTGCTCGAGGATATGTATACCATGCCCATGGATGAATGCAGAAAAAAGCTTATGGAAATAAAGGGTGTAGGACCAAAGGTTGCCGAATGTACTCTGCTGTACGGTTTGCACAGGCTGGATGCGTTTCCGGTAGATGTATGGATGAAAAAGGCACTTTCCACCCTTTTCAGCGGTCTAAGGGCAGAAGAACTGGGAAGATATGCCGGGGTAGCACAGCAGTATATTTTCCATTACAGCAGGCTCAATCCTGAAAATGTCAGCATATAGAAATATATGAAGGCTCAAGAGATATCCTGTTTGTTTATTGCCCTTTTGAGCTGTTCAAATGTCACACCGTATTTTTCGGCAATATCCTTGGCATAGCTTACACCCTCAGGAGGTGCAAGAAATACCTTGTATGAGCGTTCGCCGTCATGTATTCCCGTTATAAGGCTTGCAACCTTCATGTCACCTTCAAGTGAGTTCATTATGTCAAGCTCCATGGCGAGTTCATGCATATGTGTATTGAATATTGTTCTTGCACCAAGGTAACGCAATGCCATGACAACATCTTTTGCTATATATAATCCCTCCGCAAACGAGGTCGTTGCAAGAGATTCGTTGAAGAGAAGCAGGCTCTTGTTCGTCGCCAAAGAGAAAATTTCACTCAGTCGTTTTGATTCCTCTCCGAGTCTGCCTAAATTTACGGTTTGATTTTCGTCCGCAGGAAAATGGGTATATATATTGTCCGCAGGTGAAAGGGAAGCAGATTCCGCAGGTACAAAAATACCGTTATGGGCAAGCAGGAAGATTATTCCGACAGCCTGTGTGAATGTGGTTTTTCCCCCTCTGTTCGGACCGGTCATAATATAAATTCCGTGTTCGGAATTAAAGTCGATATCATTTCTTATGATGTCAATTTTTTTGTTTTGTGTAAGCTGGATTCCAAGCTTAATATTATATATTCCCTTTGCACTAAGCTCACGCCTTTCGGCATCAAGTATTTCAGGCTTGCACATAGGTAGCCCCAATGCCATGAGCTTGCCGCAGTATTCCGCCCACCGTATATAGAATATAAATTCCGGAATAAGCTTTGTAAGACTGTATCCGCTTATGTTTACATATCTCGCAAGCTTATTTTTTAATTGCTTGACAATGGATCCGAGCATATCCGTTACAGTTCTGCTGAGAGTACTCATAAGAGGATCCTCTCCGGCAGCCTTTCCCACGGTATGAATTTTTGTCATTCCGTCGAATGAAGTGCCGCCGTGTATTTCACTCTTTTTTGAGGCAAAATCGAGGAATTTGTTCAAAAGTCCGGGACGTGAGAATTTTGTATCGTTAAGTGAAACTATACCTACCTCTACGGGTCGCATATGACTGTCCAGATTTACACCGAGGGAAACACTTCTTATCTGTCCTACCGCTCCCATGATTTCCTTTATATCATCATTGAGATGTTCAAAGCCGCTTTCATTGTATACGGAGCTGACGTATTCCTTCATCTGCTTCAGACCCTCGGATTTTATGTCATTTTCGGTGAGGCTTTCGTTGATTCCTGTGATACAGTTTACATAGACATCAAGCTCCTGCAGACGGTTTATAAGCTGCCAAATCGGAGCGGCTGTATTATCCTTGACTGATCTTTCAAGCTCCTTCAAGTAATTGAGCTGTTCAAGCAAATCCTTTATTTTGTCACGGAGTGATGGGAACTTCAGTATATCTTCAAATATATCACAGCGATAGCGTATGATTTCCGGATCACTTTCGAGCTTTTTCATCATCTTCATAATAATGTTCTGCTCATATTCACTTTCCGTTACGTGCTCACAGATATACTCGAGCGATAGATCATTACACGCCTCATCGGTCAGTACGGCGGGTGAGGGTGTTTTATTTTGCGGATATAAAAGACTGAAATTATCCATAATACAGCCTGCAATATAATTAAAGGGTAATCATACTGCTTTTCCTTTCTAAAAAATTTTTTAACAAGAGGTCTTATACTATGCTGAAAAGTCATGAACAGCTTCGATAGGCATTTTGGTGTGGTTAATATCACTGTGGTCTATTTCAGCAAAACTTCCAGTAACTGAAAAAATAAATTTTGAATAGAAGATGTATCTGTAGTATTGCTTGCCAAAAACAGGGTCATATTCTCGTCTGAGTTTATGTAATCAATGGAAGTATAAATTCCGTTTGAACCCGGATGTCCTATTCCATTTCCCATAAAATCAACATACAGACCGTAGCCGTAGTGCATTGACGGTGAGTAGTCGGTAGTCATAGCCTTATAGCTTTGATCGGAAAGTACCTTGCCGCTGCTCAGTGCATTAATCCATATTGTCATGTCGGCAGCATTTGAAATAAGATCGCCGGCTCCCTTTGTAAGTCCCGGCTGATAGTCAAGCTCTTTATAGGTCAGACCGTCCGCCCATGCCGGAAATGAGGGCAGCTCGTCAATGGAGCCTGTATGTGTCATTTTGAGGGGGGAAAAGATGTTTTCCCTCAGAAAATCAATATACCTTTTCCCGGAAATCTGTTCGACAATATTCGCAAGCAGAAAATAATTACTGTTGGAATATGCAAAGACACTGCCGGGGCTGTAATTGAGCCGCTTTGCAAAGAGCCACTCCTTGACGGAGGCTGTGTTCTCCTCATCTGTTTTATCGACAGAAACCACATTATAGAGATCATTAGAATAATCCGGAACGCCCGAACGCATGGAAAGCAGATTTTCAAGGGTAATTTCCTTGCCGTTCTCGTATTCGGGATAGTATTTACCCAACGTGTCATCAACGCTCAGTTTACCCTGCTCCTGAAGCAGAAGTATGGCTGTTGCACAAAATTGCTTGGAAACCGAGCCAAGGGGCATGGGTGTGTCAATGGTAACAGTTTCACCGTTTTCAAGCGTTCCGTTAGCATAGGACGAAAGTACCTTTCCATTTTTTACAGCATACAGCACACCTCCAAATTCATAGGCATCAAGTATTTCTTCTGCTGATTCCGTCTCATTGGCTGAGTTGTTCGATACGGATGAATTATCATCCGATTTTGAGATTTTCGACACAGAACCGGAGGATACCGAACTGTCAGTTGGGTCTGACGATTGATTATCAGTATTTGGATTCTCGGATTTACAGGCTGCGATGGTTAAGACTGCACAGAGAAAAATAGCGGTCAAAGAGATCCATCTAGGTTTTTTCATGTAGTATTACCCCTTTCGGCTAATATTGTAAACCAAAGGTTAAATAAATACAAGCAACCTTCAGTGTTACCCCTCAACCATAAGGAACAAATATCAACCAATATTTTATAAAAAGGGCTTCGTTCTGTCACATCCTGCGATAAAGTCACGGAAATCTGTTTTTGCTATTTCATCGGCAAAACAGAGAAGAGGAATGACAGAGCTTTCCTGACGGAACATATATGAATATATATTGCCATCGGCAGTTGCAACAGAACTGCGTGTTGCAAGATTATTCATACACAGAATTTCCATGCAGCGGTCAACCTCGGATATTTCAATACCGGTACCCTTGCTGATAAGTGAGGCGGCAATAGGTGTATTCAAACGGGAATACATATAGAAAATAATACTCAACATCTTTTTGTCCGCAAAAACCTGAAAAACCCTGCGGAGTGCTTCAATATCGGAAAGTCTGTCCCTGATGCTGCCTTGCGGCTCCACCATGAGAAAGAAGTATCTGAGGTCGGGAGAGAGCCGTGCATTGGCAGTACCTCCGTCCCGCATGATCTTTGCAAAATAATCGTTTTTATCGTCATTAATGGCGGAGTGGTCAAGAAAGGAGTTTAAAAGATAGTCAAGTGTGGATATATCGGGTGTAAGCCCTATCTCTATTGCCCAGCAGATATTGAATGCATAACGGTATGCATCCTCAACCGACATTTGACAGAGCTGTCTCACGATTGATACGGTCAGGCTTTGCTCCTCACGTCCGAAAAGTGCATCAATACTGACATTCAGGACCTGTGACAGATGAGGCAGCAACTCCGCATCGGGTGTTCCTCCACGCTCCCACTTTGATACGGCCTGTGTTGTTACCCCTAACAGATGACCGAGCTGCTCCTGTGTTATTCCTCTTGCAGTGCGGTATTTTTTTATTTGACTGCCGATAACACTCATGTTTATCAACCCTCCGTTGATTTTCCTTGATTTTATAATATCAGAAAACAAGAGTATTTTCAAGCATAATATCAAAATAAGCAAAAATTGTAATAAATATTTTTGGATTTAGTCTTATGTACGGAAATATGTAAGTTCCATGTTATTTTTCTGCACAATATAAAAAGTTTTTGAAAAAATAAAAGGTGTTAGAGGTATTTTTGCGTATATTTTTACAGAAGCGTTTTATGTACTAAAATGGGGGTGTGGTTTATGAATATACGTGAGCAGAGTGAGGAGCTTGAAAGAAATATTCTGTCGGAGTATGCCTGTCTTTCATCTAAAAGCAGGGGACGGAAGCGAGAAGAAGAAAAATGTACGGTAAGAACGGAGTTTCAGCGTGACAGGGACAGAATTATACATTGCAAAGCCTTTCGCAGACTTAAACATAAAACGCAGGTTTTCCTGTCGCCTGAGGGAGACCACTATCGGACAAGACTTACTCATACGCTTGAGGTTTCCCAGATTGCACGTACGGTTGCAAGGGCAATGAAACTGAATGAGGATCTTACGGAGGCTATTTCACTTGCACACGACCTGGGTCATACACCATTCGGACACGCAGGAGAGAGGGCTCTTGACAGCCTAATGCCCGGAGGTTTCAGGCATTATGAGCAAAGTCTGAGAGTTGTTGATACCCTTGAAAAGGACGGCAGGGGTCTTAATCTTACATATGAAACAAGAAACGGGATATTATGTCATACAACGGGGAAAGAGGCGGATACTGCCGAAGGAAGAATCGTAAGAACAGCGGACAGGATTGCCTATATAAACCATGATATAGACGATGCCGTAAGGGCAGGTGTGATATCAACAGACAGCCTGCCTAAGGAAGTGACAGAGATCCTTGGAAAAACAACTTCTCAGAGAATAAATACGCTTGTTCTCTCACTTATAGAAAATTCAAATGAAAATAAGCTTGAAATGGGAAAAGATGTACAGGAGGTTTTTGACAGACTGTATAAGTTTATGTTTACCAATGTCTACTGTAACGAATATGCGAAGCAAGAGGAAAAAAAGGTTCCGGATTTTATGGGTCTTCTCTATGAGTATTTCTTCAAACACCCCCATCTTATGCCTGAGGAGAACAGACGCACAGCAGAAACCGAGTCAGTCGGACGTGCTGTCTGCGATTATCTTGCCGGAATGACGGACAGATATGCGATTGAACAGTTCAAAAAGATATATGTCCCTAATTCATGGGTCATACGGTAATTCGATTGCTGATAATACATAAAAATAACAAATAACGGAAAACGTAATTATGCGAACAGGAAAGGAAAGTGTAAAAAAATTGCCTATCTCGGATCAATTTATACAGGAACTTAAGTCACGGACTGCAATAGAAGAGGTTATATCCGAATATGTGCAGCTTAAAAAATCGGGAAGAAACTATATGGGTCTTTGCCCGTTCCATAATGAGAAAACACCGTCTTTCAGTGTTTCACCCGAAAACGGATTTTTTCATTGCTTTGGATGCGGGGCAGGAGGAGATGCTATAACATTCATAAGAAAAATAGAGAATCTTGATTATGTTGAGGCAGTAAATTTGCTTGCCGCAAGAGTCGGAATGACAGTCCCAAAAGATAACAGAGATGACGGAATGGGCAGACTGAAAACAAGGATATATGAAGCTAACCGTGAGGCGGCAAGATTTTACCATAAGCAGCTTTATGCCCCCGACGGGAAACAGGCACTTGAGTATCTTAGAAAAAGACAGCTTACAGAGAAAACAATCATACACTTCGGTCTTGGATATTCTCCTGCCTCACGGTTTGAGCTTGTAAATTATCTTAAATCAAAGGGCTTTTCGGGGAGTGAGATTATAGCGGCTAACCTTGCAAATCAGTCAAAAAAAGGAAACCCGTTTGACAGATTTTCCGACAGGGTAATGTTTCCGATAATAGATCTGCGCGGAAATGTTATAGCATTCGGTGGAAGAATTATGTCGGATATCAAGCCTAAATATCTTAATACCTCGGATACGCCTGTTTTTAACAAGAGCAGAAGTCTTTTTGCCCTGCAATTTGCAAAGAATAAGGCAAACGGACAGCTTATACTTGTGGAAGGATATATGGATGTTATAGCCTTGCATCAGGCAGGCTTTGAAAATGCCGTGGCAACGCTCGGAACTGCACTTACAAATGAACAGGCAATTCTGATAAAGCGCTACTGTGATGAGGTTGTGATATGCTATGATGCCGATGAGGCGGGACAGAGGGCAACGGAAAGGGCTATAGGGATACTCCGACCTACGGGACTCAGGGTTAAGGTTCTCACAGTGCCGAATGGAAAGGATCCCGATGAATTTATAAAATCCTACGGAGAGCAGGGAAGTGCAAGGTTCCGTATGCTGCTCGAAAAAACGGGAAATGATATAGAATATGCCATTAGTAAGCTAAGGACGGAATTTAATACTGATATAGACGCACAAAGGGTGGAATTTTTTAACAGAGTTACACCTGTTATTGCCGGGATCGATAATCCTGTTGAAAGGGATGTTTATATAACAAGACTTTCGGAAGAACTTAATGTTGAAAAGAGTGCTATAGCAAATCTTGTCCGGAAAAAATTCCGTAGAAATGAAAGCAAACTGAGGAATGATGAGCAAAAACGGGCGGCAAATGAGTTATCTGCCATAAACAATAAAATGAATAAGGAAAAAAGATTCAGACTGAGGGCGGCTTCGGCAGAGGAGGCCCTGATTGCGGTTATGATAACTAACCCGGATATTGCCGTGAAAATAGTGGAAAGGGTACAGCCCGAGCTTTTTCCGACGGCCTTTAATCGGAGTATTTATGAAATTCTCAGTCAGAGGGTAAAAAGCGGCAGGGAAATAAGCTTGGAGGATATATCGGGAGATTTTTCGGTTGATGAAATGGGAAGCATAACGGGGATAGTAGCCTCACATCCAAGGGAAAACGATCCGGCAGCGGCGGCTCGGGAATATATAGAAGTGCTTGAGGATGAAAACGGGCGGCTTACCCCTAAGCAGATAGAACAGTCTGAGCCCCAGGATCTTAATGAATATATAAAGAAGCTCAGAAAAATGAAGGATAAAAGGTAATGATAGGAGGATTTTTTATGGGTACACAGCAGACAGAAAGAAAAAATGTTCTTAACGATCTTATTGAATTGGGAAAAAGTAAGGGACAACTGACAAACAAAGAAATTTTTGATGCGACAGGTGAAATGGACATCGAACCTGAGCAGATGGAAAAATTTTATGATATGCTGGAATCCAACGGTGTTGAGATTGTTGAAACCTTAGATGATTTAATACTTGATGATGAGGAACTGACTGAGATTTCCGGGAATGATGATAAAGACGATTCCGATATTTCGGATACGGCAATACTGACAGATGATCCGGTTAGGATATATCTCAAAGAAATAGGCAGGGTGCCGCTGCTTTTACCGAATGAGGAGGCTGAAGTTGCCGAAAGGATACTTAACGGTGACGTTCAGGCAAGCCAAAGACTTGTCGAGGCGAATCTGAGGCTTGTTGTAAGTATAGCCAAAAGATATCTCGGCAGGGGTATGCAATTCCTTGACCTGATACAGGAGGGAAATCTCGGTCTTATGAAGGCGGTTGAAAAATTTGACCATACAAAGGGATTTAAATTTTCCACTTATGCTACATGGTGGATAAGGCAGGCTATAACCCGTGCAATCGCAGATCAGGCAAGGACCATAAGAATACCTGTACACATGGGTGAAACAATCAATAAGATTAAAAAGGCATCAAGCCAGCTTCTGCATGAAAACGGACATGAACCCACAGTTGAGGAAATATCCGAATACCTGAATGTTCCGGTCGATAAGATATGTGAGGCGATGAGGGCTTCACAGGAGCCGGTTTCTCTTGAAACACCCATAGGTGAGGAGGAGGACAGTCACCTTGGGGATTTTATTCCGGACAATTCCACACTTACCCCACAGGAGGCGGCAGCACAGACTATGCTTAAGGAACAGCTTGACGATGTTTTGTCAACGCTTACACCCCGTGAGGCAAAGGTGATACGGCTGAGATTCGGACTCGATGACGGCAGACCGAGAACCCTCGAAGAGGTCGGAGATGAATTTAAGGTAACAAGAGAAAGAATAAGACAGATAGAGGCAAAGGCACTGCGTAAGCTCAGGCACCCGAGCAGAAGCAAAAAGCTTAAGGCATAAAGTACGGTTGTGTGACGGAGGAATTATGAAAGACAGTGAAATGTTATATGTTCCGGATAATACAGAGGCGGAATTATATTGTGATAATTTGATATACGCAGCCTCTGCAGGCGGACAGATATGTATGGACAGAATACAGGAGCTTGCAAAATATCCGGAAATTACAGAAGGAAAGCTGATTGGAGTATTATGTGAGATCAGAGATTCCGGTGCGGATATCCTGCCGTACCGGGACTATCCCTTTGGCAGGGAACATTATAACGGTTTGCTCGAGAATATCCGCAGGCTTCCGCAGGAAAATGAGTACAGAGCAGCCAACAGGGCAGGAGAGGATCCTATAAAACTTTATTTTGACGAAATCGAATGTTTGCCGGTGCTGTCGGGAAATGATGAAAGGGATCTTATATTTGATATTGCAGACGGAGATGAAGATAAAAAGGAAATGCTCATTGAAGGTTGTATGTTTATTCCGGCAGAGGCGGCATATCAGTATATCGGACATGATATGCTTTACCTTGACCTTGTCCAAGAAGGTAATATGGAGCTTATGGCGGCGGCTGAGGAATTTGACTATAATAAAAATATAAGCTTTATTGCATATGCTTCATTTAGAGTAAACAGAAAGCTTATTGAGATTACGGATTCGGCTGTTGAAACACTCAGGATTCCGTCCGATTCGGCAGAGAGCATAGCCGGAATACTTGATGCAAACAAAAAGAGTATGGAAGAAAACGGCAGGGAACTGACAGATAAGGAACTGTCGGAAAAACTGGATCTGCCACCGGAAAAAATAAAGGCTGCCAAGGAAGTTTTGGAGCGTTTTAACCGGTAGGACGGAGGACACAAAATAGCTTGATTTGAACAGCAGTTTGTATTTTTCCGCTGCGGATATCGCAAATTTGATGAAGTAAAATGCCGTACCTCAATATAAATGAGGCTATGGGTTTATAGGAGAATAAGATAAAATACGCTGATATTGTATTCGGCGGGTGTAAAATTATTTCAGGAGGTTATTATGACAAACGAAACACAGCCCGATAAGAAAACTGTGCTTAAGGAGCTCACGGAACTGGGAAAAGTGAAGGGACATCTTACAAACAAGGAGATATTGGACGCTATAGCCGAAATGGATATAGATGCCGAGCAGATGGAGAAATTTTATGATTCTCTTGAAACAAACGGTATAGAGATAGTGGAAAGCGTTGAAGATATTATTTTGGATGACAGCGAGCTTGTTAATATTGAGGAAGGCGGAAATCCCGACAACTCTGCGGATTTGTCGGAAGGAATCTCAATAGATGATCCGATAAGGCTGTACCTCAAGGAAATAGGCAGCGTGCCGCTGCTTACGGGTGAGGAGGAAACAGAGCTTGCTATCAGGATACTTAACGGTGATGAGGAGGCAAAGCAAAAGCTTTCCGAGGCAAATCTCCGACTTGTTGTAAGTATAGCAAAAAGGTATCTCGGAAGGGGTATGCAGTTTCTTGATCTTATACAGGAAGGAAATCTGGGTCTTGTCAAGGCAGTAGATAAATTTGATCATACAAAGGGCTTTAAATTTTCTACCTATGCAACATGGTGGATAAGACAGTCAATAACCCGTGCTATAGCCGATCAGGCAAGAACAATAAGGATACCGGTACATATGGTGGAAACAATCAATAAGGTCAAAAAAGCATCAAGCCAGCTCCTGCATGAAACAGGTCACGAGCCGACTCCCGATGAAATAGCGGAATATTTGAGTATGTCGCCTGTAAAGGTAAGAGAAATAATGCAGGTTGCACAGGAGCCTGTATCACTTGAAACTCCTATCGGTGAGGAAGAGGACAGTCACCTTGGCGATTTCATCCCCGATGACGATGCTCCCGCACCGCAGGATGCGGCATCAAGCACCCTGCTTAAGGAACAGCTTAACGCTGTGCTCGGAACTCTTGCCCCGAGAGAGGCTAAAGTGTTGAGTTTGAGGTTTGGTCTTGAGGACGGTAGGGCAAGAACTCTCGAGGAGGTAGGAGAGGAATTTAAAGTAACAAGAGAGCGTATCCGTCAGATAGAGGCAAAGGCACTGCGTAAGCTAAGACATCCGAGCAGGAGTAAAAAGCTTAAGGATTTTTTGACCTGAGCATGGTAATGTGTTTTTTTGACAGTATGACTTTGTACAGAATTAATAGTGTAAGACTGCCGAAAATAAATGATTTGTCGGATTTTTTGTAGAATATATAGTAATAACTATATTTTTTGTACAAATTATACATAGATACTCATGCAAATTTATGGGATTTTTGTGTTGACAAGTGGTATAAGAATAATGTATAATATTTGGGTATCGTAATGACACAAACCCCTGCCTTATGGCGGATGGGAGGGAAGATAAATGGCAGAAATCA
>CANQLX010000026.1 GCA_947624835.1 uncultured Clostridia bacterium
TTACTTTTCTCACATAATACCCATACCCTTTGTCAGAAAAGCTGCAACAGAAAGTATTGTAAGTCGGTATTCTACCGTTTTTTTCTGATACTGCAAGATATAAAATACAAAAGTCAGACGTATATCGGAATTATGTTATTCTACGGTTTTTGAAGCATGGAAAAAGTCAACCTCCGCACCGAACGGATGGAAAATAATATCCTTTACGTTTCCGGCACTTACATAATATCTGTTTTCTATAAACAGCGGATAGAATATTCCCTTATTCAATAAATCCTGCTCAATATCCTTTATATTTTGTGCTTCGGAAGCAACCTGCCTTTTTTTCAGCTTCTCAACGGCAGTATCATATTCCGTATTTTTAAAAGATGCAGTATTATATTTGCTCGAGGTTTCAAACAGCTCCAATGTGCTGAGAGGAGTATTCCCCTGGACGGTAAGCGGTGCAATAACAACCTCAAAATTACCCTGTGTAATTCTGTCCTTCAATTCCGAAACAGAAACCGGTTTTTTGTTGAAATATCCTCCACTGAATGTGTTCCAGGTTTCAATCAGATTATTCACGAACGATTGTGTTTTTTCGTCATCAGGGCATAATATCGTGATATCGGTAATATTGCTAACATTTGCATTTTTCAAAGCCTTTGCAAGAAGCTTATCAGGAAATTCCGTCGGGTTAAAGGCAACATTTCCGGCAAGATCCCTGTATTTTTTATCATCAAGTCTTGCACTGTCGGGTATAATATTCTCTGTGACAGTACAGTTGTCAGGTATATCCTTAAGAATATAATTTCTGTCAACAGCGGATAAAAGACTTCTCCTTATATCCTCATTTTTTAGCAGATCATCCTGATTGTTAAATGCTATACCCCATACGGTATCTCCAAACCCGGTAAGGTTAAATCCAAGTTTTTCTGCCCTTTCTGTATCAGCCTGTGTAATTGCACCGCAGTCTATGGTTCCGTCATTTATCGAATCACAGATATCGGCGGGAGTTTCTCCTATGGTAATATTGACTCCGGCGGGGACAGGAGTGCTTTCACCTGTATATTCGGTATTTTTTCTCAAATATATATATTCGTCATGTGCCCAGCCGTCCTCCCTTATATAAAATGCACCATTACAGAGAAGTTTATCGTCCTCTCTGCCGTACTGACCGGTTGTTTTTTCAAAAAAGGTTTTATTGCACGGCATTGTCGGAGCAGTTGCAAGAAGCTGCAAAAAATCCGGATCGGGATATTCAAGCTGGAATATTATTGTCCGGTCATCCCTCACAAAAACACCGAGGGTAGATATATCGGATTTTCCCGTATTGATTTTTTCGGCATTTTTTATACAGTATAGTGTTTCTGCCGTGGGTGAGGAGGTCTGCGGCATAAGAGCTCTCTGTACGCCGTAAATGAAATCCTGTGCGGTAAGCTTAGTTCCGTCATTCCACTTAAGACCGTCACGCAGGTGAAAGGTATACATAAGTCTGTCCTTGCTTATTTCCCAGCTTTGCGCTGCACCGGGGATTGCGTTGTTGTCCGCATCAATCCGTATAAGTCCCTCAAAAACATTCATAATAATAAGCTTGGCACTTGCATCGTTGGCAATCTGCGGATCGAGCGTAACCGGCTCCGAATCTGTATTATAATATATAATCTGATCCTCCGGAGTTTCGGTGTCCCTGTCACAGGCACAGACCGACACAAGGAGCATCAGTGACAGTATTATGCAAAATAATTTTCCTGCAGCTTTCAAATTATCAGCCCCAATCAAAACATATTTCCAATTTATTGTATTTATTATGATAAGATTTTCCGGTAATAAAGTCAACAACAAAATGGAAACGATTTTATTACAACTGTGTAGTCTCGGAAAATATATAAAAAAAAACAAAAAAATTACTTCAAACTGTTTAAATTTAATAAAAAGTATGTTACAATAATAAAATAAAAGGGCAATATAAGTAAATGGGGGGCTTTATTATGGTAATTACAATAGCAAGGCAGTTTGGCAGCGGCGGAAGAAAGATTGGTTATAAGCTTGCCGAAAAGCTCGGAATAGCATACTATGACAAGAACCTTATCAATATAGTAGCAAAAGAAAGCGGACTTGATCCTGAGGTTATAGAGGGAATGGACGAAAAATCCACAAGCAGTCTACTGTATTCACTTTCGATAGGTGCTGCCGCAGTTTATGACAGCGGATTCAGGGTAGAACCCCAGCTTCCGCTTAATGACAGGCTCTTTCTTGCACAGCATGATGTTATAAGAAAGTTATCGGTTAAGCCCTGTGTAATTGTCGGAAGATGTGCCGATTATATTCTTTCCGGCAGGAAGGATGTTGTAAGGCTTTTTATCTGTGCGGATATGGAAAAACGTGTTGAGTATGCGATAAAGGAATATGATGTAAATCCCAAAAAGGCACAGAGTGTTGTGACAAAGACGGATAAAAGCAGGGCGAATTACTACAATTTCTATGCCTCGGGAAAATGGGGGGATCCGAATAATTACGATTTGTGTATAAACAGCGGAAGCATCGGAACAGACGGCAGCGTACAGCTGATAATTTCATATCTCAAACAGAGGGGTATGGTAAAATAATGAAGAAAATATTCCTCGCATTTTTGACAGGTGTGATTTTGATCGGTCAAGTGGTGTTGCTGTGCTCGTGCAGCTATGATTCCGAGAAGGAAATGTCCGGGGAGGATATAAGCTACGTTTCGGACGGATCGGAAAAGGCGGATATGCTTGCAGATGTCGTAACAAAATATCTCTCGGCGGTTTCACAACAGGATCATATCGGTGTTATGAGCAATACAGCAGATGATTTTATTTGGAACTACAATGAAACGGCATTTTATGATTATTCGAGATGTATAAAGTCGTTTTCTGTCAAGGATATAGACAGGGAGCATATTATGTGCAAGGGTGATGAATATACCGTGCCGGTATCGTATACTCTGACATATTCCGAACCGTATACGGATGAAAACGGTAACAGTCAGGATGCCGGGGAATATGAATATTCCCGTAATTTTATTATAATATGCAAGGAGGACAGATATCTGATATCGGATATAACCGAAAGGGTAATGGGTTGACGGTTGATGATGGGAATTATGAAGGAATATACTTATTTGGGAAAATCAAACGGAAAAAGATTCTGTATAGACGGAGTGGATGTATTTTCGCATAAATGGCGGTCATTCGGTGAATGTGATATTGTATTGCATCCCGAAACGAAGAAGCCGTACAGCTTTTCGGTTTATACGATAGAAACGGCAGGAAGGAGTATAAGGTTTCTTGCAGGTAGGTTTGGCGGGGATGATTGGGTATTCTATAAAGAATCTGATGAGGATGATTTTATATTTTAACGGGGGGGTTCTGAGTAATGGTAAACAATAACCTTAAGGTGGGAGAACTACTTGATTTGTCAAAAAGTATTGCTTCAGGACTTTTTGAGGGAATCACATATCCGTGGGAAGCCCTGCCGAGGATATCGGAATATATACTCTCGGTAGGAGGCAGTCTGCCTAAGGACGAATACGAATATAGAGGCGATGGTATATGGATAGCGAAAACAGCCGAAATAATGCCGTCGGCATATCTTGCAGGGCCTCTTATAGTTTGTTCGGGTGCCGAGATAAGGCATTGTGCCTTCATAAGAGGAGGTGCAATAATAGGAAGGGGAAGCGTTATAGGTAATTCCTCCGAGCTGAAGAACTGTATTATTTTTGACAGTGCACAGGTGCCGCACTATAATTATATAGGCGATTCAATTCTTGGGTATAAATCACATTTGGGAGCCGGAGCAAAAACCTCGAACCTGAAATCCGATAAAACACCTGTAACAGTAATGACGGACGGAGAAAAAATAGAAACAGGACTTAAAAAATTCGGTGCCGTTGTTGGTGACAATGTTGAGGTCGGATGTAATGCGATACTTAATCCGGGAACGGTTATAGGAAGGAATACTACAGTATATCCTCTGTCCATGGTCAGAGGATATATACCGGCAGGAAGTATATACAAAAAGCAGGGGGAAATTGCCGAAAAAGTATGTTAATTATGTAAATTGAGCCTTTAAATAATTTTTTGGTATTGAAAAAAAATTATTTGGGTATTATAATAGATGTATATTGAAACAGAAAGGAATTAAAATTATGGCACAGATAACTAAGGATACAATAATCGGAGATGTTCTTGATATTGATGAAACGACAGCACCGCTTTTTCTTTCAATCGGAATGCATTGTCTCGGCTGTCCTGCATCAAGAGGTGAAACTATAGAGCAGGCTTGTGAGGTTCACGGTGTTGATGCCGATGAGCTTGTTGATAAGCTTAATGAGCATATCGGCAAAAAATAATTAATATTTTGTGTCCAAAGCCGCAGGGTGATCTCTGCGGCTTTATGTGTGTTGAGAGGTGTGGTTTATGTTCAGCCTTGATGAAAGATTATCGTTGTGTGCCTCATTTGTACGTGAGGGTGCAGCACTTGCAGATATAGGTACGGATCACGGCTATTTGCCGATATGGCTTTTGATTAATAAAAAAATTAAATATGCCGTTGCTGCTGATGTAAGAAAGGGTCCGCTTGGCAGGGCAAAAATGAATACCGAGAGATACGGACTTACGAATAAGGTGAAAATTGTATTATCGGACGGTCTCGACAGTATAAAGGCTGAAGAGGCAGACGATATAGTAATGGCAGGCATGGGCGGTGAGCTTATGGCAAAGCTTATAGACAGAGCGGAATGGCTCAGGGATCCGAATAAAAATCTTATACTTCAGCCAATGACGAGGGCAGAGGTGCTGAGGGAATATCTGTGTAAGGCAGGCTTTGTGATAAAGGAGGAGAAGGCGTGCATATCGTGCGGCAAGACATATTCCGTTATGCTTGTGTCTTATGACGGAATAATAAGACCGTGTCCCATAAAATACAAATATGTCGGTATTCTCGACAGTGACAGATCCGCCGAAGCAAAACGGTACATATATGCTGTAAACGAAAAGCTTAAGAAAAAGCTTAACGGATATGAATACGGAACGGAAGAATATAATTCCGTAGAATCATTGATATCGGAATTAACGGAAATGACTTAAACGGAGGAACAGTAATGATAGCAGCAAGGGAGATAATGAATTACATAAATGAGATTGCACCGTTCAGTACGGCAATGAGCTTTGACAATTCAGGCTTGCTTATAGGAGATACAGAGCAGACCTCGGAAACAGTCCTGCTGGCACTTGATGTCACATCGGAGGTAATAGAGGAAGCGGTGGATAGTGGTGCAAAAATAATAATAAGTCATCATCCGGTAATATTCAATCCGCTTAAGTCCATAGAAAAAAATAGTATTCCATATCTTGTGGTGAAGAATGATATTACAGTAATATCCGCACATACAAATCTCGATATTGCGGAAGCAGGAGTAAATAATACACTTGCCGACTATGTCGGGGTAGTATCAGAAAACGGCACGGATTCGGAATGTCTGCTTATAGGTGAGCTTGAAAAGGAAATCAGCTCCGAAGAATTTGCTTATAGAATAAAATCCGCATTATCCTGCCGCGGACTCAGGTATTCAAAGAGAAACGGAACAATAAAAAGAGTGGGAATATCATGCGGAGCGGGGGGAAGTAATATATTTGCCGCAGAATCGGCAGGGGCAGAGGCTTTCGTGACAGGAGAGATAAAACATCACGAGATACTTTTTGCGAACGAAAAAAATATAGCGGTATTCGATATAGGTCATTTCCGCTCGGAGGATATGATAATACCTGAGCTTGCCCTGATTTTGGGTGAAAAATTTACCGATACTGTTTTTAAACAGGCGGAAGGTGATACGGATAAAATGATATATATTTAAAACAGTCATAATTTTTGATTCGGGGGTATATTATGGCACTTGACGGTGTATTTTTAAGGCACATAAAAAAGGAGCTTGAAAAAAGGCTTATAGGAAGCAGGGTGGATAAAATTTATCAACCGGCAAAGGATCGCCTGATCCTCACAATGCGCTCAAGGGAGGGGAGCAATAAGCTTCTAATTTCCGCAAGGGCGGACGCTCCGAGAATTAATATAACAACGGCTTCTTCGGAGAATCCGAAGGTACCGCCTATGCTCTGTATGCTTTTGCGTAAAAGACTTTCGGGTGCAAAGCTCAGGTCAGTAGATCAACCCGAACTTGAAAGAACACTTATGCTTGAATTTGAGGCGGTAAACGAGCTTGGAGATACTGTAATTCTTAAGCTTGCGGTCGAGATAATGGGACAGTACAGCAATATTGTATTTATTGACGAAAACGGGATAATAATAGATGCGGTCAAGCGGGTAGATGCCTCCATGTCATCACAGCGGCTTATACTTCCGGGAATAAAATACGAAATGCCGCCGAAGCAGATAAAACTGTGTATGCTTGATGCGGATGCGGAGGACATTATAAATGCAGTGGAAAATCTCACCGGTTCACAGCCGCTTTCAAAGGCACTTCTCTCGGTTATACAGGGTGTGTCACCGATAATATGCAGAGAGCTTGAATATCTTACGGGCAGGGGTGCTGATATATATTCGGATAATCTTAATGAGGAGCAAAGAACACGTCTTTCGTATTTTCTTAAAAGGGATATTAAAGCCGCAAGGGAATGTTCGGGGGTTCCCTGTATTATAACGGATATAAACAATAAACCGATAGATTTCACATTTGAGCATATACAGCAGTACGGTACGGGCAGGTCAAAGCAGGAGGGCGATACATTCAGCGGTCTGCTTGACGTTTACTACTCACAGCGTGACAGTATAAATGCGATAAAGTCAAAATCCGAGGATCTCACCAAACTTCTTTCCAATGCCGCAACACGTCTTATAAAAAAAATATATATACAAAATGATGAGCTTAAGGCTTGTGCCGACAGGGAGTATTTCAGAATATGCGGAGATCTTCTTCAGGCTAATTTGTACAGGATAGAGAGGGGAGCGGCGGAATGTGAGGTCGAGAATTTCTATGATGAAAACATGGCGAGGATAAAGATAAAGCTTGACCCGTCGATATCTCCGTCTGCCAATGCACAGAAATATTATAAAAGCTACCAAAAGGCAAAAACAGCCGAGCAGGTGCTGCGTGTACAGATACAGCAGGCGGAGGCGGAGCTTGATTATGTATCCTCGGTATCCGATAGTCTGAGCAGGGCGGAAAGTGTACGTGAGCTTGACGAGATACGGCAGGAGTTGACCGAGGAGGGATATATCAGGGTAAAGGGCAAAAAGCAGAAAGCCGAAAAGCCGCTTCCTCCGCTCGAATTTACCTCTCCGAACGGTTTTAGGGTACTTGTCGGAAGAAATAACAAACAGAATGATATGCTCACACTCAGGCAATCGGATAAAAACGATATATGGTTTCATGTCAAGGAAATACCGGGGTCACATACAATAATAATTACAAACGGAAAAAAGCCTGATGAGAGCGATATACTTTATGCCGCACAGCTTGCCGCATATCACAGCAAGGCAAGGGAGGCAGGCAAGGTGCCTGTTGATTATACAAGAGTCAGATATGTAAGCAAGCCGAGGGGTGCTAAGCCCGGAATGGTAATATATGTAAACCAGACGACTTTATATGTAACTCCGCAGCGTCACACTGACGCATGACAGGTGCAGATTACGCATATAATATAAAAAAAGTTAATATAATTAAAGGTTTTTGTGTTAAAGATAGAAAAACGCTTAATTCTTATAAAGAATATTAACTGTCGGATGTTGTAATATTATTGAGTAGTACAGATAAAGAGATAATAATTAAGGGTAGTAAAAACGGAGGACTTTGGTATGACCTTCAATCAGGAAATTATGATGCAGATTATTCTTGCCCTTGGTGGGCTTGGTTTGTTTCTATACGGAATGAAGCTTATGGGTGAGGGACTGGAGCTTGCTGCCGGTTCAAATCTGCGTACACTTTTAGAGAAGCTTACAACGAATCGTTTTCTCGGTGCCTTGGTAGGAATTATAGTAACGGCAATAATACAGAGCTCAACAGCGGTATCGGTCATGTGTGTGGGTTTTGTAAATGCCTCGATAATGAATTTGAGCCAGGCGATGGGAGTTATAATGGGAGCTACGATAGGTACTACCGTAACGAGTGTACTCCTTTCCATACAGATATCGGATTATGCACCGATTGCGATATTTATAGGTGCGTTCATGGTTGTTCTCAGCAAAAAGAATAACACAAAATACATAGGTCAGATAATAGCAGGCTTTGGAATCCTGTTTTTCGGAATGACCACAATGAGCGGAAATCTTAAGCCGCTCGCTTCCTCGGAAGCTTTTTCTCACATTATAACATCGGTAAGTAATCCGATTGTAGGTATAATCTTCGGCATAGCATTTGCGGCAGTAATACAAAGCTCCTCAGCCGCTGTCGGTGTGCTTCAGGCATTGGGAGCCGCCGGTGCGCTTACACTGCCTAATGCGGTATATATGGTATACGGTATTCATATAGGAGCCTGTGTTACGGCGGTTATTTCCTCACTCGGTGCAACAAAGGCAGCAAAGAGAACGGCTATATCTTATGTTGTATTCACGTCATTGGGAGCGATACTTTTCGCACTTCTGTCAATGTTTACACCGTTCAATCAGTTTATTGAATCACTCACGGAGATGGTTCCGTTACAGATATCCCTTGCACATATCATATCATGTATTGTGGCGACGCTGGTAATGCTTCCGCTTGAGGGGGTTATCATAAAGCTTGCCTGTATTATTATTCCTGGTGAGGAGGAGAACGAGAAGGAAGCGAGCAGGCTTAAATATGTTGACGAGCGTATGCTGAAAACGCCGCCGTTTGCCGTATCACAAATCACAAAGGAAATCGAAAGAATGGGTATGCTTGCGAAGAAGAATTTTTCAAAATCAATGCAGGCATTTATTAATCAGGACGAAAAGCTTATAGCAGAGGTAGAGGAAAATGAGGAAGTAATTGATTATCTTAACATGGCGATAACAAATTACCTTGTCAAGATAAACGGGCTTAGTCTTGAGGACAGTGATCGTGTAAAAATCGGTTCATATTATCACGTTGTAAGCGATATGGAGAGAATAGGCGACCATGCCGAGAATATATGTGAGCTTGCACAGAATATCATAAAAAAGGGAGAAACCTTCAGCGATATGGCACTTGAGGAAGCCAATAAGATGCAGTCACTGGTTGACAGTATTCTTGACGGAGCACTGGGTATGTTCAAATCATCACACTTTGACGAAAGAGCTGCCGATACGGTAAGCAGTATTGAGCAGGAAATAGACGATAAAACGGCTGAATATAAGGAAAATCATATTGAAAGACTAAGTACCGGAAAATGTAATGCTACGGTGGGTACATTGTTTATGGAACTTCTTACCAATCTTGAGAGAATAGCTGACCACAGCGTAAATATAGCATTTTCCACATCAACAAAGAAATCGACCGGTGCAGTACTAACAAATTAAAATATTTATAAGGCTCCGTGGAAGCGGAGTCTTTTTTACTTTGTACAAAAATGGGAGTGCCGATATGGACACTCCCTTATTTTTTTCTTTTACTTTCCGGCTGAATAATATTGTACGGCAATTCCGGATATCCGTCAACAGGTTCATAATTATCTGATATAATGTATTTATAAAGCATTTTATTTGTTCGTAGGTTTTTTTTCATACCCTTGAAATTCCAACTCAAAATATGCTGTCTTATTATGGAATATATATTTATGAGCCGCATTTTAAGTGCAACTGCCCGTATTGCCTTTTTGTATTTATCATATTCTCCGTGGAGCTGTATATAATTTCTTGTAATTAGTATTGAGAGCAGAAGATGCTCGATTTTCTTTGAGTTCATTGTTGACATGATACTTCCCGAGCGGCGGACATAAAAGTACAGGTTTTTATCTGTAACAGCAACTCTGTTTGCATGAAAAAGCACCCTCGCACTTGTTGCGACATCCTCAAAATAAATTATCGGATATCTTATGTCATTATCCGTAAATAAAGTACGTCTGTACATCTTATTCCAAGCATAGCTGTGCATACGGTTATCCCGTATAAGCATATCAAGAGCCTTTTCCTTGTCTATAACACCCTTTTTAGGATTGATAGACGGGAGCTTTATACCGGTGCCGAGGTACGTATGCCTGAACCTGCAATATGCCACATCTGCATTATTATTTATACAATCCTCATACATGGTTTTAAGGTAATCCTCATGCAGATAATCGTCACTGTCAACAAAGACAAGAAATTCACCTTCTGCACGATCTATTCCGTAATTTCTTGCATCGGAAAGACCGCCGTTTTTTTTGTTGTATATTATAAAACGGCTGTCCTCGTCAGCATATTTTTTTGCTGTATCCATACTTCGGTCGGGAGTGCCGTCATTTATAAGAAGTACCTCAAAATCCCTGAACGTCTGATTTTTAATCGTGCCGAGGCATTTATCAAGATATTTTTCAACATTGTATATCGGAACAATAACTGATATTCTTGGCTTCTGCATAACATCACCCCAATTACATTACTACCTCTTCTTCAATCAAATCAGCAAGCTTATCGGCAGGTGAGCATACGCATTTTATAACCTTTCCCATACCTGCAAGAGAGTTTTTCAGAATACCTCTCTCAAGACTTTTATTTGCCTGTACAACCAACAGGGGAACAGAAAAAAATACGTGTGCAATATGTCTGAAAAAGGGGAGTTTTGCAGTTTTATAGAGATTTCTGCCCTCAAGATATTTTCGCATACAGGGCACAGTTCTTATATAATCGTTAATTCTCTTTTTCGTCATTGAAACCTCTTTGTATTTTGAGAAAGCCCTTGTATAAATATAACCCCGATAGTCTGTAGATACGACCTTTTTCGCATGGCAGAAAAGCATCGTGCTTACAACCATATCCTCATATATCATGATAGGCATTTTTACACCGTTATCCTTGAACAGGGACATCTTCCACAGCTTATTCCATACATAAAATCGGAACTGTCTGTCACGCATAAGTTCCCTCAGTGCCTCATCTCTGTCATATACCCGGTTATTGTCAATAGGCTTCTTGTTGGATTTCTTGATTTTTCCGTTGTTCTGATAATAAAAGCTGAATGCACATACCGCTATATCGGCATCGTGCTTCGTTATGACATTATACATACTTTCAAGATATTTTTCTCTTAGGCGGTCGTCACTGTCGACAAAGGCAATATATTCACCATTCGCACGTTCGAGTCCGTAATTTCTTGCATCGGAAAGACCGCCGTTTTTTTTATGGTAAAGTCTGAACCGACCGTCAAGCTCGGTATATTTTTTTGCTATTTCAGTGCTGTTATCAGGTGTACCATCATCAATAAGCAAGACTTCAAAATCGGTAAATGTCTGCTTTCTTATTGAATCCAAACATTCATCAAGATATTTTTCTACATTGTATATTGGTACTATAACAGAAATTTTTACTTTTGACATTGAACTATTACCTCATAAAATTTTATAAATTCATTTTAGTTTTCTTCAATTTCTCCCATGTTCGGGTCAGGTGCAGCCTTGTTGACGGATTTTTTATTTCTGAGCCATGCGAATGGTGCAGAAATGGCTATTGTTCCGTAGTACGTTATTGTTCTCCACAAGAGTATGGCGGATTTAATGGTTTGAGCGGAGAAATAGGTTCCGAAAAATACGCTGAAGGAATATTCAGCGGCTCCCGAGCCGCCGGGGAGAGGAATAAGACTCGAAACCATGCTCACATAGGCCTGGGCACAGAGCATATCGAAAATATCACAGTAAATACCGAAAGCCATAGCAATACAGTATGGTGCAAGGAAATATGCAGTCATCTGGATTGCGGTTATTGCATATATTTTTACAAGAAGTACCTTATTCTTATTTAGCTGCTTATTGCTTTCGTGAAAGGAAGTAAGAGTTTCATCTATACTTTTTTTCTTATCCTCAACATTACGCAGAATATGGAGCTTACCTAAAAGATCCAAAAAGAAATTGACAACCTTAGTCGTAAGTGCCTTGCAGAACGATGCAAGAAGAAGAACGACAATCATAAGGACCTGTGCGGCAAATCCGAGAATCGACAGAACCCACATTGTAGGATTAAGCTGTCCCGAAATAAAGGAAAATCTTGCAACAACAGCAACTATACAGTACACAGCCATGGTGAACTGCCATACAAGGAACTTCTGGATAAGTGCAGAAGTGGAATTAGAGGGTTTTATGCCCATTCTTGACATTGAGATGATCTGCATAGGCTGTCCTCCGGATGCACTGGGGGTAATTGCAGAGAAAAACTGACCCGTCATAGATACAATAAGTGCATTTTTTACAGAAAATTCAGGGTTTGTTTCTTTAACAAAAAGATATATAACCGTCATATCAAGAGCAATATTTAAAAGATGTACAAAAACAGCAGTCAGCATCCATACAACACTGATCTGAAGTCCGCTGTTAAGCAGGTCTCTGAAGCCTCCTTCAGAGAATATAAAGTATACGATAAGGAACAAAGTAAGGATTATGATCGTAATATTAAACAGCAATCCCCACGGAATATGCATCTTTTTTTCTTTTTTATTATCCATAATTCCTCCGAATTTACAAAAAGATATCCAAATAAATTATCTTATTCTCTATAATAGCATTATTTTACAGATAAATCAATATTTTCAGTACAATGAATAAAATTTTTGACTGATAAAAAACCGCTGTCATCTGCGGCAGCGGAAAAATTATTTTTTATTCTTATATTTTTTGACAAGGTCAAGCATCAGAAGGTATATATTTGCCGCTGAATTTCCCTTTGAGAAAGAATTTATGGATTTTCTCATATTCTCAAGCTTTTCCGGATTTCTCAAAAGATCGGTTATAACGGCAGTACAGGAATCCTTCTTTTCAAGGACAACAGCCATATTCTTACTTACAAGAAATTCCGCATTCTGTTCCTCCTGTCCGGGTATAGCCTTGAATATAGCCATAGGAAGTCCGACAGCGATAGCCTCACTAACAGTAAGTCCGCCGGGTTTTGTCACAATAAGATCCGCCATACGCATATACTTATCGACATTGTCTGTATAATATAAAAGCTCTGTGGGCTTTACAGGCTTCAAGTTCTTTGAGACGGTTCTCTGACCTTTTGTCTTGACCTGAGCCTTTGCCTTTGGATTTTTTTGGTTCTTTGCAGATTTGGCAGCTGCCCTTGCGGCATTTTCAGCCCTGACAGATTCACGAAGCTCTACAATCGTGTTGTTTATCGTTATCTTTCTAAGGTAATTGTCAAAGGTTTCATAAAGCTTCTCATTTTTGCCTGTGATAACAATAACCTGAAAATTTTCCGGTGATTTCACTATTTTATGATATATCTTAAGCACATCGGTTACGCCGAAGCTTCCTGCCATAATAAGAATTGTCGGGAGTGACGGGTCGAGTCCCTCGCTTGCAAAGGCTTCTTCTCTGTCAATTTCCTCATAGAAGTTTTGCATTATCGGGATACCGTATGGATAAACATGAACTCTGCTGACCCCTCTTTCAACAACCTGGTCAACCATTTCTCTGCTCGAAACAATATATGCATCAACACCGTCAGAGATATATGCCTGATGGATGGCGAAATCAGTGACAATATCAATTATGGGGAGATCGATTATATTACTTTGTTTGAGTGCAGTGACAATTTCAGCGGCAAACGGATGCGTGGTTATGATTACATCAGGGTGAAAGTCATATACAAGAGGGAGTAGCTTATTACGCAGGGAAGTGGTTGTAAGCTCTACGGTTTTGTTTATTGGCGTGGAGCTTTTATCTGCATTTTTATATATGCTTCCATACATTTTCGGAGTGTTCCTTACCATATAGACATATCCGCCCGTAACAGCCTTATTTAAAAACGGACTGACATACTCAATCGTGTCGGAAATCTTTACAACTGTACTGCTGTCCTGCTTTTTTATATATTCTTTCAGAGCATTTGCAGCCCTCATATGCCCTCCGCCCGTTGTGGCGGAAAGTATAAGTACTCTCATAGAATCATTCCTTCTGTGCCAAAATAAACCAATCTACTGTCAAGATTATTATACTCTATTTTTATAATTATTTCAACAAAAAAATATAATTTTAATTGTGAGTTCTGTATAATTTTTTTATACTGTTAAAAAGTCTAAAAAAGAAAAAAAAATCAAAGTAAGTTTGTAAGAATTTACATTGCTCTTTATTAAAAAAAACACTTTACATTATGGTGTATTTTGGTGTATTATATAGACGGGTGAAAGGATAAAAACAGTATCCGAGCCGATTGGAGGTTACTTTATGGATAAGGAAAAAAATGCTGCTGACACTATTCCGACAGAAGATGAAGTTGAGGAGGTTGTGTTCAGCGGTGCTTTCAAAGAGGTAAAGAAGGAAATAGACTCTAAGAATGAGAAATCTGAAAAGACCGAAAAAGACAGTGAGGAGTCAGTTTTGACAGCTCCCGGTACAGAGGAAAACGATGATGCCGAAGATTTGATCGTTTTTGCAGGATCTGTGAATGAGGATAAGCCGTCGAGCAGACGTCAGCCTACAGGGCATAAGCGAACGAACAGCATGGGGCAAAGCAAGAGAGATGCTAAGAAAAATAAATTAAAAATTGCCGTGATAGTGTCGGCATCGGTGGTAACTGCTGCTGCAGCGGCAGGCATACTGTTTTCCGTGAATTACAACAGAAATTCGGTGCCTACTGTTGTGGAAACGGAAAGTGAGGCATCGCAGACATCAAAGCAGGCAGCCGCATCCGAGAAGGATGACAGTGAAGCGTCGGCAGTTCCTGTTATAAGGGATGAGTCGGCACAGATAAAGACAATCAATACCGCAACTATAGTATTCGGGGACAATGTAACCGTATCGGGGGTGGATCTGAGCGGAAAAACTCTGAGTGAGGCTTATGATGCCATGCAGGACAGGCTTCTTGAGCTTCGTGATGATGTAAATATAACTGTAAGCTGTGACGGCAAGACCGTAAACCTCAGTTCCGACGATTTCGAGTATGATACGGATATATCGGATGTACTTATACAGGCATACCACTACAGCAGGGGAGAGCTTGATGAGCCCACTGTCGGTACGGTAGATAACGGAGGTATCACAGACTTTGTTGTTACATCGGTTCTCAATAAGGACTGTATTGATAAGGTTGTTGAGAAGGTTGCCGAAAAGATTGAGGTTCAGCCGGTAGATGCCCACGTAAAGACATTTGAACCGACAAAAACAGAGAAGTTTACGTTCGAGGACGGCACAGACGGCTTCCTTGTTGACCATAAAGAGCTTAATAGTAAGATCACGGAGATTATTCAGCAGCCAACGAAAACAGGAAGTATAACCATGACGACATACAGAGCACCGTTCAAGGTATCTATCGCACAGGCAAAGGCTAATACAAAGCTTATCGCTTCAAGCGAGACTACAGTGAGCACTAACTGGGCATCTGCCTACAATATGGAGCTTGCTATAAAGACCTGTAACGGATATGTTGTAAATCCGGGCGAAACATTCTCATTCAACAAAATGACAGGAGATACGACAACAGGAGAGCTCGGATATGTTCCGTCTAATGCTATTGTTCAGGGAAGGTATGAGCAGCAGTACGGCGGAGGCATATGTCAGGCATCGACGACGATTTATATTTGTGCACTGAGGGCAGGCATGGAGGTTGTGGAAAGACACGCACACCAGTTTGCTTCAGCTTATGCAGACAGAGGTCTTGATGCAACGGTAGACTACGGAAATCTTGATATGAAATTCAAGAATACAAAGGATTACCCGATATATATTGCAACATATGTGTATGATTGCAACAAAGATGGAATAAATGAGCTTTGTGTTGAAATGTACGGCCCTGTTTCAACCGAGTATGATGAGATTGTAGCGGTCGGATGGGTTGATTATGCTTCGGGCTACTCATATTCGGCTAAGGGAGCACAGGTTTATTTCAAGGACGGCAAAGAGGTAAAGAGGGTTCTTCTTCCCAGAGGCTCGTATGACTATCAGTATGACTCATACAGCTATGTTGCTTCCCTGATGCCGAGTGACACCGAAAACGGTCCGTCAAATGTCAAGCCGACAAATACGGTACCGAAGGTATATTCACCGAACGGCTGCGGAAGCAGTTCCCCGATTCCGTACGGTTCTGCTGACAAGTATTTGTCAAGTGCCGCAGCAGATACCGAATAAAACAGCCTGATCAGGTAAATCGTTTTAGGCGGTTTTATCTCTATATAATACAGACATAAGAAACATAAGAAGGCTATGCTGACATTGAATATGTATGGCATAGCCTTTTTTATTTTATTGATTACCGAAATGAAAGATCAGAGAGCCGGCTGTAGTAAATGTTCGAGGGCTGCTCCGCCATGAGAAAATCATGTCAAGCAAAACAGCAGGTTTAAGGTCAAGCTTTTTTAAAAGCTTGCGATTTCCCAAAGGCAGAGACTTTGGTTGCCGTCCGCAGACGGCAAAATCTATTTACTTACCGTTGCGTGAATTGATTTGCCGCCACTTAGCAGAAGCGAACAAAGCGAGCGCTTATTATGCGAACACGCCTGTGGGGGGCATCCCGCTCCGAATATGACCGCAAGGATTCCACCCGAAAAAATATATATGATAATAGAAAAAACTCAGGTCAGGCCTCCGAAAAGACCTGACCTGATAATTTTTACTGCGGCGAACCATAAAGCGGCCTGCCAAATAATTCACCAATAAGCAATCCGTGCCGTAATAGTCGGGAAAACAGGCTCATGAGTCTCTGCCTACATATGACCGCAAGGATTCCACCCGAAAAAAATATATGATAATAGAAAAACTCAGGTCAGGCCTCCGAAAAGACCTGACCTGATAATTTTTACCGCGGCGAGCCATAAAGCGGCTTGCCAAATAATTCACCAATAAGCAATCCGTGCCGTAATAGTTGGTAAAACAGGCTTATGAGCCTCTGCCTACCTGATGCGGATCGCTTTCGTACTCGAAGGTATTGATCGGAACAATCTGCTCATCAGGTGTGATGTAGAATACGTTCCATACCGTACCTTCCCTTCCGAAGGGAACATAGAATGTCTTGAGAAGCTCTGAACCCTTATAAACATCAACCTTTGCACTGGAAGCGGAAAGCTCCGTGGAGGATGACTCATAACGGTTAGTGTAGTCGTGAACAGAATAGGTGACGTTTCCTGAATATTTTCTTATATCAGGTATTGTCAATGTTTCAGGACCGTATGAGGTTGTATCGTCAACATCAAGACTTGCACCCTCACCATGCATATCGAGGTAGAATATATGATCATTTGAACCGTCGATTGTTCCGTTGAAATGAGTGTCAAGATCCCTCGGATCAACACCCCATGTAAGAACAATTCGGTATTCCTCTTCGGAACCGATAGGAGTTATTGTGCTGTCAAATTCCGAATCCTCGCCGCCTACAATGGAAATACTGAAGCTGTTCGGGATATAACCCTCTTTGCTTACCGACAGGGTATAGCTTCCGGTTTCAAGTCCGAAATTAACATCAAATACAGTGGTCTTTTGAATCATATACCTTCCGTTTTCGTCAGTTACGGTTTCGGCAACCTTGATAGGTGTTGTGTCGTCAGAAGCCCAACCCTGGCTGATAACTACGTTTACACCTTCAACAGGATCACCCGTAGCAGCATCTTCAATACGACCGTATATGCCGCCCATGATCTCATCCTCGTCAAGAGGAACAAGCATTATTGTTTCAAGAACCTTATCATCATTGCGTCCTACACTTATGATCTGTGAGGAGGATGAATAGTTATCTGCCGAAGCAACAACCTTATAGGTGCCTTCTTCAAGCGTAAAGCTGAATGAACCGTTACTCAAAGAGGTTGTTGACGAGAGTAACTCATCATTTTTGTATATCCTTACAGATGCATTTTGTATAGGCTGTCTTGATACAGCATCGGAAACACTTCCGGTAACACGGCTGTATATGTCTGTAGCTGTAAGTGTAACAGTTTTGGGATTTTCTGTTACCGTAAATTCCTTACTGCACTCGGAGCCGTCTATTGTTGCACTTGCCGTGTAAGTAGCAGGAGCAAGGAAGAGACTGTTTCCGTTAGCAACCGAACCCTTGGACTGACCTGTTGTATTGTTGGTAACTGCAATGTTTGTATCGACAGCATTGCCTTCTGCATCTACTGCCTTGAATGTAATTTTGTACTCCATATTCGGGCAGTCGCCTGTACCGAATCTGGGATGTCCGCCGAACATACTGTCAGGTGAGTTTAAAATAGAAACGTAGAAATCAAAGAGAGGATGCTCTACATTAAGTATATTGAAATCTATCGGAGTACCCTTAAGAATTTCCAATACATCATACTCAAGTTTAGCATTTACCGTGAAGAATACCTTAACTTCACCGTCTACACAAGCCTGACAAGCATGAATTTTCTCTATATTTTCGTTGCCGCTGACTGATGAGGTGATGAGATCGCCTTCAGCCTTTCCGCCGAACTGAGCCTCTAATCCTCCTGAAACAGCTCCACCGAGGAACTCAATACCTACTTCGGTTTTGGGACCGATAGTAATCTCGGCATGAGCCTTTGTATCGAGGGTCCATGTGGAATCCTTCTGGTCAATTTTCTGTGAACCGTCCTTTGTATTAAAAAGGAAGCCGTTCTTTGTTTCAGTATTGCCTGTTATCTCAAGTCCGCCGCTGACTTTCCAGTCTACATCAAGGGTAAATTCACCGAATGCATCAAGTCCTGTTACGCCGAACGGAATACAGATCTTGCCCAATTTAAGTTCCTTTTGGTCGGCCTCAACAGTATCCTCATCCGGTTCAATCTTAAGATTAACCGTACCCTTCTGCTCGGTTTCGAGTGTGTACACAAAGTCACACTTGAAATAATCCGCACCGAAGAGAACTACATCCCATTCGAGATCAAGCTCAGCAGTTATAGTTCCGCTCAATTCATAGGAAACCTCACAGTTTCCGGTGTCAATTGTTGCGGGGTTGAATGTAATACCTGTCTGTATTCCGGGAGGATTAAACTTTGCTTGAGCAACATTTAATCCCAAAGGCATAATTCCGTACTCGGAATTATTTCTTACGTAGTTTGCAGCCACAGGCTCGGAACTGCTTTCCGGAACTGACTCTTCAGGAGTCGGTTCTTCCTGCTGTGCATCGCTGGTATAGGTCATATCTACCTTAAGGAACTTGTAGAAATCATTCAGATTATATCCGTTGGTTTCATCGTTAGCCTTTTCGGAAGTAACCTTAAGAACACCGTTTTCTTCTGCAATTTCTCTTACCTTAAAGAGATAGTCGCAGTCACTGTCGCCGATAAATATTTTATCTCCGACAGAAATATCAGCAGAAGGATTCTCTATAAGATATACCTTATATTCTTCGGAATTGATATCATAATCCGGCACTGTGATCTTATCTGCTGAAAGGATCTTTACATCATCTGCAAGAACACCGAAGTTATCGCTTTCGTTGCTGTCAAAGTTCAGGACGAGATTTGCATCGGCAAAATCATTGACAGTCAAAGCGTCAAAATCTCTGTGTCTTTGTGTGTTGTCAATATTTGAATACGGATCGCAAAGCGGATTGCCCTCACTGTCAAGAAGAACGGCTTCAGCAACAAAGTTTTCGGGAAGTGTGCCGTTGATTGTTGCAAAAACATCCTGCATATCGCAGCCGGCAGGTACTACGTGTGAAGCGTAGAGCGAACCGTCGTTGATATATTCCTTATTGTTTGGGTAATCGTCTGAGAAATATATATCCTCTTCAATAAAGCGTACTACAAGGGCACAGTTTTCGGGAGCACTTACTGTTGCAGAAGCTGTGAGTGTTTCGGTGTCTATCTTGAGATTGGATATTGAATAAACATCAACGAAGCTTCCCGAGCCGGTAAGCTGTTCGCTGCCGCTTTCAGTTTGTTCCCATTTTGCATAGAGAGTTACATCACTGTTTATGGCTGTGCTGAAATCAAATACATTTTCAAGTGTTGCCTCCTGATACCAGCCTGCAAAGGTAAAGCCTTCCTTAACCGGATCGCCGGGCTGAACTGCGGGAGTTCCCGGGGAAACCTTTTGGGGAGCTATTTCGCTGCCTCCGTTTGTTTCAAAGGTTACTGTAAAGGCGGGAGCCTGTACAGGTGTGTATTTAACAACGGCATTTAATTCGACATTTTCGTTTCCTACCTTAACAGTCTGTGAAACTTTTATGGTAGAATACTCAGCATCAACAGTAGGTGTTAATGCCTCGGCACTTGTTTCGGGAATCATACCAAACAGTGGAGCACCTACCACTGCTGCACAAATCAGGATTGACAGAACGGAACCACGTCTTTTTTTGCCAAGCTTTACCGCAACAACTATTCCTCCTATTGCTGCTGCCAAAACTGCAAGATAAATCAAGACATTGGTACTGTCTCCTGTTGTAGGTGCAGGACCGACATCATCCGTGTTACCGGGGGGTGTAACATCACTCGAACCGCTTACGTTGCCCGAACCGCTTACGTCACTGACATCACCTGTGGAAACATCAGACTGTGTACTATCCTGGGAAACGGTAGGATCCGAAGTCTTATTTGATGATTCCGGAGTAAGTGTTACGGTTAATGTAGCCGTAGTTCCGGGCTCAAGAGAAGGAACCTCGGTCTTTTGACTTGAAGAGTCTGCTACCTTGTATCCGTCGGGGATAATATCCTCCAGAGATACATTGGTGACTGCCTCTTCATTGGTGTTTGTCACAGTGAGAGTTGTGACAATGTTCTCATCGGATGAGTATTCGGTCTTGTCAGTATCAAACTTTACCTCAATACCATCCTGCGTGCTTGTTGCGGCAAATGCTGTCGTTACTGAAACACAGAAAAAGACAGAAAGCGTGACAAGCAGGCTAATGATTTTCTTCATGGGCATCTCTCTCCTTTAATATGTATATTTGGCAGTTGTATGACCTGAATCTCAAACGGAGGAAAAAGGTATCAAGTCAACAACGAAACCACAGAATTACATCGACATTATACCACAATTATAATTCTTTTTCAATAGTTTTCCAATTAATTTCCTAAATGATTCCGAAATACCAATGTTGTAATTTGTTTATATGGATGTACTTTACACTAAAAAGCAATTAATGCCGCTCACTTTACTAAAGATGAAAATTTCAGATTTGCAGGAAAAACAATAAGCACAAAAAATATCGCCTGCAAGGAGATTACCTTTACAGACGATATTTAGAAATATCAGATCGGGTCTACGTCAGCAGCACCCCTAAAATAAGTAAGACTGTTAAATATATCTATAGGAAGAGAATTATTATTTGCGGAAAATCTGATTATATCCTTTCCTATATTCACGGTATTACTTATACGGTCTATCACTATATTGGGCGTAACCGTCTGAGAAATATACATATAGGCGGTATCTCCTATATTTACATCCGTTCCGTCGCTGCGAATTATTTTTATGTTTGAAAGGGAGTGACCCGTTGATGCATAAAGACTTCTGTACCACGATGTACTCAGCCTGCCTAAAGTTATATATAGCCTGCCGTCAATATTGCTTCTTAAAACGGGGGTTACAATATATTTTAATCTGTGGTTCTGTTTTATGTAGGTGATTATGAAATTTTCTACCGTACACGGTACAGGCTCAACATGAACGAGTCTGCCCAAACCGTGTATATACCTGTGCCAAAAGAATATATCCAAAGCGACACATAAAATAACGGTAAGTCCCGCAAAAACCGGGAGTATCATTTTTATAGGACTGCCGCCGTTATTCTGTCCGTTAAAGACAGCCGCCAGCAATACAAAAATTATTTCTAATGCGATAAAAACCATAAGAATAATAATATTTTTCTTTCTCGCCTTCAAAACATTTTGGTTTATTCTCATAATAACCACCTTTTTTCTGTATATTGCAGGATATTTTTACGTGAGAACCTTAGCTATATTCAGTCTTTCAAGTACATTTAGAATAACAGGGATAACAGCAAGCTCCACACCTGTCATAATAAGTATCTGAGGTATGCGTACAAACAGGAAATCCGTATACGGAGTATTATAGAGCAGCGACAGCCAAAGAGGGGTAACAAATGTTGAAATTATAAGCTGTGTTATAAGCACCGGTATAAGAATATTGATAAATTTGATACTGTTCTTGAGAAATAATCCGAAAATAATACCGACAACCATAGATGTTATTGTAATTGGCGGATATAGTGCGGCAATCGGATGAAAAATCCAGCCTATAATATCTCCAAGTCCGGCAACGGCGGCAGCACCCGGTGCTCCGTAAAGTCTTGCTGCAATAACAATTGGAATAAATGTCAGTGTGATGTTGACCGCATCTGTTTTGATTGTGCAGAACATGGATATTACTACAAGCATAGCGGTCAAAATTGCGACTGTCGAGAGTGTTACGGTTGTCTGTTTGACATTAATTTTTGTTTTTCCTTTTTTCGTTAAATTAATTTTTGTTTTTCTTTTTTTCATTAAAAAACCTCCTTTTATATAACAGATTCACGCTGTTAATAATAAGGAGAAGAAATCAGCTTAATATCATACACAGCGGGATGCAATATATGTACCGCAAGAAAATCTTTTCGTTCATGTGACAACTCCCCGTTCACATGACACTTAACGCACATATATTTACTCTGTCCTATACACTATATAACAATTTTCTACGCTTGTCAAGTCCTATGATAATTAAAAAATATGTAACAGCAGGTCGTGATACAATATCGGTTAATGATAATTAGCGGAATTTTTCTGCTATCCATTTAA
>CANQLX010000027.1 GCA_947624835.1 uncultured Clostridia bacterium
TTTGCACTTACTGAAAATAAGGTTTATGAGGTACTATCAGTAGAAAAAGGTTGGTATAGAATAGTTGACGATACGGGTGAAGATTACCTATATCCGCCGGATAAATTTGAAATTCTTAAAGATTAACCGCCCTGAGTGATCAAGGCGGTTTCAACAAATTGTGTTTTTATTATATTCTTGACAGGAGCAAATTGAAGATAGATACAATGACGGCAGTAATTATACCAAAGACGAACACGGTCGCTTTACCGGAAGTACCGGAACAGGCGGAGGATCGGGCGGCGGAGGTTCTTCGGGCGGAGGCAAAAACCGAAAAGGCTCGAAGAAAAGAAAAAATCAGCCGAAAATGTCATCAAAGGAGTTATATTGGGTAACACACGGTATAGCTACCGATTTTCCTAAACTAAAGCCTGACGGTAAAAAACATAAATATGAATACGGTGATTATTCATACATTTTTAAAGTTAATGGTTTTGCGTCGTATAGTTTTATATCAAAAAGAAAGTTGAAATAAATAAGAGGTAGTATCCATGACAAAGAAAGAAAAACTTACAAAATTGTTACAGCCATATCTTGATGCAGATATAGTAACGCAAATACCTAATGAAGTAAAAATGGGTGTTAGAGATATACTTTTAGATGCCGAAGATTACAACCTTTATGATGAGTTTATTGATATATTAAAAAATAGTTCTATACCGGAAACAGACCCGGAAAAGTCGTATTTTGATATGATGGATCAGGTATGCGAACTTCTCCCCCCACTCGAAATAGTAGATGTTGATGTCGATGTTTATGAGGAAGAGGAGGACGATGAAGAGTACGATTCGGAATACGGCGATGAAGAGTATGTGGAGTAATAGACACCATTATTGAAAACTGTTTGATATTCATGGAAGAGGTGTAATTATGGCATACGAGAGCAAACGCTGGTGGGATGATGTAGGTGGTGAAGTAATAATGTGTAGCTATTGTAAATATCTTTATCAAAATGTAGAAGGTGTAAGATGCAAAGCATTTCCTAACGGGATACCAAAGGATTTGATGTTGCGTGGTGAACATAATAGCTCCTATCCCGGAGATAACGGTATCAGATTTGAACCTAAAGAGGAATGATTTTATTAACCGCCCTGAGTGATCAGAGCGGTTTCGACAAATTGTGTTTTTATTATATTCTTGACAGGAGCAAATTGAAGATAGATACAATGACGGCAGTAATTATACCAAAGACGAACACGGTCGCTTTACCGGAAGTACCGGAACAGGCGGAGGATCGGGCGGCGGCGGAGGTTCTTCGGTCGGAGGAAAAAGCGGTAAAAAAGGCTCGAAGAAAAGAAAAAATAGATTTAAACTGTCACCGAAAGAGAAAGCAAAAGTTTCTCATGGTATAGCTACCGACTTTCCAAAGTTAAAGCCGAATGGAAGGTTAAATACATATGAACACGGAAATTATAAATATGACTTCTATGTTCACGATTTTGACTCTTATGAATTTGTCAATAAGAAAAAGCTGAAATGAAAGGCGATTGATTGAATATGACAAAACGAGAAAAATTGGAGTCCCTATTGAAACCTTATCTTAAAGCGAATATTGTAACAGAAATACCTTATGAAGTTAAATTGGGGATTCAAGGTATTCTTTGGGATGCAGAAGATTATGATTTGTATGATGAATACATAGAAATAGCAAAAAATAATCCTATTTCAGAAGATGATCCCGAAAAATCATATTATGATTTAAGAGAAAAAGCTATTAAATATGTGCCTCCACTTGAAATAGTAGATGTTGATGTCGATGTTTATGAGGAAGAGGAGGACGATGAAGAGTACGATTTGGAATACGGCGATGAAGAGTATGTGGAGTAATAGACACCATTATTGAAAACTGTTTGATATTCATGGAAGAGGTGTAATTATGGCATACGAAAGCAAAAGGTGGTATGAAGATCCGGGAGCATACGGAATAATGTGTAATGATTGTAAGCATAATCATGGAGATTTTACCTGTGATGCCTTTCCGGAAGGAATCCCCAGTGGTATAATTCATAGAGAAGAACACGACACGCCCTATCCCGGAGATAACGGTATCAGATTTGAACCTAAAGAGGAATGATTTTTTAACCGCCCTGAGTAATCAAGGCGGTTTTTCTATACCCAAAATTAAGAAAGGATTTGATAATGTGAACTTTGGAGAGGCTTTAGAGGCACTAAAACATGGAAAGAAAGTTTCGAGAAACGGTTGGAACGGTAAGAAACAGTATATTCAACTTGCCAAAAATATCAGCTATGCAACAACAGACGGCGATATTGTTAATGCAGAACATAAAACAATCGGAAACAAGGCATAGCATTTGTAGGGACAAGTGGTGTACAAATCGGTTGGCTTGCATCGCAGGCTGATATGCAGTTTCTTAGAGCTTGCCGATACCATACGCATAAATTTAATTCCCGCTCCGACTGTTGTCTTTCCGCTTGCGGTCGTACCCTCAAGAAAATCTGCGGAAACATTATGCACGGAATTTATGAAATCAATATATTTTTGCGACAGAGGAAACCTACTTTTCAAGTCCCGCCATCGGCATAAAACAAAACTCCGCATGGTTACGTAAAGGTCAGTAATCATGCGGAGTTTTATATTTTTATAAATATAATAATTTCACCTGGTTCTTCACATCAAATTTACAGGTACTGATTTAACATCTTTTGAGGAATTTATAATTCGTTTATACAAAAACTGCCCCTATTTTGCGGCTACCTTAGAAATACTGTACTGATACACGAATACTCGTAGGTTGCTTCTTCATGGCAAAATACTGCTGTTATCTAAGGAAAACGGCCGTAACGGAATATGCTGCTGAAGGAGGCTTATACTGTACTTAAAAAAATCATGCCGGGCTGCTGAACTGCGGTAATTCAACCATCGATTTTTTCGGAAATTTTCTAATAAATCGGCCCAAAACATCTATTTAAACAAATATCTGAAATTTTCATTATCAGCCATTGAAAAAACCTCTGAGTTTCCTACAATAAAATGGTCAGCAAGTTCAATATTAACCGCCTTCAAGGCATTTTTCACCTTAACGGTCGCCTCTATATCTTTTTTGGACGGAAACGATATTCCGCTCGGATGGTTATGTGCAAGATAAACCTTTGATGCTCCATATCTTATACAAATATCAATTATTTTTCTGACATATATTTCAGACGCACTGACAGAACCCCTGCTGATAACCTTAAAATAGATTTCATGACCCTTATTATCAAGCAATACCAAAATCACCTGTTCCCCTTCACATCCCATAAAGCTTGAATATATCTTTTCTTCTATTTTATATTTATGATTTTTATCCTTAGGATTAAAATACTTATCCATAAAATACACACAGCTTATTTTTGGTATCATCTTTATAAACATTGCTGAATTTTCGGTTAATCCTATATCCATAAGCATATATTTGGGTGCTTCCATAACAGCAAGCAAAGAACCGAAGTGCGTTAAAAGCTTTTCTGCCAGTTCGGTACAATTTTTATTCGGCGAGGTATACGATAATACCAACTGAAGTACCTCCTGCTGGCTCAATTCATTAAAACCGCAATCAACCACACGTTTCTTTAATTCTGCTATTCTCGTTTTGTATTCATGTTTATCTTCCATAAAAAAACACCTGCTAAGTAAAAACAATTTTTTCGTTCCGAACCTACTGAATATGACTCGTTTTGATAATTGTGTCATTTATATTTTACTTTCACTTAATATATATTGTCAAGTCCTGCGGTTTTGCCGGATGACATCAATATCCTGTCCGAATATATAAATTATTATCCGATTATATGTCACAAAAAATCAAATTTTCTATTTCTTAAGCCTCACATACTGTCTTATGCAGACAAAAATACCGACCAAAACCGCAACTACGGCACCGATAAGGGCATTATAGTCTATTGAGGTATTTTCCAACGGATCACGGCGCGTTTCTATGTAATATTCATTGCCGCCTATCTGTCCTGACTGTTCATCATCTGTACCTTCGGCACATTCAGTCTCAATATCTCCCCCATGCACATCGCTTTTTTCAACTTTTCCGGGAATCTTTCGTGAGTTTTCGGAATTATCCCCGGTTGAAACACTGCCTGAAGGTTCGCTTACAGACTGAATACCGACCGATCCGTTTTCATCCTGCGATATTTCAATCTTTACAGATAACGGAGCAATTTCCTCCAATTTATGTTCATCTGCAGAGTATGCCTCAATAACGTATGTATAGAATAAATATTCGGTTGTATCATTACTGTTCTGAGAAAAACGGAGTCTTACAGTATTCTCGTTTTTAGGACTTTCCGACATGAAAATAAACTTCAGTTGTCCATCAAAATCGCTGTATTTAAAATAATCATCAGCGGACTTTTCCTCGAGTGAAGCTGACGAAAGCTTTAGCTGTTCATCATCGTATTCAAAACATATACTGACCGCACCAATTGCTTTATCCGATTTGACTGTGATATAGGCGTTAAAAGGTTTTCCCTGCTTTATACTGTCATCTACTGTTATATTTAATTCTCCTGCCGAGAAAACACTGTGGGTAACAACGGACATTATAATAAACATTATTAAAAAAGAAACTATATATCTCTTTATTTTACTTACCTCCCAACCGGGAAATTTTTCAACTGTACTGTTAAGATTTTAAAATAAATATCAGTAAAAGTCAATATAAGTAACACTTAATTCACAGTAATTTTAAAGAAATATAAATCATAAATTAAGTCTTAAGCTATATATTACACCATTTTAATACACTGTAATAAATATTCCAAAATATAATATACATAATATATTGAATATGATATTATATAACAGATAATCAGGTTTTTATACCGGCATGGAAGATATTTATAATAAATATTAAAAATCGGATAAAATTAACTCAATAAAAAAATTTATAAAAATTTTGTTGGTTGATGAATATAGTATTAATCCTGTCTTTTTTGAGTCGGAAGATTATAATGTGAATATTTTGACGAAAAACATAAAAAATACTGTTGCAAATATAAAAGTCATATGATATAATACAAGATATAGCGTTTGAACACATAACATAATACATCATATAGCGGTATAAGAATTAAAACGGAGATGATAAAATGCGTATTATAAAGAGAAACGGCTCGGAAGAACCCTTTAATATTGAGAAAATTTCCAATGCGGTTCGCAAGGCAAATAATGCTACCGAGCAGGGAAAAATTACAAATGAGCAGATAAACGACATAGCGGGCTATGTTGAATACAGATGCTCAAAGATGGACAGAGCCGTGTCCGTCGAGGAAATTCAGGATATGGTTGAGGAGCAGATAATGGCTAAGGGTGCATTTCAGCTTGCAAGAAACTATGTAAGATACAGGTATAACCGTTCGCTGGTTCGTTCCTCGAATACAACAGATAACAAGATCCTGAGTCTTATCGAATGTAATAACGAGGAGGCAAAACAGGAAAACTCAAACAAAAACCCCACTGTAAACAGCGTCCAGAGAGACTATATGGCAGGTGAGGTAAGTAAGGATCTTACCCGAAGAATTCTTCTTCCGCAGGATATTGTCGAAGCACATGAAAAGGGTATAATACACTTTCATGATGCTGATTATTTTGCCCAGCATATGCATAACTGCGACCTTGTAAATTTGGAGGATATGCTCCAGAACGGTACAGTTATAAGTGAAACTCTTATTGAAAAGCCTCACAGCTTTTCAACCGCCTGTAATATAGCAACACAAATTATAGCTCAGGTTGCAAGCAATCAGTATGGCGGTCAGAGCATAAGTCTTACCCACCTTGCACCGTTCGTACAGATTTCCCGTGAAAAAATCAAAAGGGAATTTCTTTCCGAAATTGAAACTATGGGAGTTGATATTCCGCCGGAAACTGTTGACAATATAGTAGAAGAACGCTTGAAAAAAGAAATAACAAAGGGGGTGCAGACCATACAATATCAGGTTGTCACACTTCTTACAACAAACGGACAGGCCCCGTTCGTAACTGTATTCATGTATCTGAATGAAGCAAAGGATGAAAGAGAAAAAAGAGACCTTGCAATGATAATCGAAGAAACTCTTCGCCAGCGTTATACAGGTGTCAAAAATGAATCCGGTGTATGGATAACGCCCGCATTCCCTAAGCTTATATATGTTCTTGAGGAGGACAACATACATGAGGGCGACCCATATTATTACCTTACCGAGCTCGCCGCAAAATGTACCGCTAAACGTATGGTTCCGGATTATATATCAGAAAAGATAATGCTGCAGAATAAGGTAGATAAAAACGGCGAGGGACACTGCTACACCTGTATGGGATGCCGCAGCTTCCTTACTCCCTATGTCGATGAAAACGGAAAACCGAAATATTACGGACGCTTTAATCAGGGAGTTGTTACAGTTAATCTTGTAGATATAGGTCTCAGCGCAAATAAGAATCTGGCTGATTTCTGGAAAATATTTGATGAGCGTATGGACATTTGTCACCGTGCTCTGCGTTGCCGTCATGAGAGGCTGAAAGGAACCCTTTCCGATGCGGCTCCGATATTGTGGCAATATGGTGCAATCTCAAGACTTAATAAAGGTGAAACGATAGATAGGCTTCTCTACGGAGGCTACTCGACCCTTTCTCTCGGTTATGCCGGTCTGTGGGAATGTGTATACAGTCTTATCGGCAAAAAGCTTACCGATGAAGAGGGAAAAAAGCTCGGTCTTGAGATAATGAAAAAACTTAATGAATATTGTGCAAAATGGAAGGCTGAAGAAAATATAGATTACAGTATATATGGCACTCCGCTTGAAAGCACAACATATAAATTCGCAAAATGTCTGCAGAAGAGATTCGGCATAATAGAGGGCATTACCGATAAGAACTATATAACAAACAGCTATCATGTACACGTAACAGAAAAAATCAGTGCATTTGATAAGCTTAAGCTTGAGTCCGAATTTCAGACTCTTTCCCCCGGCGGGGCAATATCCTATGTTGAGGTGCCGGATATGCAGCAGAATATTCCGGCTGTAATGCAGGTTATCAGGTTTATTTATGATAATATCATGTATGCGGAGCTTAATACAAAAAGCGATTTTTGTCAGGTATGCGGCTTCAGCGGTGAAATCCGTATAGTAAAAGACGATAACGGAAAGCTTATATGGAAATGTCCGAGCTGTGGCAATACCGATCAGAATAAGATGAATGTTGCAAGAAGAACCTGCGGATATATCGGAACACAGTTTTGGAATCAGGGAAGGACGCAGGAAATCAAGGAAAGAGTTCTTCATCTTTCAAACTCTGTTCTTTCCGATAAAAAGACTGTATCATAAGCAGAAAAGAATAATTATTTAAACCCACCCTCGACGCTGACCGGTGCCGGGGGTGGGTATTACAGGTATAAATAAAAAAACGACGGAGGATGTATATGCATATAGGAGAAATAATTACAGCAGACTGTGCAAACGGCACAGGAATAAGGGTGAGCGTGTTTGTTTCGGGATGCACAAATCACTGTAAGGGCTGCTTTCAGCCGCAGACATGGGATTTTGAATACGGAGAACAATATACCTGTAAACATGAAGATTATATAATAAATGAATTATCCAAAAGCTACTATGACGGTCTTACCGTACTCGGCGGAGAACCGTTCGAGCCATCTAACCAAAGAGAAATAATAAAGCTTATCCGCAGAGTGAAATCCGAGCTGCCGGAAAGGAATATATGGATATATACCGGATTTATATATGAAAAGGATTTAATCCCCGGCGGTTGTCGCTATATTGAGTGTACAGATGAAATACTTGACAGTATAGATATACTTGTTGACGGACGCTTTGTAGAGGAACTTCGCAACATTTCTCTTAATTTCAGGGGTTCGGAAAACCAAAGAATAATCAACATGAGGGAAACAAGAAAAAACGGGAAAATTATTCTCTCTCCTCTTAATGACTAACAGGTATACCGCTTTTCATTTTCACATCACCGATGCCTTTTGCAGCTTTTCTGTATGAACGAGGTGTACAGCCGTATCTTTGTTTGAACTTACGGTTATAGTAGCTTTGCTCGGAAAATCCGCAGATTTGTGCTACCTCTGATAAAGGCTTATTGGTTTCGGACAAAAGACGGCAGCTTTCCTTCAATCTGTAATCTGTCAGAAAATTTATAGGAGATTGGGATAGATATTCCAAAAATAATTTGCAGCACTTGCTCCTGCTTATATGTCCGGAGTATGCAATCTGCTCTAAAGTGATTTTTTCCGAAAAATGTTCATATATGAATGTAATCATTTCCCGTTGAATTTCCATATCGGAATCTGATAAAGATACCGATACTCCTTCAGACGGTTGATAATTTTTACATATTTTTCTTAAAATCATACAAATCAATGACATCATATCCAGCTCGTAAAATTCCCGCTTTTCCCTATATTCGGTTATAATTAAATCAATCAGTCCCGAAATTTCATTGTTTTCCTGACTTTTTGCACCGAAAACAAAAAAACGGAATCCCATATCCCTAAACAACCGTTCAACTGAACTGTTCCGGGCTATTGAAAACATAAAAATTTTAGGATTTATTTGAATTATACGATAATTGCAGCTTGCACTTTCAGTATGGTTAAGATGAAATTGGCGTGAGTTTATATAAATTATATCACCTGCTCCGAGTTCTGTATCACATCCCCCTACCCTGCTTATCATACATCCACTAAGAACCTGCAATATTTCTATATCATCATGCCAATGAGCAAGCATCTTATCAACAGGCTGCAAAGACAAAAATCCTTCCTCGATATGAATAGGAAAATTATAAATACTCTTATCTGCTATATATTTTTCTGTCTGATTATTTTGCGATATTCTTTGCATAATGCACCCCAAAAATACGATAATACAAAATTTTTGCTAATATTATACTATATTTTAATAAAAAAATCTACTATAATACCAATAAAATTATACTATGGAGGCAAAAATTATGAAATTTGTATGTAAGATCTGCGGATATGTATATGAGGGTGAAAAGCCGGCTGAGCAATGCCCGCAGTGTAAACAGACAGGAACATTCAAGGCAGCCGAGGAGAAAAAGGCTAATCCCTATGCCGGAACACAAACCGAGAAAAACCTTGAGGCAGCCTTTGCAGGAGAATCACAAGCAAGAAACAAATATACCTATTTTGCTTCTGTTGCCAAAAAAGAGGGTTATGAGCAAATTGCAGCACTTTTCCTCAAAACTGCCGACAATGAAAAGGAACACGCTAAAATGTGGTTCAAGGAGCTTAAAGGAATCAGCAACACGGCAGAAAACCTTAAAGCCGCCGCTGACGGTGAAAATTACGAATGGACAGATATGTATGAGGGATTTGCTGTAACAGCGGAAAAGGAAGGGTTTACGGAGCTCGCAGCAAAATTTCGTGCTGTCGGGGAAATTGAAAAGCACCATGAGGAGCGTTACCGTGCGTTGCTGAAAAATGTTGAAATGCAGCAGGTATTTGAAAAGAGCGAGGTCAAGATATGGGAGTGCCGCAACTGCGGTCATATAGTAGTTGGAACAAAAGCTCCGGATGTTTGCCCGGTATGTGCACATCCGCAAAGCTACTTTGAAATTCATGCCGAAAATTATTAACAGTATTGTACATATGAAAATAGACTTAGGAATAGCAAGATGCGGCATTTCCGTAAAAAGGACTGCCGCATTTTTTAATTTAACATATTTTAATCCGAAATATTTTCAGTGTTACCATCTGTAGAACCTGCTTCATTATCCGCAGGCAATCTTTGTGGCAGCTTCTCTCCGTCAAAATGAATACCTATACCATTTACCTCTACTCCCTCGTCTGCCCTTATCATTATGTATTTTACCCCATCAACAACCTTGGCATCTACCATAAAGCTGAATTTCGGGTCAACCTTTATCGATACATATGAGTTTTTCAACTCAAATTGTTTAGGATCAATGATATTTTGCGGTGGAATTTCGATTTTTTCTCCGAATCCGTTTGTGAAATTTTCATCAAATGATTCCATTTCGTCATCCTTGGCACCGCAGGTTGTAAGTACACGCTTAACATCATTCTTATCAAGCATAAGAGGTTCGGGATCCTTGCTTTCCTTATGTTCTGTTATCATGTCGGATATCATATTATGTACAGACTGTACAAAGCCCAGATTTCTGCTCTCTGAGGTGGAATCGGATACAACATTCCTGAATGCCTGTTTTTGTTCGGCAGCAGGCATCTGTGCCTTTGCACCGAAAAGTGCTTCAACAACCTCCGCATAATTTTCCTTTGTGCTTCTTGTATAAAATACCGCATTATATATATTTGTTTTACGGTCATCAAAGCATGGGTACATGAATCCTATTTCAGGGCTGGAAACTGCCGAATCGGCTCCTATATTCCGGAAATTATTTTCACTGGTAGAGAATCCGAGTGCTGCTCTTGTAATTTTTATCGGGCAAACACTGCATATAAAATATCGGAACATTTCTGTCGAATCCATCAGATCCTCATCGTTTTTGGAAAATGACGGTACATCATAACGGTCATAAGCAAGCAGTATTAGATAATTACCGTCCGTTACAAAAGACGATACTATCTTTTCATATAAAGCATTGAGCAGTTCCCCGTTATCAAGCTCGCTTTCTCTTATGTCTGAAAGAAGCTTATATTCTTCCCCACTCTCAACCTGATCTGTTGTAAATTCAATATTCATAAGATTTCTTCCCATTACTCCGGAAATACTTTTTTTCATCAGTTTAAGTACCCAATCCTGCTGTTCATCATTCAGCATATTAACAGGTACCTTGAATCGGGAAATAATTTCCTTTGCCGCACTTACATAGCATCCTCGTATATAGGCAATATTACCTTTATCGGATTTAAAACGTTTTTTAATTTCAGCAAATTCTTTATCGGTCATAATATTTATTCTCCTTAGTTACTTAAATTGGTTTAAAGGGATATGGCAAACTTCCACGAATATTAATTATATCAGGAAAATGTTTATAAAACAATAATCATTTATATAATTTGTCATTTTTCTTATATTTATATCCTTTTTGACTGTTGCTTTTTATATTTTTTCGTGCTATTATTAGAGTGAGAAAATATGAAGGTGGTGCGCTGTGAATACTGTCAAGCATTATGAGATAATAAAAAAGTATGCACAGGATATACTTGATTCAAAAGGCATGGAAATAGAAAAGGTCTGTATCCAACATGGTACGTTCAGCGTGTTTGACCATTCTCTGTTTGTAACATCAATGTGTATAAGAATTTCAAAAAAATTCAGAATAAAGGTTAATGAGAGAGCATTGATCCGTGGGGCTATGTTGCATGACTATTTTCTTTATGATTGGCATGAGCCTGTAAAGCAAAACAGACTCCATGGCTTCAAGCATCCGAAAATCGCACTGGAGAATGCAATGAGGGAATATGCTCTTGGAAGAATAGAGCAGAATATGATTTTACGTCATATGTTCCCTCTTACTTTGAAACCACCAAAATACCGTGAGGCGATTATTTTATGTATATCCGATAAGATATGTGCAACATATGAAACCGTAGGAGGTTTTAAAAAGAAAATTGTCAAAATTTTTAGGAGAGTTGGTACAAATGCCTGATTCGGCACTAATGTTGGAAAGATATTTTTTTTGGCTCGTCGTTTACAGTGTGATCGGATGGGTATATGAATCTGCCCTTGAATCTTTCAGACAGAGAAAACTTGTAAACCGCGGATTTCTTAACGGACCGTATTGTCCTATTTACGGCTTTGGTTCCCTTCTTGATGTTATAATACTGGGTAACTTGAGATATAATGCAATGCTGTTGTTCGTATCAAGTGCGGTTCTTACGTGCATACTTGAATATATAACCTCTGTCGTTATGGAAAAGATATTCAATGTACGTTGGTGGGATTATAATGACTTTAAATTTACAGTATTTGGAAAAGAAATATTCGTAGGAAAGTTTAATATAAACGGCAGGATATGCCTTGTTGGTGCCCTCGCATTCGGTACACTTTCTATATTGCTTGTGTATTTCATTCATCCTTTTATAGTATCTATGACAGATAGATTTTCAAGTCCACTGTTCCACTATGTCTGTGGCGGTTTGTTTGTTTTGATTCTTATAGACTGTCTGCATACGATATTGGGTTTTTCGAGTTTCAACGAGAAGCTTAAGGGACTTTCTGCAAATATAAGCCAGATTAAGGGTAATATTAATGATAAGGTTCAAGCAACCGCTGCTTATGAGAGAATCAATTCTGCATATGAAAAGTTTGTTAAAAGTCTGAATAACCAACAAATAAGACTTATTCACTCGTTTTCGCAGTTAAGATCCGTAAAATACAGGAGGATTTCCGAGGAAGTCAAAAAGTTTATTTTCAGAAAGGACAGAAACAAAAGCAAGAAAGAATAAAAAGAGGGAATTTCCGCAGTGTCTTTCGGGAATTTCCTTTTTATTATTTCAATTTTCTTATACTGTATGTTACTATGTATAATGAGTACAAAAATGGGGTACGATTGTGAGTAAAAAAATTTTGATTATTGAAGACGATAACGAAATAAACCGTATGCTGAAAATCCTTCTTGAAAGCAACGGCTACACAACGTCAAGTGCATATTCCGGCACAGAGGGTATTCTTGTTCACGGAAAGGACATATCCCTTATTCTTCTTGATATCATGCTTCCGGGTCGAAGCGGAGATGAAATAATAAGAGAACTAAAGGAAAAACACAACGTTCCGGTTATTATTATGAGTGCAATACATGATATAGATAAAAAAGTAAATCTGTTTTCCTTAGGAGCTGATGATTATGTTACAAAACCTTTCAATAATGATGAGCTTCTCGCAAGAATAGGGGCAAGGCTCAGAGGAAAGACAGGTCAGGGAATTGTCAGCAGCAGTTTGAAATACAGGGATATAGAAATAGATAATGATAATTTTACTGCAAGCTGTGCCGGAATAAAGCTTGACCTTTCAAAGCATGAATTTAATTTACTAAAGCTTCTTGTAGAAAATTCAGAAAAGACTTGTACTAAAAGTATGATTTATGACCGTGTATGGGATTATGAAAATTCAGCAGACGATAATACGCTCAATGTACACATAAGTAAAATAAGAAAAAAGCTTAGGGAATGTAATCCCGACACGGAATACATAAAAACTATATGGGGAATCGGATATAGGCTTACATGATATTTTAAAAATTTAAGACATTTTTAAGATATGTTTTAAGTGTTTTTTCAGAAACTGATGATATAATAGCTATTGTAAAAAATATCACGGGAGGAATTATTATGCATGAGATTGTACTTAAAACAAACGGTCTTTCAAAAAAATACGGAAGGTCTGTTGTTCTTAACGAAGTTGATATGACCGTCTATCAGGGGGATATATATGCACTTATAGGTAAAAATGGTGCCGGCAAAACAACTATTATGAGGGTCATTACAGGTCTTTCGGTAAAATCCGGCGGTTTTTTTGAGTTATTTCCTAATGAAAGAAGATCATCATCATTTGACAAAAAGCGTTTAGGCTGTCTTATAGGCGGTCCTGCTTTTTTCAAAAATATGACTGCATATCAGAATCTTAAATATTATGCTATCCAAAAGGGTATTACTGATTCCAAACAAATTGATACCGCCTTGGAACTTATGGGACTTAACCTCACGGGAAGAAAAAAATATTCCGGATTTTCCCTCGGTATGAAGCAAAGACTCGGAATTGCCCTTGCTCTGCTTGACAATCCCGACCTGCTTATACTTGACGAGCCTATAAACGGACTTGATCCGATAGGAATAAGTGATATGAGAGATACATTCAAACGTCTTAACTCTGAGCTTGGCATAACAATAATCGTTTCCAGTCATATTCTTACCGAGCTTTACGCGATTGCAAACCGCTTTCTTTTCATAGATAACGGTAGGGTACTTAAGGAGATAACAAAGCAGGAGTTAGACCTTGAATGTAAGCGTTGTATTGTTGTCAAAACAAATGATACTAAATCCGCAGCCGTTGTTCTTGAGAAAGAACTTGATATCAGTAATTATACCGTGATAAATAACTGTGAAATAAATGTATATAGTAAGAATATATCCGCTGAGGATCTGTCAAAAGCATTATTTGAAAACGGCATAGGTATTTCGGGTATATATGAAAGCGGACTTTCACTTGAAGATTATTTCAAAAGGCTTGTGGAGGTACGGTAATATGTTCAATATGATAAAATCCGACTTATACCGTATCATAAAAAGCAAGAGTATTTATGTTATGGTCATTTTGATGATAATTACAGATACCTTATCGGTAATATTAAAAAGTGCGTTCAGTATTTCAATTTCATCGGGAGTGCCTGGTAATAATGACTTCCCTCTCCCCCTTTGTCGGGAAGTGCTTTCATGTAATAACTCTATATATTATTTTTCCATATTTATAGTATTTTCTGTTCTGGTTAATGATCTTTCCTGCAAAACAGCAGCTAATTCTATATCAACAGTTTGCAGCAGAACAAAATACTTTCTCTCAAAAAATATTTTAATATATTCTCTTGTAACTGTATTATTCATTTTCCATTGTTCTTTTTTTTATGTACTGAATCTACCGGTAAACGGTTCAGACTATTATATGGAGCTTGGTGATTACGCTAAAATAGTTCTGCTCCAATATCCCGTCATATTGGGACTTACGGGTTTTATGCTGACGATAGGCTTTGTCTTGAAGAATTCTCATGTATTCGTAACAACAGCTATTATAACACCCATGTCACTTACACTGTTCTTTACGATGGTAATTGCAGTTACTTCATATGCTCATATGACCGGGCTTGCGAATTTTATTTCCGAGCATATAGCTCCTTTTTTGATGGAAATTGTATTGTATCAACTTGCATTTGATGCAGATAATCTCTACATTTTTCAAAGCGTAATTATATATCTCCTGTTTGCGACAGCCTTACCTTGTGCGGCATATTTCAGATTCAGGAAAAGTGAAATATAGCAGTAAGGGGTATTACAATATGCTCAACATAATAAAATCGGATCTTTATCGTATAGACCGAAGTAAAACTATTTTCATAATGTTTCTTCTGATAACCGTAATTGATGTTACAACAAACACGAAAGAAGGGTGAATCATAGAATGAGAAACATTTTTAAATCAGACTTATACCGACTTTGGGTAAACAACTGGTCAATGGTGGATATTACTATTGTTTTTTTGATTATATCAATGCCCGTATTGTTTAACGGTAACTTTCAAATGACATTGACAATAGGTAGCAGTGGTGTGATACCGGAAACAATTATTGATCCGATAAAGATACAAATGGCACTTGACAATATATTTTATTACCTGTTTATCATTCCTGTCGGTCTGGTGATTAATTCCGATATTTCATCATCTGCGGCAAAAAATACAGTTTCTTCGGTAGTGAGCAGAAAAAAATACTTTTTTTCCAAATATGCCTTTATCGTAACCTATAATGTTATAATATTCATATTTTATATGTTTGTAATGTATTTTGCCGACTGTATAATAAACGGGTATTCCTATACATTTCCTGTGCAGGATGCATTAATGATAACTCTTGCTCAGCTGCCTATAATGATTTTTATTTCGTCTTTACTTACTTTTTATGCTTTTGTTTTCAAAAGGGCTGTCATTTTCACAAGTGTTTCTCTTTTGACAGAATTTGCCTATTTAGTAATTCTCAAAATTGCAAGTCTCATAAATAATAATATCAGCAAATATAACATTTTTGAAAATATTATCTATAAATATGAAATTCAGAATGCTATAATCTCAGTTACTTCCGAACCATTATCAGGATACACTCTGAGTTGTGCTGTTGTATTTATTTTTGGCTCGGTTATAATTACTGCACTTGGCTATGCAATTTTCAGAAAACAGGAAATATAAGCGTACGGTTATCAGATTTTTGGGGGGAGTGGAAAATGTGCAGCCGCTTATTATAATTATTGTACTGCTCTCTATATCTGTTGCAGTTTTGCTCGTTCTGTTAATAATGTCATGTTCCGCACAAAAAAGCATAACGAAACAGATAAAAAGCATAATGCAAACAGATACCAATACGCTCGTCCGCAGTGAAATAAACAGTAAGTGTGCGAATGAGCTTATTAATGAGATAAATTCTCTGCTTAAGGAGTTGAGAGATAACAGGCAGTATTATAAACGAAAAAATCATGATATTAATCAGATGATTACCAATATCTCTCATGACCTTCGTACTCCCCTTACCTCTGCACTCGGATATATCAATCTCATAAAAAATTCTGAATTATCCGAGGAAGAAAAATACAGAGAAATTGAAATAATATCGCAACGATTGTTAAGACTTGAGCAGCTTATAAATTCATTCTTTGAATTTTCAAGAATTATTTCAAATAACGAACCTCCTGAAAAGGAAGAGCTTAATCTTATTGCAATCCTTGAGGAATCGGCTGCACATTATTTTGACGATTTTGACAGCAAGAACCGTAGTATAGAATTATCCTGTAACAGGACGAAAATCCCTGTTTATTCCAATAAAAATATGCTTATGCGAATATCTGATAACCTTATCGGAAATGCATATAAGCACGGCAGCGGTAATCTTAATATATCGGTCAAAATTACAGATGATGATAAAATAATTATTGTATTCTCAAATAATTTGGTTAATGCAGATATAAATGTTGAAAGAATTTTTGATGAGTTCTATACAACAGATATTTCAAGAACAAGCGGAAACACCGGTCTTGGTCTTGCGATAGCAAAGCAATTTACGGAAATTATCGGAGGAAAAATATCTGCCGATTACAAGGACGAAATTTTCTCGGTAGCATTAAAGCTCAATAAATAAAAAGAGGACTGTCACATCAAGCTTTAAAACGCTTAATGTGACAGTTACTCTTTATATAATGTACAAAATCAATCCTTTTCAAGCCTCTTAAGCTTTTCAATTTCTGCTCTGTCAAGCCGTATCTGTCCGTCCTTAATTATTTTTACCTCCGATACATTATAAGTATGTGGAGCCGCATCCGGTGCCTTGTTGAGGGATACCGTAAGCATTCCCGTTATAAGGTTTACATCAATAACATTTCCGTTTCCGTCCGGAGTTTCAACTATTGCCCCTATCTTCGGTGTTGTTTTGAGCAGACCTGTATATACATCCTGCTCATATTTCAAACAGCACATAAGTCTGCCGCACGTTCCCGATATCTTGACAGGGTTAAGCGACATACCCTGCTCCTTTGCCATTTTTATCGAAACAGGCTGAAATTCTCCTAAAAATGTATTGCAGCAAAACGGTCTTCCGCATATGCCGAGTCCGCCGAGCATTTTAGCCTCATCACGCACACCTATCTGTCTTAGCTCTATCCTTGTCCTGAATACATAAGCAAGATCCTTTACAAGCTCACGAAAGTCAACTCTGCCGTCCGCCGTAAAGTAGAACAGTATCTTGTTATTATCAAAGGTATATTCCACATCAACAAGCTTCATCTGTAAATTATGCTTTGCAATTTTTTCTTCACAGATTTTAAAAGCTTCAACCTCTTTTTTCCTGTTTTCCTCAACGATCCTTAAATCATCGTCGGTAGCCTTTCTCATAAGCTTTTTCAAGGGCTTGCTTATTTTATCATCGCTTATTTCCTTGTTTGCCATTGCGACTCTGCCACATTCTACACCTCTGCTCGTTTCAACTATGACATTATCTCCGACACGGAACTCTAAACCGTCCGGGTCAAAATAATAAATTTTTCCTACATCCTTAAATCTTACGCCTATTACACAAATCATATTTTCCTCCGAATACTTATACCCTCAGCACAGTTGAAAGCCATGTACTGAAAAAATTAAGATTGACATTTGTTTCTAAAACCTGTTTTGCTCTTTCTATATTTTCCGCAAGCCTGAATACCCTGTTTTTTGTCATACGCCTTGCAGCATCCTCGGCAATAACCGAATAAGTTTTTGCACCTACAGATGCCTTTACACACTCAGCGGCATTCTCGGTCAGAAAACCAAGGACACTCACCGCAAAAGCACGGTTCACCGATATTCTACCCGTCAGGTTGAGAACTGTATATTCATTTCCTTTGACAACAGCACTGATTATTTCGTCGGCAAGCTTTTTTGCCTCTTCCCCGCCGTTTTCAAGCATTTCCAATGTTTTGCCTATATTTCCATCACAAAGCTGTGCAGCATGAAGAATATCCCCGTAATCAGTTTGCGGATAAAACTGTGAAACATATTCGGTAGCGGTCTCAGGTGACGGTGGATAAAGCGTATATAAACGGGAACGTGAGCGAACTGTCTGCAAAAGCATATTTGCAGATGTTACGGTCATTATAAAAGCCACATTCGCCGGCGGTTCCTCAAGTACTTTAAGGAAAGCATTCTGAGCCGGAGCAAGCATTTTATCGCAGTTTAAAAGAAGATATACCTTAGTGGGTGCCTCGTTAGGCATAATATACGCATCGTCACGGATATTCCTTACAGCATCAACAGTCAGCTCACCTGTGTTATTTCCGTCTGCCGTAAAGATGTCGGGGTGAGAAGAATGCATGGCCTTGATACAAGCAGGACATTTTCCGCATGGTCTGTTATCAGATGTACATACAAAGCTTTGGGCTATAATTTTAGCCAGAGTCTTTTTTCCCGTCCCCTTTGCACCGTCTAATATCATAGCATGAGGAAGTGTGTTAGTTTTCACTGCTTCGGTTATCTCCTCAATTAATTTATCGTTTGCAACAAATTCATTAAACTGCATAGTATAAACCGCTTTCCGTAAAGTTTTACGAACATACCGCCTATGCTATTATAAACTATTTTTATATATTTTACAAGTTTTTAATTTTTCCTTCTATTTATTTTTAGTGAATTTATTTCAAATTTGTAATTTACCTGTTTTGATAAGAGAATTAGTGCCGCAAGGTTCGGTATAGCCATAAGTCCGTTGAGTGTATCGGATATTTCCCATACAAGAGAAATACTCATTATACTGCCGATATAGGCTGTCAAGGAATAAATAAATCGATATATGCCTATATATTTTCCTCCCGTCAGGTATTCCAGACTTTTTTCACCATAGTAGCACCACGAAACGAGAGTTGCAAATGCAAAAAGAATAATGGAAAGTGAAATAAAAATTTTTCCGATAATTCCAAGTGCTCCCTCAAATGCAGCCGTACTTAAGGCTATTCCGTCAAGCTGAGATTCGTCAAAGCCTGATGTAATTATACATAAAGCCATAAGTGTGCATAAAACAATGGTATCCATGAATACCTGAAACATACCCCACATTCCCTGCCTGTATGGGTCATCGGTATCTGCGGCGGCATGAACTATCGGAGAACTCCCAAGTCCGGCCTCATTTGAAAATACACCTCTTGATATTCCGTACTTTATTGCCCTTGCCATACCATACCCCATAAATCCCCCGGCCGCACACCGTAAATCAAAAGCTTCTGTGAATATTTTAGAAAAGGCTGTCGGTATTTGACGAAAATTTATACATATAACAATAACAGCAGCAAGAATATACAGAACAGACATTGTAGGAACAAGTTTTTCTGTAAGCGAAGCTATCCGGTCAATGCCGCCCATAATTATAAGTCCCACTGCAACAGCTATTACAATTCCGCTTATCTGCGGTGAAATGTTAAAGCCTTCACTGAGAGCACCGGCAACGGAATTTGCCTGTGTCATATTCCCCATACCGAGTGCCGCAACAGTACATATTACAGCGAAAATTACAGCCGCCCATTTGCATTGGAGACCCTTTTCTATGTAATACATAGGTCCTCCCACATACTTGCCGTTCCTCTTTTCCCTGTACTTTACTCCAAGTACATTTTCTGCAAATATGGTGGCCATACCAAAGAAAGCGGCAACCCACATCCAGAATATTGCTCCGGCTCCTCCCAGACTTATTGCTCCGGCAACACCTACAATATTTCCTGTGCCTATAGCACCGGCAAGCGCTGTCGCCATTGCTTGAAAGGGCGAAATTTTCCCTTTCGACCTTCCGCTCTCATTTTTCCTGAAAATGGACATGAAGGTTTCGTTCCACCAATACTTAAAATGTCTTATCTGAAAAAATCCAAGCTTGAAGGTATAGAATATCCCTATGCCAAGAAGTATGCACAGCATAAACGGTCCCCAAACTATACCGTTGATAAATGAATTAATTTTTTCAACAGTTCCCATTTTAACACTTCACCCCATACATATATATAATTATTTGCTAATCTATATGATTTGCAAGGTCATAAGCTTTTAAGACAAAATTGCGACTTTGACTATTGCTTGATGACTGCAAAAAAGTATATAGAATTAAGATTATATGCACCGCCCTTTGCGGATTTACGGGCAGAATTATGAGCCTCTGCTTGAATATTTTAAGATAATATATCCAACAAAGAACACATTAAGCGGATAAGATGAACCTATATTTGATGCTTGCTTCTATAATCGGGCAGGAAAAGACGATTGGTTAAAAATTATTTCTTAAATAAAGAGTGAGCTTGAGCATTTACCTGATGAAAAGGCGAAATCTACTAATGATTCCCTCCGTTGGCTGAGGCAGATTCTTGACTGCACATCTGTTATTGTTGTTGAAGGAAATCAACAGCACCATTTTATACTCACTGTATGCTACGCTGTTATATTTGAAATCAAAATAATGCTGTATATATAATCCGGCGGTGATACTTTCCTTATCGGAAAAAATCACCGCCGGATTTTTAAATCATAATTTTAATAAAAAACAATATTCCCTGTTTTGCAATATGATATAAAGGATTTATACACCATCATAATAAAGACTTACCGTTGAGCTGTCGGTTGATAGGGTCATATTATCTATATCCGTGTCTGCATATTCATCAAAGGTGAATGTAAGCTTGTCACTTATTGTCTTCCCTGAAACAAGGCTGTTTCCCATATTTTCCGAATAAAGACATTCATCAATGACTCCGTCATTTTCCAGAGACACACTCATTACAGGGTTATATCTGCACGTATCAAGGGAAGTATTTGTAACATCACAATAAACATATACGTATGTATAACCGTATTTTACTTCAACAGAAACCCTTTTGATTGTAAGTTCAAAAGTATCGGTTTCATCAGAAAAAAATTCGCCGCTTTCAAGATACAATGTCCCACCGGAATAATCATATTCTATGGAGTGATCACCGGATGGCTCACCTATATTTTCAACATTATCTGACTGATATGAAGAGCTTGTTGAGATATAATCCTCATAAGTGTTATACTGTGTCGTTACTCTTTCCTTCGGCTTTTGGTTTGCCAAATCATTAATACAACTCGATATAAAAATAATAAAAACAATAACTCCGATAACTATCATACCGATTTTTAAATTGCTGCTTTTATGTTGATAACTTACTGCTTCATTCTGCCTTTTAATCTCATCCCTGCTTTTATCCTCCAACGCATCTATTTTCCCGAAATTATTTTTGTATTTCAACTGTCCGGTGTTACCGACATTCTCACTGTAAGTATAAGAGCCTGTATAATCCTCACCGTCATAAGAATCCACCCTTTCTCCACAATAGTTGCAGAATCGACTGCCTTCATATATTACCCTTCCGCATTTTCTACAAATCATGGTTAATTCAACTCCTCCATGTCAATTATACTATGTAGCCAAAATTATGTCAATATTAAGTTCATTTTTTATATGCTCTTAATGTCGTTGAAATTGTATTCAAAAACATATAAATTAATCATGTAGGTACATTTAGAAAAGAGGGATTTTATGGAAATAGATCGTAAGAACATTTCTCATCTGATAGGAAAAAGAATTCAAAAATTCAGAACGCAAAGAAAATTAAGTCAGGAAGATCTTGCTCTTGCTTCCGAAATGCATCCTGCATATCTTGGGAGAGTTGAACGTGGAGAGCGTTGTCCTACGATTGATACACTCTACAGAATATCAAGAGGCTTAAAGGTTCCCCTGCACGAATTGCTGAATATTTCATCTGATATCAGGCCCTCAAACAATGAGGCTATTGAGAGAATAAAGAATGCTATGTCTGACCTCACGGACAGTGAAGCAGTTGAAATTGCTGAAATTATAGAGAGAATCATATCTTTGAAAAAGTTTTTCTGATTTCATCCTCAGAAAGCTCAACAGGTATACCGAGTATCTGATAAAGCTTTATGAGAAGATAGGCATTATTCTTTTCAATATTTCGGATCTGTATACATTTCTCAGTATCACCGATATCTTCCAAAAAAAATTCAAGACCTCCGCTGTAATACCCATCAACAAGTTCATATATTGAAAAATTTCTTTTCAGTTCATCAAGAGATTTGATTGCCACACCGTTCATTTTCACAATAAAAAACCTCCGTAATTTGATCTA
>CANQLX010000028.1 GCA_947624835.1 uncultured Clostridia bacterium
TGCTAAGTGCAAAGAAAAAGTCACTACAGACTAAGCGTACTTTAACCAAACACTATCCTACGGTATAAAACAGTAAACTTCTTCTCTATCGTTAAGACGGGGTGTATTAATAGAATCAGCTTACAATCGTTTGATGAAATAGGGGAGTAATTGATGACTGTATTTACTTTTACAACAGTCAACGTATTCAACTTAAAACTTGATGTTTTTTGCCATAGGTGTTTTTTGTGTTGTCAGTACAATTTGAAGCATTTCATTTATTCATATTCATCAAGGGGGTTGTAACGTACCCCGTAATACTGCATTTCAAAATGAAGATGCGGACCCGTAGAATACCCTGTTGAACCGACATAGCCGATAAGCTGACCGGGAACTACTTCTGCTCCCTCGGAGATAGCAACTCCGGAGAGATGACCATATATGGAAACCTTTCCGTCTCCGTGATCTATCATGACATAGTTTCCGTAGCCGCCTCCGCAGCCACAGCTTGACCATTTTCCGTAATCGTGCGGACATCCGCTGTAGGTAGCCATAACAGTACCGTACCAGCAGGCAACAACCGAGGATCCGTATATATTTCCGTCCGCTATATCAAGTGCTCCGTGATTGTCATCACCTCTCCATTCCTCAAATGTTGAGGTGAGATACGTATGCCCCGGACACGGCCATACATAGCTTCCGCTTGTATCGATATACGTTTCATTGTTATCTGTACCATTACCTACATTTTCCAATGATTGCTGCTGTTGCTGTTCAAGCTTTCGTTTTCTGACTTGTTCAGCAAGTTCTTTATTATAATTGCTGAGTGCCTGCTCAAGCTCCTGCTGTTTTTGTTGATTTTCCTTTATTGCCTGCTCGGTATTCTGTTTTTTCTGTGTAAGCTCAATTATAATAGCCTCATTTTCGGAAGAAAGGGTATTTATTCTCTTCTTATTGTCTTCAAGCTGTTTCTTCTCGGCTTCTACAGAGGTCTTGTCGGCTCTGAGTTTTTCCTGCTCCTCGCCGATACCTGCCATTTCTTTCTTAAGACCGTTGATTAGGTTATCATCATATGCTGCGATACTTTGGGCTATCTCCATTTTATCAACAAAATCAGAGAAGTCCTTTGCCTGAAGAATAACCTCAAGCGTCGATACGTCACCCGCCATATAAAGCGAGCGAAGCCTTGATTTCAGAAGATCAAGCCTGTCATCAATAGCAGCTATTCTTTCATCAATCTGTGCCTGCTTTTCCTTTATCTGCTTATTCAGCTTTTTAATTTTACTGTTGCTGTCCTTTATCTTTACGGTGAGCTCTGAAATTTGCTTTTGGAGCTCCTCACTGTATTTCTCTTTTTCTTCGAGTGTTTTCTCGGTTTGTTCAAGATCGTCTAAATATTGGGAGTTTTCCTGTTCAAGCTGTTCATGTTCTCTGGAATTTTCGTCCTTATCAAATGCATATACATTTGACACAGCGATAACTGAGGAAAGTGCAGCACAGACAATACCTACAAACAGCTTCCTTACCTTATTTTTACCAACCAAGAATCTCCCCTCCTTCCTTACGCAGATATTTAGTTATTGATATGAAACCGCCGAGTGCACCTATAAGAACTCCGGCACCTGAAAATGCAAGCAATATTCTCAGCCACAAATCCTCAAGAGGTATTGTGGAGGATGCTATCATAGACATCATACTACCTGCGCTTTCTCTCACCGGGTCATAAATACAAATAAGTGCTATGGATGAAAGAATACCCGCAACCAAACCTATAGTCATAGCCTCAATTATGAAAGGTATCCGCACAAATGTATTTGTTGCACCTACGGATTTCATTATACTTATTTCAAAACGCCTTGAATACATTGTCATCTTTATGGTATTTGATATAATGAACAGTGTGACAACTCCGAGAATAAGAACTATCCAAAAGCCTGCAATGGCAACAAAATAATTCAGCTTTGTAAGTGTTCTTGCGATTGCGGCTCTGTCGCTTATATTGACAACACCGTCAATTTTCTTGATTGCTTCGATGGTACTGCTGTATTTGGATAAATCCTTGAGCCTCACTTTATATACATGCCCAAGGGGATTTTCGTCTCCCTGCATACTCTGATAAATATCGTTGCCGATCTTATCCTTAAATTCCTTAATTCCCTCATCCTTTGAATAAAATTCGCATTCATCCACATTGGGGATTTTTTTAATTTCAGGACCGAGCCTTATTGCATCTATGTCAGATATTTGATAATCAAGGTAAACATTTATCTGATTATCGTCACCAATAGTTGAAATAAGACTGTTGACATTTGCCGAAATCAGAACTGCTGCTCCGGTTATAACAAGACACGAAACAAGAACAACTATTGATGCCAAAGACATCATTCGGTTATTCCAGATATTTTTGAGTCCTTCCTTTACCAGATATCTGCTGCTTGTAAACTTCATCATTCTGTCTCCTCATCATTCCCGTCCGTATCGTCTATCTTCTTCATGGGGTGATACTTTGTGGGAAGGGTTTTGTCAAGTTCTATTTCACCGCCGTTAATAATAATAACCCTGCCCCCGAACTCCTTAACAAGCTCATGCTCATGGGTAACAACTATTATGGTCGTACCTCTGTTATTTATTTCTACAAGCTTTTTCATAATATCAAAGGACATTTTCGGATCAATATTTCCTGTCGGCTCGTCCGCAATCAACATTTCCGGATTATTGACAAGTGCCCTCGCAAGACTTACTCTTTGCTGCTCTCCGCCCGAAAGCTCATTCGGGCGGCATTTTTCTTTTCCGTTAAGACCGACCATATCTATAACAAACCGCACACGTTTTTTGATATCCCTTTCATGAGCACCTATTGCTCTCATGGCAAAGGCTATGTTGTCATAGACATTCATTTTATCTATAAGTCGGAAATCCTGAAAAACTATTCCCATTGTTCTTCTGAGATATGGAACCTTCCTTTGCTTTATCTTCATAAGATCGTAGCCGCTTACCTTTATTTTACCGAAGGTAGCTGTTTCCTCATGTATAAGCAACTTTAGAAATGTACTTTTTCCCGCACCCGATGGACCGACAATAAAAACAAATTCACCCTGTTCGATATCAAGAGTAATATTCTTGAGAGCCTCTGTACCGTTCGGGTATACTTTAGAAACATTTTCAAGATGTATCATTTGTATCTCACCTTTAATAAACATATATGTGTAACCATTCAATTAACAATGCCTTTACCTAATTATACAATATAATGTTCGGAACGTCAAATATAAATGAAAAATTTATCGGAAAACAGATTAAAAAGCAAAGGGACTGACACATTAAGTTTAAACAAACTTAAGCGAGCCCCCGTGTAATCGGTTTTTATATTACTTGTAATCGTTTTTTTATATTATGCCAAACAACTGCCGCCGCAGGCGGTGAAGTAAGCTGTTGCAGACTACCGGCAAAAGCGTTCTGTGCTGACGGATAGCCCTCTTGTATAAAAAGACCGTCAGAATGTGAACTCGGTGAGCCGAAAATCAAACTTCATAGCCAAACGTCCCAATGTATTTATCAGTATTTTATCGGGTTGGAGGAAAGATATTTCTTTACCATAAGTGCTACCTTGAAGATAATAGCATCTTCAAATTCTCTTAAATCAAGACCGGTGAGCTTTTTGATTTTTTCAAGTCTGTAAACAAGTGTATTTCTGTGTACAAAAAGCTTTCTTGATGTTTCGGAAACATTAAGATTATTTTCAAAGAAACGCTGTATTGTAAACAATGTTTCTTGATCGAGTGATTCAATGGAGCCTCTCTTGAATACTTCCTTAAGGAACATATCACAAAGAGTTGTAGGCAACTGATATATAAGTCTTGCTATTCCGAGCTTATCATAATTTACAATGGAACGCTCCGTATCAAATACCTTACCTACCTCAAGTGCAACCTGAGCCTCCTTGAACGAACGTGCAAGATCCTTAATGCCCGTAACAGGTGTTCCGATACCTATCACACAGTGAGTATAAAATTCTCCCGAAAGAGTATCAACAATAGAGCTTGCAAGCTTTTCGAGATCCTTGGAATCTATGTCCTGCTTTATTTCTTTGACAAGTGCTATATCCGTTTCATTTATATTGATGACAAAATCCTTTGACTTATCCGGGAAAAGATTTTGAATGACATCAAATGCCGAGATATCTGTCTTTGAGGATATTTTTATGAGCATACAAACCCTTGTGACATCGGAATTGAATTTAAGCTCCCTTGATTTCAAATATATATCTCCCGGAAGAATATTATCAAGAATTACATTTTTAATAAAATTGCCCCTGTCATATTTTTCGTCATAATATTGTTTTATGCTTCCCAGAGAAATGGCAAGTATAGCCGCATATTTCTGAGCGGCATAATCATTTCCGGCAACAAAAACGGCATATTCATTTCTCGGGTTATTCCCGAAGGACTTATATGTATACCCATTGAGAACAAACGGTGCTGCCGATGTAAGCATTTCCGAGGTTATATGTTCGTTCACCTCGCCAATCTTTCCAAGCTCACTGCACGCAATAACCACTGAGGTTTCATCAATAACACCTATTGTTCTGTCTATGGTATCTCTCATTTGGTGTATAACACCCTGAAATAATCTGTTGGACATATCTTGTTACCTCACTTTGTAATAGAAATATTAAATTTTATTTTATTGAATAATGTCTGCAGGCAACATCCGAAAAAGCTACGGAAAACACAAGCCCGCAAAACTCCTATATACATTTTACACAAAACCAATCAAAAATGCAACTGTTTTATTAAATTTTTATTATTTTAAATATAAAAAATTATGTAACTTAACGGAAACGTCCTTTTACTACAAAATTATGACGCACAAAATAGCCTATAATTTGATAAAAGGTGATTATTTTTTTAGTAAGTAATTAATATATTAGAGTTTATCACTCACACATATCAGTTTTTAACATGGTCTGATGTTATTTTGACTATAAAATCCGATAGCACAATAAACTGTACAATTATTCCGTGGCATACCCAATAATACTATTTTCCGTTGCAATTCGTTCCCATAAATGTTATAATACAGAGAAACGTAGGCAAATGTAAGTAATTAATGATATGGCGGAGGTTGTAATTATGAATAAACCGGAGCTACTTGCTCCCGCCGGGGATAGAGAATGTCTTGACAGTGCTATTGATTTCGGTGCGGATGCAGTATATCTTGCAGGTACGGAATTTGGTATGCGTACCGCATCAAAAAATTTTGATCCCGATGAACTTAAAGCAGCAGTAGAAAAAGCACACCGAAGAAACGTAAAGATATATGTCACCTGTAATACGCTTCCGAGAAATGATGAGATAGAACGGCTGCCCGAATTTTTAAAAACCGTACAGGATACAGGTGCGGACGCATTTATTATTGCCGACCTCGGTGTAATGTCAATGGCTGCAAAATATGCACCAAAGGTAGAGCGTCATGTTTCAACACAGTCGGGTATAGTTAATTATCAGACGGCACGTTTCCTGTATGAATCCGGTGCTTCAAGGGTGGTGCTTGCAAGGGAACTTAGCCTTGACGAGATAGCGGATATACGTGCAAAAATTCCTGATAAGCTTGAAATAGAAGCCTTTGTTCACGGGTCTATGTGCGTTTCTTTTTCCGGGAGATGTCTTATATCAAGCTATATGACAGGCAGAGATGCAAACAGGGGTGACTGTGCTCAGCCGTGCCGTTGGAAATATCATCTTTATGAGGAGCATAGGGAAGGACAGTATTTCCCGGTTGAGGAAAACGAAAACGGTACATTCCTGTACAATTCACGTGATTTGTGTATGATTGAGCATATCCCTGAGCTTATAAATGCGGGTGTAAACAGTCTGAAAATCGAAGGCAGGGCTAAATCGGCATATTATGTTTCAGTTATTACAAATGCATACCGTCATGCAATAGACGAATGTATTAGGTACAGCGGTAAAAAGTCGCTGTCACCGTGGATAAGGGAGGAACTTGAGAAGGTAAGCCATAGAGAATACAGCACAGGTTTTTTCTTTGGGGGAGAACCGGGACAGGTAACGGATAACGGGGGATATATACGTCACTATGATGTTGTTGCGGTATGTGATGAATATAAGAATAATACAGCATATCTGACTCAGAGAAACAGATTTTTTGCGGGCGATACGCTTGATGTTCTTCCTCCGAGCGGAATGCCGTTTGAAATTACGGTTGATTATTTGGAAAATGACAGGGGAGAAAGGATAGACGTTGCTCCTCATGCCATGCAAAAAGTTGTTTTTCCGAGCAGGACAGAGATTCCTGCCGGTTCTGTACTGAGGAAAAAAAGGGATTAAAATAAATATTAATGAGGTTATGATATGTTCAGAAAAATGAGAAGATTCAATCAGCAGCTTACGGACGGAGAGTGCATAGAAATACTGAAAAATCAGAAAAGAGGTGTACTTTCCCTCTTGGGTGATGATGGATACCCATACGGAATTCCGATAAATTATCTTTACTGTGAGGAAAGCGGTACTATATGTTTTCATGGAAGTAAGGAAGGGCATAAGACAGATGCAATAAAGAATTGTGATAAAGCGTCGTTCTGTGTATATGACGGAGGTTACAGGAATGACGGAGAATGGTACCTCAATTTCAAAAGCGTTATAGTTTTCGGCAGAATAAAAATTATTGGCGATCATAACAGGGCACTTGATATCTGCCGCAGATTGATGCATAAATTTATTGATGATAACGAATATACGGAGAATGAAATAAGGAAACACGGAAATAATGTACAGTGTCTGGAGCTTACCGTTGAGCATATCACTGGTAAGCGTATCAAAGAAAAGTAGTAAAAACAGAATGGGGTGTAGTTATGGATAAGTTTAGGCTTGTGTCGAGTTATAAGCCGACAGGTGATCAACCTGCCGCTATTGCGGAGCTTGTTGAGGGTGTAAGGGCAGGAAACAGGGAACAAACACTTCTTGGCGTTACAGGCTCAGGAAAAACCTTTACAATGGCAAATGTTATTGCACAGCTTAACCGCCCCACATTGGTTCTTGCACATAATAAAACACTTGCGGCACAGCTTTGCAGTGAGTTTCGTGAATTTTTCCCTGATAATGCCGTTGAATATTTTGTTTCTTATTATGATTATTACCAGCCCGAGGCATATGTACCGACAACAGATACCTATATAGAAAAAGACAGTGCAATAAATGATGAAATAGATAAGCTTCGACATTCCGCAACACTAGCCCTTTCAGAAAGACGCGATGTTATAATAGTTGCGAGCGTATCCTGTATATATTCTCTCGGTAATCCGATTGATTATCGTAATATGGTAATATCCCTCCGCCCGGGAATGGAAAAGCCGAGAAATGAGCTTCTTAAAAAGCTTATTGAGCTCCAGTATGAAAGAAATGATATAGATTTCACAAGAAATAAATTCCGTGTACGTGGTGATGTTGTGGAAATTTTTCCGGCAGCATCTGCTGATTCCATAATAAGGGTAGAATTTTTCGGTGATGAGATAGACAGGATAAGCGAGATAAATCCCATGACGGGAGAACGCAGAGCAGACCTTCGTCATGCGGCAATATATCCGGCTTCACACTATATTGTGCCAAAGGAAAAAATAGAAATTGCAATAAAGGAAATAGAAAGGGAACTTGGGGAAAGAATAAAATTTTTCAAGGACAGGGGCAAACTTCTTGAGGCACAAAGAATTGAGCAGCGTACAAGGTATGACATAGAAATGCTCAGGGAAATAGGCTTTTGCAGCGGAATAGAGAATTATTCCCGTGTGCTTTCGGGAAGGAAGCCGGGAAGTGTGCCGTATACGCTTCTTGATTATTTTCCCGAGGATTATCTGCTGTTTGTTGACGAATCCCATGTAATGCTCCCACAGGTAAGGGGAATGTACGGCGGCGACAGGGGAAGAAAGGAAAATCTTGTGGAATACGGCTTCAGGCTGCCGTCCGCATACGATAATCGACCGCTTAATTTTGATGAGTTTTATGCAAGGATTAATCAGGCAATATTTGTAAGTGCAACTCCCGGAGATTTTGAGCTTGAAAAAAGCGGTAAGGTAACCGAGCAGGTCATAAGACCGACAGGACTTCTCGATCCTGAGATAAGCGTACGCCCTGTTGAGGGACAAATGGATGACCTCATATCGGAAATTAATATACGCACAGCAAAAAAGCAGAAGGTTCTTGTTACGACTCTTACAAAGAAAATGGCGGAAGATCTGACAGATTATCTCACCACTATGGGTATAAAGATAAGATATATGCACCATGATATTGATACGGTTGAGAGAATGGAAATAATAAGGGATCTGAGACTCGGAGAATTTGACGTACTTGTCGGAATAAATCTTTTGCGTGAGGGCCTTGACATTCCGGAGGTTTCACTTGTAGCAATACTTGATGCCGATAAGGAGGGCTTTCTTAGGAGTGAACGCTCGCTTATACAGACGATAGGTAGGGCTGCAAGAAATGCCGAGGGTAAGGTAATTATGTATGCGGACGAGGTTACTGAGTCCATGGAAAAGGCGATAACAGAAACAGAGCGACGCCGTGCAATACAGATGAAGTACAATGAGGAACATGGTATTACTCCGAAAACAATAACGAAAAAGGTAAGCGATATCATAGAGATATCCACAAGGAGTGATAAAAAGCTCAGGGGTAAGACAAAGCTTAGCAAGGCAGAGAGGGAAAAGCTTATTGCACAGCTTACAAAGGAAATGAAAGCTGCGGCAAAGCTGCTTGAATTTGAACACGCAGCATATCTCCGTGATAAAATAAAGGAGCTTCAGGGAGATTAAGATCTAAAAAGCATAAAGGAAATTACCCTTATGGTTTCAGAGAATATAACATAAAAATTCAGGGGTGGGAATGATATGGAAATACCTGAAAAAAATAAAAATATTGAAAAATCCGATATTACAGGTCTTGACAAAATTAAAAAGATAGAGGAAAATAGTAAGGTCGATATCGAGGGTCTTGATATGATACGGCCTGTTGAGGATGAGGATGATATCAGGGAAGATGTTTCCGAGGAGGAAGAAATTAAGCGTGCGGAAAAAAAAGAGCTTCCCTTTGATAATATAAATATTCTCGGAGAACAGCATAATATCAAAGGTCTTGACATGATAAAGCAGGTTGCCGAACCCGAGCTGCCAAAGCTTTCTTCATTTTCATTACAGCTTATCGGACTTGCAAACAAAGCAAGGGAGCATGATAATAAGTTGAATGAATACGGTGCACATAAGCATAAATACAGATTTTCTCCCGTTGCACCGATATCAATGATTAAGAGCTTTGAGGAAAAGCATAAAATAGAGCTTCCCGTGGGTTATGTCAATTATCTTACACAGGTAGGAAACGGCGGAGCAGGTCCGGAGGGCGGTCTTTATTCGCTTGACGAGGTTGAGCTGAATAATTACCTGTGTCATTCTCCGATAAAATGCAGCTATGCCTTGATAAGGACAAGGCAGGATTACCATGAAATAACCTATACTATTGAAGGAATTTCCCCTGTTATAGATTTTGCCGAGGATGAGGAAAAATGGTTTGAGTGGTATGAAAATTTAGGACGGGCATATGCAAGCGGAGGGGATTACAGCCGAATTTCAACAGAACTGTATAACGGACTTATTGAAATATGCTCCTCAGAGGACGGCAAAAATCCCGTTTATCTTATTTGCTCAGGAAAATATAAGGGACAGGTTGCCGCATTTACATTCAGTATTGATGACAGAGTACATCTATACAATATGACCTTTGAAAACTGGATGCTTAATTATTTCAAAAGCATTGTGGAAAAGTATTGAATTACAATTTACATATATGAAAAGGGGAAAAAACATTGGCAAAGAAAGGTACACAGGAATACGGAAATGAAAGCATAACCTCGCTTAAGGGTGCTGACAGAGTTAGAAAGCGTCCGGCTGTTATATTTGGCTCGGACGGAATAGAGGGCTGTCAACATTCCGCATTTGAGATACTTTCAAATTCCATAGATGAGGCGAGAGAGGGCTACGGCAAGAAAATTATAGTAACAAAATATGCCGACCATTCGATAGAAATTGAGGATTTTGGCAGAGGCATACCTGTTGATTATAATAAAAATGAGGAAAAGTATAACTGGGAGCTTGTTTTCTGTGAGCTTTATGCAGGAGGAAAATATAATAACAGTGAAGCTGAAAACTATGAGTTTTCCCTTGGTCTGAATGGTCTGGGACTTTGCTCAACGCAGTATTCATCGGAATATATGGAGGTCGAGATTCGCCGTGATGAAACACTTTTCACACTCAGATTTGAGCATGGGGAAAATGTAGGCGGACTCAGGAAAGAAAAATATACCGGTAAGAAAACAGGTACAAAAATAAAATGGAAGCCTGATATAGAGGTATTTACCGATATAAATATTACAGATGAATACTTTATTGACACGATAAAGCGCCAGGCGATAGTAAATGCCGGTATCCTTTTCCTGTACCGCTCGGAAAAAGCTGAGGGAGGCTTTGAGGAGCAGGAATTTATATATCAGAACGGTATTGAGGATCATGTAAGAGAACTTGTCGGAGAGGAAGGTATATCCTCGGTGCAGTATTGGCAGACAGAAAAAATGGTTCGTGACCGTGAGGATAAGCCGGAATATAAAACAAAAATTAATATTGCACTTGCATTTTCAAATAAGGTAAGTACAGCGGAATATTATCATAATTCATCATGGCTTGAATACGGCGGCGCACCGGAAAAGGCTGTCAAAAATTCATTCGTATATGCGATAGATTCCTATCTTAAAGCAAATGGAAAATATTCAAAAAATGAATCGAAAATAAATATAGATGATGTAAAGGATTGCCTTGTTATAGTTATATCTTCATTTTCAAGTGTTACATCATATGAAAATCAGACGAAAAAAGCTATAACAAACAAGGGCATACAAGATGCCATGACAGAGTATCTCCGACATCAGCTTGAGGTATATTTTATAGAAAATAAGCTTGATGCTGATAAAATAGCCGCACAGGTGCTTATAAATAAAAGAAGCCGTGAAAGTGCGGAAAAAACAAGGCTGAATATCAAGAAAACACTTGCCGGAAATATGGATATGACAGGAAGGGTGGCAAAATTTGTTGACTGCCGCAGCAAGGATAAAAGTGAGCGTGAATTATTCATTGTTGAGGGTGATTCGGCACTTGGTGCGTGTAAACAAGCAAGAAACCCTGACTTTCAGGCCATAATGCCAATAAGGGGTAAGATACTCAACTGCCTTAAGGCTGATTACAATAAGATATTCAAAAGTGAGATAATAACAGATCTTCTCAAGGTACTCGGATGCGGAGTAGAGGTAAAATCCAAGGCGAACAAGGATCTTGCATCATTTGATATGGAACTTCTCAGGTGGAACAAGATAATATTCTGTACAGATGCAGATGTAGACGGATTCCATATACGTACACTTCTGCTTACGATGATATATCGTCTTGCACCGACACTTATAAGGGAGGGTAAGGTATTTATTGCTGAATCACCGCTTTATGAAATTACCGCAAAGGATAAGGTATATTTTGCTTATACCGAAGCCGAAAAGGAGAAATTTGTAAAGGAAATTGGCAACAATAAATTCACAATACAGCGTTCAAAGGGACTGGGTGAAAATGAGCCCGATATGATGAGCCTTACGACAATGAATCCCGATACACGCCGTCTTATAAAAGTATTGCCCGATGATGCGGCAATGACATCGGAAATGTTCGATATACTTTTAGGTGATAATCTTGCCGTGAGAAGGGATTATATAATTGAAAACGGAGCTAAGTATATTGACGACCTTGACGTTTCATAACATATGGAGGTTAATTATGGCTTTTATAGGTTTAGCGATCGTTATGGTCGGGTGGTCTTTGTTTACATCATTCGGAATACTTCCGACTGTTGCAGGAATAATCATAAACAAAAAAACAAAATATAAAAAAATCGGATTTTGTATGAGTGTTTTGGGAGGACTGATGGTTACTCCGATGTTAGCCTGTATCATATTTAATTTTTTTATATAGGCATCATGACGAATATATAATCAGTGAACGAATATAGAGAAAAACAGATTTTTGGAATTATTAACCGGGTAGGAGAAAAAGAATTATGGCGAAAAGAAAAAAAACAAATACATCTGCACCGGCGCAGAAAATACAAGGATATATTGAGGGTGCAGGGGAAGTTGTTGAGGAAAAGATTGTTTCCACACTTGAGGAAAATTTCATGCCCTATGCAATGAGTATAATATTAAGCCGTGCTATTCCCGAGATAGACGGCTTTAAGCCATCACACAGAAAGCTCTTATATACAATGTATAAAATGGGTCTTTTAGGTGCGACAAGAACTAAGTCGGCAAATATAGTTGGACAGACAATGAAGCTTAACCCACATGGAGATGCGGCTATATACGATACAATGGTAAGACTCAGCAGGGGATATGAGGCACTTCTGCATCCGTTTGTAGATTCAAAGGGAAATTTCGGAAAGTTTTACAGCAGGGATATGGCATGGGCAGCGTCAAGATATACTGAAGCAAAACTCGATCCGATATGTAATGAGCTTTTTCGTGATATAGATAAGGATACAGTTGATTTTGTTGATAACTATGACAATACATTGAAAGAACCGACGCTTCTGCCGGCGGCTTTTCCGTCTGTTCTTGTAAATGCAAATACAGGTATAGCCGTAGGCATGGCAAGCTCCATATGTTCGTTTAACTTAGCGGAAGTTTGTCATACGACAATAGGTCTTTTGCGTGACCCTGATTTTGATATTATGTCAACTCTGGTGGCACCTGATTTCACAGGCGGTGCACAGATTGTATATGATGAGCAGACAATGCGCAGTGTATATGAAACAGGCAGAGGAAGTATAAGACTGAGGGCAAGATATGTATATGATAAATTTGCAAATTGTATAGATGTCTTATCAATTCCGCAGACAACGACTTCAGAGGCGATAATTGAAAAGGTAATTGATCTTGTAAAGCAGGGAAAGCTTAAGGATATATCGGATATACGTGATGAAACAGGTATAGACGGTCTTAAAATAACCATTGACCTAAAAAGGGGAGTAAATCCCGATAAGCTCATGTCTAAGCTTTATAAGATGACTCCGCTTGAGGACAGCTTTGCGTGTAATTTCAATGTGCTTATTGCAGGTACTCCGAGGGTACTTGGAGTACGGGAAATGCTGAACGAATGGTCGGCCTTCAGAATTGAATGTGTGAAACGCAGAACTTATTTTGACCTCCACAAGAAACAGGACAGACTCCACCTTTTGCGTGGTCTTGAAAGAATACTCCTTGATATAGATAAGGCAATAAGCATTATAAGAAATACCGAAGAAGAGGTAATGGTTGTTCCTAATCTTATGAAAGGTTTCGGGATAGATGAAATACAGGCCGAATATGTTGCGGAAATAAAGTTGCGTCACCTTAACCGTGAATATATACTTAAACGCACGGAGGATATATCATCGCTTGAAAAGGAAATTTCCGAGCTTGAAGACATTCTTAGCAGTAGAACAAAAATCAAGAATATAATTATAAGAGAGCTTTCGGAAATTGCGGAAAAATACGGTCAGCCCCGCCGAAGTATGATAATCAGTGCCGACGATATAGCGGACGACGAAACAGTTGAGGAAGTGCCTGATTATGCTGTAAATCTGTTTTTCTCAAAAGAGGGTTATTTTAAAAAGATAACTCCCCAGTCTTTGCGTATGAGTGGTGAGCATAAGCTTAAAGAGGGCGACGAGATAATCGAGCATATAGAGACAACAAATAACACAGACATAATATTCTTTTCCGATATGGCAAAGGCGTATAAGGCAAAGGGCTCTGATTTCAGCGATACCAAGACAAGCGTTCTTGGCGACTATATCCCAACAAAGCTGTCGTTTGACGAGGGCGAAAATGCCATATATATGGTACCAACAAAGGATTATAAGGGTTATGTATTTTTTGTATTTGAAAGCGGAAAGGTTGCCAAGGTAGCTCTTGAAGCCTATGCGACAAAAACCAACCGCAAAAAGCTTACCGGAGCATATTCTGAAAAGGAAAGACTTGCAGCTATTTGCTATGCACCCGATGATGAGAGTGATATAGTCTTACTTTCAACATCAGGCAGGGCATTGATATTCAAAGCCAAAGATCTGCTTACAAAATCCACAAGATCCACCCAGGGAGTAGCAGTAATGAAGCAGAGAAAGGGTCACAGAATCATATCCGCAAAGCTTTTCGTTGACGGTATGATAAGTGATCCCGAACGCTACAGAGCAAAAACTCTGCCTTCAACAGGTCAACTGCCTAAATCAAGTGAAGCTGAGCAAATGACATTCTGAAAAATTTTCCGCTGCCTCAGTAATACGAAGCAGCGGAAACGGACAGAATTATTTTCTTTTTTCTGCCTTATGGCTTTTCAGCTTTTTTGCAGCTTATTTATCGGGTACAGTCGTTTTTTATCCTGAGCTTTTGCCCGGATCCGTCTGTTTTTTCCCGACAGTAGTATGATATGCAGATTACATAAAAATATTATTGGAAAATTTTAAGAAAAATTGCAATTTTAAATCTTAAATCACTTGATTTTATTTTAATTATGTGTTATCATAAACAGGTATGTTGAGTATAAAAGAATGGGGGATTTAATATAATGGGAATTTGGGAGATAATAGTAGGTATTTTGGTGCTTATACTGTCAATAATAATGGTAATTGTCATTATATTGCAGGAGGGACATCAGGCAGGTCTAGGAACTGTGACGGGAGGAGCCGATTCTTTCCTTTCCAAGGGTAAGGCCCGTACAGCTGATGCGATTTTTGCAAGGGTAACGAAATATTGTGCTATCACCTTCTTTATATTGGTTGTTGTTTTGAATGCACTTTCTTTCTTCGGCATAGGAGGTAATAGTATTGATGAGAATGCTGCCTCTTCGGAAAGCTCTGTTGCAAGTGAGGCAAGCGTTGATGAGTCCTCAGCTTCTGCTGAAAGCAGTGTGAGTGGTGAATCCGGCAATAATGAGTCATCGGTAAGCAGTTCATCCGAAGAAGGTTCTGCTGCAGCCGATAGCAGTGTTGAGGGTACAGCAGATAACAGTACGGCAAGTGCAGTTGAGAGCAGCGTGGCAAGTGCAGTTGAAAGCAACGTTGCAGATACGGAAGCAAGCAGCACTGAGGTTTCACAGGTAAGTGCGAATAGTGATACAGCTTCATCAACCGCAGAATGATACGGCAATATGGTTTTTTGCAATCAGGCATCTTCAATGTACATCGTTGAAGATGCTTATTTTTTAAGAGGTAGATATGAAAATAGAAATTCCGCAGAATGTAAACAAAATAATAGAAATGATACAATCGGCAGGCTTTGAGGCATATGCGGTGGGTGGATGTATACGTGACAGTATCATGGGACTTGTCCCACATGACTGGGATATTTGTACCTCCGCATTGCCGGAGGAAACACTTGCCGTTCTTGGAAAAACAAACATTGTTACAAACGGATTGAAGCATGGAACCGTAACCGTTAAATTTGTTGACGGTCTTTATGAAATAACAACTTTCCGGATTGACGGAATATACAGAGATAATCGCCGCCCCGAAAGCGTAACCTTTGTCGGGTCGCTCAGAGAGGATCTCGCAAGACGGGATTTTACGGTTAATGCTATGGCATACAATTACGATAGGGGCTTATGTGATTATTTCGGCGGCGAAAATGATATTAAAAACAAAATTATAAGATGTGTCGGAGATCCTGATAAAAGATTTAGGGAGGATGGTCTGAGAATACTTCGTGCTCTGCGTTTTTCCGCAAGACTCGGTTTTGAAATTGAGAAAAAAACCTCTGATGCAATACACAAAAATGCAGATCTTCTTAAGAATATATCGGCGGAAAGAATAGCAAGCGAGCTTTTGGGTATAATTGACGGTGACTATACCGAAAAGGTATTGACCGGATATGCCGATGTCATATGTATCTTCATACCTGAAATTGAGAAAATGATCGGTTTTGAACAGCATAATCCACACCATATATACGATATATGGACGCATACGGTTAAGGTTATTGCAAACTCCCCACACGGTAAAATATCAAGGCTTGCCGCACTTTTCCACGATATAGCAAAGCCTGAATGCTATTCTTTGGATAAAACGGGAACAGGTCATTTCCATGGTCACCCCGAAAGAGGGACAGAAAAGGCACGGGAAATAATGAAAAGACTTAAGCTTGATAACAAAACTATTGATAAAGTATGTATGCTCATAAAATATCATGATGTGCGGCCGGAGGTAAATGCAAAAAATGTCCGCAGACTTATTTCAAAGGTGGGAGTGGATAATTTTAATGAACTTATGCAGCTAAAAAGAGCCGATGCAATGGGACAGAACCCCGATTTGTTGGATGAAAAGCTTGAGTATATAAAGAATCTTGAAGAATTATTTTATAAACAGACGGCAGACGGTCAGGAATATAATTTAAAAACGCTCCGTGTGAAAGGTATTGATCTTATAAATATAGGAATCACGGATGGTAAGACAATAGGAAGAATACTTAAACATTTACTTGAAGGTGTTATAAATGGTGAATTGAATAATTCACATAACGAGCTTATGCATGAGGTCAGAGTATATACAGACAATGGGAAAAATAATTGAAAAACAGAGTTTTCGGAATTGTTTGTATATACTTGTAATTGAATTTGTGCTATACTGTTTAATGTAATATTATGATTTGAGGTAAAAACAATGGAATATAAATTGAATCTCGGCTCATGGGGAAGTGTATTTGCCGTACCGAGCGATTTGGTGGATCTTCACCTTAAGCTTGCCGGAGGTGTACAGCTGAAGGTAATATTATGGCTTCTGCGTCATGCAGGGGAAGGCTTCACAGTTGATGACGTAGCAAAATCCCTGTCAATGCAGGCAGCGGATGTAAGGGATAGTATGCTTTACTGGGAAGAAAATGGGATTATTAAAATAAGTGACGGTATAATTGAGCCCACAGACCGGGATGAAAAAACTGTCGAAAATTCCCCCACGTCTATGCAGGATGACCGTGCTGCCGAAAAGGGCAAGGAAACAAATAACAGTGAGCCACAGAAAACCGATGCAGAACAACCGGTAAAAAGTTCGAGAATTATCTCACGCCCCGAAAAACCGGATATGAAGTACCTTAGTAAACGTATGTCCGAGAGTCCTGAGATTGTTTATCTTATGCAGTCAGCAGACGAAATTTTCGGGAGACCGACCAACAGTAACGATAAAGCAACTCTTCTTATGATACATGAATCGGATGGTCTGCCTGTGGAGGTAATCATAATGCTCATGCAGTATGCCGCTGATATACAAAAATGCAATATAAGATATATAGAAAAAATGGCCATATCGTGGGCAGATAATGAAATTACAACACTTGAACAGGCAGAAAAAAGAATACAACAGCTCACAAGCGGAAGGAATGCTGCGGCTGCAGTACAAAAAATACTGGGATTAGAGCAACATTCCCCAACAGAAAAGGAAACGGAATATGCCGACAGATGGATGAATATATGGAAGTTTTCAGGTGATATGATCAGAAAGGCATATGAAATCTGTGTTGATTCAAAAAATAAATATATACCAAAATATGTGGATTCTATACTTAACAGATGGTTCAGCAGCGGAATTTCCACACCTGAGCAGGCTGATGCAGAAAAGAACAAGGGAAATAAGTCTAGGGAGAAAAAACCGTATGGGGCAACCTACGATATTTCCGAATACGAAAGTACAAGTATAATAGATGAGGAGGGTCTGTGATGGGATACAGTAGTGAGGTTTACGAGCTTGCCGGTCGGGAGATGGAACAAAGAAAATTATATGCAGAGCAGGAACTTGAAAAAAGAAGGAACCGCCTGTATGATATTTGTCCCCGTGCCCGTGAAATTGAGCGTGAACTTGTAACGATTTCCGTTTCCGCAGGAAAAAGGGTAATAATGGGTTCAGATGTACGTAAAGAGCTTGAAATTCTTAAGGGCAGAAGTCTTGGTTTGCAAAAGGAGCTTGACGAATTGCTTATATCAAACAATCTTCCCAAGAATTATCTTGAGGAATGGTATGTGTGCGATAAATGTGGAGATACCGGCAATATCGACGGAAGGATGTGCAGCTGCATGAAAAATCTTCTTAAAAAAACTGCCTATGAGCAGCTTAACAGAAGTTCTCCTCTGTCACTTTGCAGCTTTGAAGCTTTTTCACTGAATTATTATTCTAAAATAAAGGACGAAAAATCAGGAAAGATACCGTATAACTATATGCAGTCGGTTCTGAGGTTCTGTAAAAAATATGCTGATGAATTTTCCCCCGAGTCACACAGCCTTATCTTTCAGGGCGGACCGGGTCTCGGAAAAACTCATTTGTCACTTTCCATTGCACAGACTGTTATAGACAAGGGTTATGGAGTGATTTATGTTTCCGCTCCGAATATTGTATCACGTCTTGAAAACGACCGATTTGGCAATAATTCGGAAAGAAAAGCTGAAACGGAACAGCTTCTTAATGAATGTGATCTGTTAATACTTGACGATATGGGAACAGAATATCAAAGTAAATTTGGGGTCTCGGTAATGTATAACACACTCAATACCAGACTGATGACTAATCACCCCACAATAATAAGCTCAAACCTTTCCGCCAAGGAAATCCAGGAGATGTATGGAACCAGAATGATGTCAAGAATAATCGGTATGCTTGACAGGATCGAATTTACAGGAAACGATATCCGACAGCTAAAACGCAGAGAACGCAGGAAATAAAGAGTGAGGATTTATTATGTCAAAAATAATTTTAACGGCCGACAGTACCTGTGACCTTACACCTGAGCTTAAAAATAAATATAATGTTGAGGCTTATACACCACTTCATATAATCGTTTCACAAAAAAGCTATGATGACGGTGTGAATATAACACCCCAGGAAATATATAAGCAATTTGATGCCACGGGTATGCTGCCGAAAACCGCTGCTGTAAATGTGGGTGAATATATAGATTTTTTCAGACAGTTTACGGAAAATGATGATACCGTTATCCATATCAATATAGGTTCGGCACTTTCCTCATCCTATCAAAATGCCTGTGTAGCCGCCTCGGAGGTAGGAAATGTATATCCGGTTGATTCCTGCAACCTATCCACCGGTACAGCACATATAGTAATTGAGGCTGCGGATATGATAAAGCAGGGGCTTGATGTAAATGACATAGTTGAAAAACTTAAGAAGCTTACAAAAAAAGTTCATTCAAGCTTTATTATAAATAAGCTCAATTACCTCCGTGCGGGAGGAAGATGTTCGACACTTGCCATGCTTGGTGCTAATCTTTTACAGCTTAAGCCCTGTATAGAGGTTGATAATAAGGACGGTTCAATGACAGTCGGCAAGAAATACAGAGGAAAGCTTGATAATGTACTCCTGCAATATGTTGATGAAAAGCTTTCGTCATATGAAAATATACGCTATGATAAGATTTTCATTACTCATGCAGGAATAGGAGATGACCATATACAGATAGTATATGAACATATAAAAAATAAAAATCTCTTTGAGAATATATATATTACAACTGCAAGCTGCACAATATCTTCACATTGCGGTCCAGAGACTCTCGGTATTCTGTTTATGACAGAATAATGTAAATTTAAAAAAGTGATATTTATTTTATAACATGGGAATGATATAAGCAACGGCAAAGGAGGTACAATATGAATACGGAAGTCAATGAATTGGTTTTGGATGCACTTAAGCAACAGACCGAGCCGATAGAAAGACGTGATCTGCAAATTATAAGTGGTGTTCTTGAGGTTGAGGAATTTAACAACGCCCTGTCATACCTTGAAAGGAACGGAAAAATAGTCATAAACAGGAAAAAGGTAGGATTGCCGGAAATAATGGGATATGTACCGGCAACGATAGTAAGGCAGGCAAAAAGCTTTTCCTTTGCACAACCTCATATTCAGGATATGGAGGACATCTATATTCGTTTTTCATCAACAAAGGGTGCAATGCCCGGTGATACGGTTCTGCTGAAAAATATAACGGAAAGCTCAAAGGGGCTGTCGGGAGAGGTTGATAAAATACTTGAAAAGGGTGCAAGGGTGATAACGGGTACAATAGAAAGAACCCGTAACAGCACAGGCACAGCCTACCTCATAGCTGACAGCGATTTTGCATATAATCTGAAAATTGTACAGGGCGGTGAGCTTAAAAGCAAAGACGGAGATAAGGTAAAGGCAAGTATATTTTATGATGCTAAGAAAAAGGGTGTATTTGCAAGGGTTATCAAGGTATATGGCAGTGGTAATTCCGCTAAAATATGCTCTGACGCTATTATAGACAGTTACGGTATTCCGACAAAGTTTCCCGTTCCCGTCAAGCATGAGGCTGCGATGGCGGCTGCTCAGCGTATATCCGAGGAGGAAATGGCAAAGCGTACCGATTTTACAGCAGACCCCGTTTTTACCATTGACGGAGCAGACGCAAAGGATCTTGATGATGCTATTTGTGTTAAGAAGCTTGAAAAGGGATGGGAGCTGCAGGTTCATATTGCGGATGTTTCCCATTATGTTACAAACGGAAGCAAGCTTGACGAGGAGGCTCGCCGCAGAGGGACATCGGTTTATTTTGCCGACAGGGTTATACCTATGCTGCCGGAGGAAATTTCAAACGGCTGCTGTTCACTTAATGCAGGGACAAAAAAGCTTACGTTTTCTGCCATAATGACTCTTAACGAAAAGGCTGAACTCATAGATTACCGCTTTGAAAAAAGTTATATAATATCAAAGGTCAGGGGGGTATATTCGGAGGTAAATTCCATACTTGATGGAAGTGCAAGCGAGGATATCAAGGAAAAATATTCACCTGTATCCGATGTAATTTCCGAGGCAAAAAGGCTTGCGGATATCCTTAAGGAAAAAGCTTCAAGACGGGGAGAACTGGAAATAGAAAGCTCTGAGCTTCGGTTTGTCCTTGACAAAAACGGAGTATGTGTTGATGTATCAGCAAGAGAAAGAGGAGAAGCCGAGGAAATTATTGAACAGTTTATGATTATGGCAAACAGTGCGGCTGCTCTTTATGCCAAAAGTGTCGGAATACCGTTTGTGTATCGTGTGCATGAGGCTCCCGACCCGGACAAGCTCTATTCTCTTGCCGAGCTTGCTGCATCGTGCGGATTTCAGACACGCAGACTGAGGGAAGGGGTACGTCAGACAGATCTTGCCAACCTAATAAATGCAGCAAAGGAAACAAAATATGCAAGACTTATTTCGACTCAGGTTCTTCGTTCAATGTCAAAAGCAAGATACAGCAGCCGTCCGCTCGGACATTTCGGTCTGTCACTCACAGATTACTGTCATTTCACATCACCTATAAGACGTTATCCTGATACGTCAATTCACCGTATTTTGAGCGACTTTATAAGCGGAGTTCCTGTAGATACAATAAAAAAACGTTACAGTGAATTTGTGGATGAATCGGCGGCGCTTTCTTCGGATTTTGAAATACGGGCAGTCAGAGCCGAGCGTGATGCCGAAAAATGCTATGCTGCGGAATATATGTGTCACCATCTGGGGGAAAGATATGCAGGTGTTGTATCGGGTGCGACCAATAACGGAATTTTTGTTATGCTGCCTAATGGGATAGAGGGTTTTGTAAAGCTTACCGATATTGAGGGGACTGATTTTGATTTTGACGGTCTTATATCAATTACTGACAGAATAAGCGGAGTGACTTATTCAATAGGTGATGATGTTAATGTGGAAGCAGCTGCGGCTAATGTTGCTTCGGGAACAGTTGATTTTTTACTGATTGAAAAATAAAATTATAAATAAGCATAAAAATTTATTTTTCCGATTGAAAAATATAACTTTTTTGTGTATAATTGTTTTGGTTATTTTTTTAAGGAGGATTTTTTATGAAAAGTAAAAAAACCGCTAAATCTCTGCTTTTTGTTTTTCTTACAGCTGTTATGGCTGTGAGCTTTGGATCCACGGCAAATGCCGCAGAGGACAAAGACAACTATGAGGTATATTCACTAAGTGAGAATATATCATCTCAGGCTCTTAAATCCGATATTTCTGCAAACACAGACTATATCGCAAATGTCAGCTCTCTTGATGTCAGTCAGTCAACAGTAAACAAGACAACAGTTGCTGTTAATGAAGCTGTGACTCTTACAGCAAAAACACAGTACAATAGTGGGAATGTGCAGTACCGCTATTCGTACCACATAGACGGAAAAACCTGGACATACACAGGCTCCTATAACAGTAACAGCGAATACGATTTCAAATTTGCTTCGGCAGGTACATATTATTTAAGGGTTGAAGCAAAGGACAGTTCTGGAAAGGTTGTTGCAAAGCA
>CANQLX010000029.1 GCA_947624835.1 uncultured Clostridia bacterium
AGTAAATATTCGGATGTACTTAATTTCGATTATTTCTTTTCTTTCCTTTTTCCTTTTTTCTTTTTATTCCTTTTTGGCAAAAGACACAGAGTTTTCTCTGTGTCTTTTGCCTTTCTCCTTTTGGATATAAACAGACTGAAGGATTTTTTTATAAATCCCCCTTTTGAAAATCGGGAGTATATGTTATACTATATACGGTTGTACAAAATACGCAGGATAAACGGTGATTATTATGAATGTGGCAATTTTTACCGAGGTTATGGTACCATATGTATGTGGGATATCAAGCTATGTTTCTGTCCTGAAAAAGGGGCTGGAGTCCCTTGGTCATAGGGTTATTATCGTAACCTCATCACTTCACACGGAACAATCTGTATTTAAGGACGGAGTTGTACGCTGTCCTGCAAAAAAATCAATGAATAAATACGGATATCAATGTAAAAACATAAATGATAAATATGTAATGAAGTTTCTTACGAAATTTGACCCGGATGTAATACATATTCAAACTGATACAAAAATCGGATATATGGCCCTGAGCATAGCGGATAAGCTGAGATGTCCGGTTGTTTTTTCGGTACATGATTATTATCTTGACAGATTTGCATCTGACAACTCGGTCATTCTCTGGAGAATAAAGACTCTTATTGAAAAAAAGCATTTCTGTGATATGATGGATAACGCAAACGTTATAGCATCTTCAAATAAACGAGCGGCATCATTTGTCCGTGCTGCGGGAAGGAACCGCAAGGTCAACCTTATTCCCTCAGCTACAGACAGAAACGTATTCAATTACAAAAATGCAAATGATGATGCCGTAAAAAAACTGAGAAGAAAGCTGGGACTTCCGCAGAATGCGATTGTTGCGGTATTTGCCGGGGATCTCAGCGTTGATAAAAATTTGGAATTTGTTTTAAGTGCATTTGCAAGACATATCAAAAAAAACGATAATGTCCATCTTCTTATTGTGGGTGACGGAACAGAGCTTGAGTATCTTAAGTCTATGAGCAAAAGGTTTAAAATAAAAGAAATGGTACATTTTACGGGAATGGTTGCACATAACATGATGCCTGCGATATACTCTGCGTGTGATATATACGTCTGTTCATCCGATGATGCCCTTATGTCGATGTCATTTGTTGAGGCAATGTCCTGTGGACTCCCTGTACTGGTAAAAGAAGATAAGGAAAAATTTGCATATAATATGATAAAAGACGGTGTGAACGGATTTGTGTGCGAAAATGAAGCCGGCTTTGCAAAATATCTCAAAAAGCTGTCCGCATTCAGTCTACATGAAAAACGTCAGATGAGAAGCATAGTAAGACGGAGTGTGAGGGATATGGATGCGGAGTATATGGCAAAATGTACGGTTAAGGTATATGAACAGGCTATGAAAGCGTTTAATATAAATGTAGATATCCTTAAATGATCCGAATATGAAAAATTATGCTTTTCTTCGGTTTCTTTGACCTGAGAGTCGGGGGTTAATGCCTTTAAGGGTGTATTAATTTTTGATTGTGTATGCAAATGTGTGGTGTCGGTTGCTTTAGATTAGAATTTTATATTTTTGTGTACAGGATAGTCGTTTTTGATATAAATTTAAAAAAACTATTTAAATATTTGGTTAAATAGGTTATAATGGTTATAATCGTAAACTATACAAAGGCAGGTGTGTTGATTTGGAACCTAAATTTTCCGTCAGCTTATCAAAAATAATAAAGGAACTGTCGCTTGATGTAGCGTATATGCCCAATAATCCTGATGAAATACAAATTTTTTCAAAGGATATAACCCGTCCCGGACTTGAGCTTACCGGCTTTCTGGACTTTTTTGATAATTCAAGAATAATGCTTTTCGGAAATACCGAAAACAGCTATCTTAACCGCTTCAGCACAGAGCAAAGGTATCATGTTATAGAAAGACTTTTTTCGCTTGATCCGCCCGCAATAATTGTAACAAGAAGTATTATACCGTACGGAGAGCTTATGTCGGCAGCGGAAAAATGTAAAATACCGGTTTTGAGAACATCTGAGCCTACATCCTCGGTTACAGCGGAGCTTGTTAATTTTATGAATCTTGAGCTTGCACCAAGGGTTACAAGACACGGTGTTCTTGTTGAAGTATATGGTGAGGGCTTGCTTCTTGTCGGTGACAGCGGAGTCGGTAAAAGTGAAACGGCAATAGAACTTATAAAACGCGGACACCGTCTTATTGCCGATGATGCGGTGGAGATACGCAGGGTGTCAAATACACAGCTTATAGGCTCTGCACCTGAAAATATACGTCATTTTATAGAGCTTAGGGGCATAGGTATAATTAATGCAAGAAGAATATTCGGTATGGGTTCTGTAAAGCTGTCACAAAAGATAGATATGGTTATAAACCTTGAATTATGGGATAACAAAAAGGTATATGACCGTATGGGTATGAACAGCGAAATGACTGAAATACTTAATAATCAGATTCCGATCGTGACAATACCTGTAAAGCCGGGTCGTAACCTTGCTGTGATAATTGAGGTAGCAGCCATGAATAACCGTCAGAGAAAGATGGGTTATAATGCAGCAAGGGAATTATTTGCGGCACTTGGTCTTGAATATCCGGAGGATGAGGACGGAACAGGAGATGTCAAGGCTATTGAGTTCTGACAGTCTTATGCCGGATAACTATATAACATAAGCCGGTATGAAAAATATAATTGTTTATTTAGGAGAATATATTATGATAACCGACGAATTTATAAGAACAATACAGAGTGAATCTGTAACAATAAAAAAAGATGAGCCGATGTACCTTCATACAAGCTTTCGTATCGGAGGTAATGCCGAATGTTTTTGTGAGGTCAAAAACATAGATGCACTTAAAAATGTTATTGCAGCGTGCAAAAGCTTTGATGTTCCGTATTTCATAATCGGACTCGGATCAAATCTGCTTGTTTCTGATAAAGGAATAGGAGGAGTTGTGATAAAGCTTGGGGGAGATTTTGATGTTGTGGAAATAACAGACAAAAATACCTTGCGCTGCGGTGCAGGTGTCAGTCTTGCAGGAGTATGCATCTATGCAAAAAATAATAGTCTCGGAGGCTTGGAATTTGCATGGGGTATTCCCGGATCTATGGGCGGAGCGGTATATATGAATGCCGGTGCCTACGGCGGGGAGATTAAGGACGTTGTGGTTTCCTCAAGATATCTCGACAGCAACGGAAATATAAATGAAATAAATACGGAAAAGCATGAGTTTTCATACAGACACAGTTTCTATACCGATAAGGATTATATTATTCTTGATGTGACACTTAAGCTTTATCCAAAAAATAAAAATGAGATATTTTACCTTATGCAGGATACAATGCAGAGACGCAAGGCAAAGCAGCCGCTTAACCGTCCGAGTGCAGGAAGTGTATTCAAGCGGCCCGAAGGATATTATGCTGCGGCACTGATTGAACAGTGCGGTCTTAAGGGGCTGTCTGTCGGAGATGCTCAGGTGAGTGAAAAACATTCAGGATTTATAGTAAATAACGGAAGGGCTTCTGCAAGGGATGTTATGGAGCTAATTAAAAAGGTTAAGGATGCAGTCAGAGAAAAGACAGGAGTGAATCTGCACTGTGAGATAAAATATGTTGAATGATGGCGTAATTAAAAAGGGATATTATACGAAAACGGGAATCTGACGGCGGGAATACAGGTGACAGTACAGATGGAATTTATTATTATTACCGGATTGTCCGGGGCCGGAAAATCGGTTGCTATGAAAAATATGGAGGATATAGGTTTTTATTGTGTGGATAATATACCTCCGGTATTGGTGCCGACGTTTTATGAACTGTGTGAGAAATCTACGGACGACCATATGAAGAAAATAGCAGTAGTTACCGATATAAGGGCAGGCGATGTATTTGGGGATCTTTTTGCCTCTCTCGATAAGCTGAGATCGGTACATAAGAAATATAAAATATTATTTCTTGACGCAAGGGACGATGTGTTGCTGAGACGGTTTAAGGAAACGAGGCGTAAACATCCTTTAAGCGATAATTCCGCAACGACGGAGCTTGCAGTAAGTCTTGAACGTGAACTGCTTATGCCGGTAAAGGCCTGTGCGGATTATGTCATAGATACATCCCTTCTATCGCCTACCCAGCTCAAGGAGAGGATAACCTCCCTGTTCCTCGGAAATATTTCCTTGGGACTTACGGTAACCTGTATGTCTTTCGGCTTTAAATACGGACTGCCTGCTGAGTCTGACCTTGTGTTTGATGTGCGTTGTCTGCCGAATCCGTTTTATATCCCCGAACTTAAAGAACACACCGGGCTTGAGGACTGTGTTTATGATTATGTTATGCAGTTTGAGCAATCTGAGGGATTTGTCAAAAGAATGATAGATCTTGTTGATTATTCTCTGCCCCTGTATTTGAGCGAGGGAAAAAGTCAGCTTGTTATCGGAATAGGCTGCACCGGAGGAAAACACCGCTCAGTTACACTAACAAGAGTTTTATATAAGCATATACTTGAAACAGGTCAAAGGGCTATTGTACATCACAGAGATATAAGTAAAAACTGAAGGTGATATGAATGTCATTTTCAAAGGAAACAAAAAGAGAACTTTGTGTTTCGGAAATATCTGATGATAAGGGCAAAATTTCTCTTGCATACGGTATGGTTTTATTTTCAAAATATTTTTCCCCAAAAGCGATAGGGTTTACAACAGGCTGCAAAGCAGCTGCTGTTTTATATTCCGAAACGTTATCGGCACTCACATCGTCTATTGTTGATATATCCTGTACTCTTACCAAGCGTAGTGAGAAAAAGGATATATATACACTCAGTGTCCCGAATATTAATGACTGTGCGGGGATATTTGATTATTTCGGTCATGTTGATAATACGCCGAGCCTTAGAATAAACCGTGCGAATATAGAAAGCGAGGAATACATACCGTATTTTTTGAGGGGTGCTTTCCTCGTATGCGGAAATGTTACCGATCCCGAAAAGGATTATCATATGGAGTTTGTTGTGCCTCATATGAACCTTGCAAATGATCTGAGCAGGCTTATGAGCGAGATTGATATCATGAAAAATGAGCCTAATGTTGTCAGAAGAAAGGGAAGCTATGTTGTTTATATCAAGGGAAGTGACCTTATTGCCGATATGCTTGCATATATTGGAGCACCAATGGCATCGTTGGATATAATACAGCAGCAGATATATAAATCCGTGAGGAATAAGGTGAACAGGCAAATAAATTCCGAGACCGCAAACAGTAATAAAACAGCGGCTGCATCTGCAAAACAACTGAGGGCAATAAATATTATCAGGGAAAAAAGAGGACTTGGATATCTGTCGGATGACCTCAGAGAGCTTGCAGAGCTGCGTGAGGAATATCCCGAATATAATCTTCGTGAGCTGGGCGAAGCACTAAGTATGCCGATAAGTCGATCGGGTGTAAACCACAGGCTCATGAGAATTATGGAAATTGCGGAAGAACTCGGTGAATCGGAAAAGTAAAAGCACGGCAGCCTAAGGATGCTGTGCCATCCGTATTGTATAATAGCAGTTACTGCAGTCTGCTTATGGTTACCGACGCACTGTAGGATTTACTGTTAAGTTTGATAAGAGTGTGAATGATACGGATATTAAAAATACTTTTCAAAAATTTATTTTGGTTTTCTAAACCTTAGTAATGATATACTAACCGTTTGTTTTGAAAGACATACGGTTAGTTTTTTATTTGATATGACAGTCTTATTAAAAACAGAAGTAATTCATCAGGTTTTGTAAATACAAATTGATTTTTGCTTATTGATATTATCGGCAAATTGTGCTAAAATGGAAACGAATATATTATGGATTCGATATTTGAGGTGTCAGAATGTATATAAATGTTCTCGGTGCAGGTCTTGCAGGCTGCGAGGCTGCATGGCAGATAGCCGAAAGAGGAGTTAATGTCAGACTTTATGAAATGAAACCGCATAAAAAAACTCCTGCACATAAAAGCGATAATTTCTGTGAGCTTATATGCTCAAATTCACTAAAGGCTTCAAGGCTTGAAAGTGCTGCCGGTTTACTTAAGCATGAGATGCGAAGGCTTGGCTCCCTTCTGGTGACTACAGCCGATGGCTGTTCTGTGCCTGCCGGGGGAGCATTGGCAGTTGACAGGGATATATTTTCGGCGAATGTTACTAATAAAATAAAAAATCATCCATTGATTGAGGTTATAGAATGTGAAATAACAGAGCTGCCTGGTGATGCAATTACAGTTATCGCAACAGGTCCGCTTACAAGTGATGCACTTTCAGAGAAAATCAATAAGCTGTTCGGCGGTGAACTTCATTTTTTTGATGCAGCAGCCCCCATAGTGACCGCAGAAAGTATAGATATGAAAAATGCGTTTGCTGCTTCACGCTATGACAGGGGAGAAACTGATGCATATATTAATTGTCCAATGAATAAGGAACAGTATGAAGCATTTTATGCTGAACTTGTATCTGCTGAAAGGGCTCCGAGACATGATGTTGATGTTATGAATCCAAAAGTTTACGAGGGCTGTATGCCGGTTGAGATACTTGCACAGAGGGGGCTTGATACATTGCGTTTCGGTCCTATGAAGCCTGTAGGACTGCGTGACCCCGGAACAGGACACAGACCGTGGGCGGTGCTTCAGCTGAGAACGGAAAATTCGGAAAAAAGTATGTATAATCTTGTCGGATTTCAGACAAACCTTAAATTTTCCGAGCAGAAAAGGGTTTTTGGCATGATACCTGCACTTAAAAACGCAGAGTATGTCCGCTACGGCGTAATGCACAGAAATACCTTTATCGATTCTCCAAAAATACTTAATGCTGATTTTTCGGTTAGGGATAATGCAGATATGTTTTTTGCCGGTCAGATGACGGGTGTCGAGGGGTATATGGAATCTGCCGCATCGGGACTTATTGCGGGAATAAATGCAGTAAGGCGGCTTGAAGGAAAAAAATCCGTAATTCTGCCAAGGGAAACAATGATTGGTGCATTGAGTGACTATATAGCAAATTCGCAGACAAAGGATTTCCAGCCTATGGGTGCAAATTTAGGAATACTCCCTCCTCTTGAAAAGTATATAAGGGATAAAAGGGAAAGAGCAGGGAAATATGCAAATAGGGCACTTGAATGTCTTGATAAAATACTTGGAGATATTCGGTGATATATAAATTGGTAAGAGTTTTATTATTGAAAGGTTGGTTTTATGAAAATATTGGTTGACGCATTCGGCGGAGATAATGCTCCTTTGGAAATTATCAAGGGCTGTATTCTTTCTTTGGAGGAAAATCCTGATGCGGCTGTTGCCATGGTCGGAAATAGAAGTGATATAGAAAATTGTGCAAATGAAAACGGACTCGATATTTCCTCCTTTGAAATCTTTGATGCGGAGTGTGCAATAACCATGGAGGATGACCCGAGAGAAGTGTTTAGGGGGAAAAAGAACAGCTCAATGGCGGAGGGACTGCGACTCGTGGCAGACGGGAAGGCCGATGCCTTTGTCAGTGCCGGAAACAGCGGAGCATTGGTTTTGGGCTCACACAGGTATGTTAAGGAAATCAACGGTATAGAGCGTATAGCTTTTGCACCTATAATGCCGACTTCAAATGGACCGTTTATACTTATAGACGGCGGTGCATATGTAAATGTTATGGCAGAAACCCTGAGAAAATATGGTATAATGGGTTCGGTGTATATGGAAAGTATTCTCGGTTTAAAAAATCCGAGAGTAGGACTTGCAAATGTAGGAACGGAGGACCATAAGGGCGACGCTCTTAGACACGAGGCATTTAAGCTTCTTAAGGAAACCGACATAAATTTCGTGGGAAATATAGAAGCAAGGGATATTCCGGGAGGTATTGCCGATGTTGTTGTGGCAGACGGCTTTACGGGAAATGTTATAGCGAAAATGTACGAGGGTGCCGCAAAGGAGCTTTTTGGAAAAATTAAAGGAGTATTCTATAAAAATATACGGACAAAGCTTGCAGCATTGCTTGTAAAGAAGGAAATGAACGAGCTTAAGAAATATTTTGATTATAATCGTTACGGCGGGGCAGTTGTCATGGGTGTAAAAAAACCGGTACTGAAAACGCACGGAAGTGCAAATGCTGTTGCAGTTTCCGCTGTCATCAGGGCAGCAGCGGATTTTGCTGCTTCTGGTGCGATAGAGATAATGGAAAAGAAAATTTCCCAGATTGAAATAAAAGAGGAGTAAGAAATGAAAGAGCTTGAAAAGGCAATAGGATATACTTATAAGAATATATCATATCTTGAAAATGCACTGACACATTCTTCTTATGCGAATGAGATGAGAAACGGGACAAAAAGTAATGAACGTCTTGAATTTTTGGGGGATTCTGTTTTAAGCATAGTTGTATCGGATTATATTTACAGAAACTGTCCAAAACTCCCCGAAGGTGATTTAAGTAAGCTTCGTGCCTCCCTTGTATGTGAAAAGAGTCTTTGCCGCTTTTCGGCAGAGCTTGGTGTGGGTAATTTTCTGAGACTCTCAAAAGGAGAACGTAACCTTAAGGGAAATGAAAGACCCTCTATTCTCGCAGATGCGTTTGAAGCAATAATTGCTTCGATTTATCTTGATGGGGGTATGGAAGAAGCGAGAAGGTTTGTACTCCGTTTTGTTGAGCCTGAAATAAAAAATCAGAAGCCGAAGGCCTTTAGGGATTATAAGACTACCCTGCAGGAAATAATTCAGAAAAATCCGGAGGAGCATCTTGAATATGTTCTTGTGGGTGAGGAAGGTCCTGACCATGATAAACACTTTTCCGTTGAGGTGCATCTCAACAACAATGTGATAGGCAAGGGCGGCGGACGAAGCAAAAAGGAAGCAGAGCAGCAGGCGGCAAGGGAAGCTCTTAAGCTTATGGGATACTGATTTTGCTGCAAGTTTCCAAAGAGGTGAAAAAGTCTGAAACATTCAAATGTTGCTATATTTGTGCCGCATAACGGCTGTCCGCATCAATGTACATTCTGCAATCAGAAGCGGATAACAGGACAGAGCAGTCAGCCGCATGGAAGTGATGTGCTTGAAGCTATTGAAATCGCACAGAAGAGCCTTGGAGAGAAAACACGTAAAGCTGAAATAGCTTTTTTCGGCGGAAGCTTTACTGCAATAGACAGGGACTATATGCTTGAACTTCTCGGTGCGGCTTCACCGTTTGTAAAAAACGGCGAGTTTTACGGGATAAGACTTTCGACACGCCCGGATGCGATTAACAGGGAAATTCTTGATATTCTCAAGGAGCATGGAGTTACGTCAATAGAACTCGGTGCACAAAGCATGGACGATAGTGTGCTTATGCTGAATAAGCGTGGGCATACCTCGGAGGATGTTATACGTGCGTGCGGTCTTATACATGAATATAATTTTGAGCTTGGCTTGCAGATGATGACAGGGCTTTACGGCAGTGACAGGGATACCGATATTTTAACGGCGGAAAAACTTGCGGGGCTTAAGCCGGCAACAGTGCGTATATATCCAACCGTGGTTATGAGAAACACAGAGCTTTATGATTTATATGTCGGCGGTATGTATAAGCCGCAGGAGCTTGAGGCAGCTGTTTCACTCTGTGCGGAGCTGCTGATTTATTTTGAGGAAAGGAATATTCCGGTTATCCGTCTCGGCTTACATGACAGTCCGAGCCTTCGTGAGGGAATGGCAGGGGGAGTATTTCACCCGTCCTTCCGGGAACTTTGCGAGAGCAGGATAATGTATAATAATGCGGTAAAACTTCTTGAGGAAAATAAGATTACAGAAGGAACTGTTGAATTTTTTGTAAGTCCCGGTTCCGTATCTAAATTTACGGGGAATAAGAGGAGTAATATAAAGGCACTTGCCGGTATAGGTATTACCGCAAAGGTAAGACAGGATAATATGCTTGGCAGATATGAAATTAAAATTAAGGATATAAGGTGAGAAAGTGCGATTAAAGGCATTGGAGGTACAGGGTTTTAAAACCTTTCCCGATAAGACAAAATTGAATTTTACCGAGGGAATTACCGCAGTAGTCGGTCCGAACGGAAGCGGAAAGAGTAATATAAGTGACGCAATACGCTGGGTACTTGGTGAGCAGTCGGCAAAGACACTCCGTTGCTCCAAAATGGAGGATGTTATTTTTAACGGAACAAAACAAAGGAAAAAGACTGGCTATGCACAGGTGACCCTTTCCTTCGATAATAAGGACAGGCAGCTCCAGTATGACGGCAATGAGGTGGCTGTTACAAGACGGTATTACCGTTCGGGAAACAGTGAATATCTAATAAATAATACGGCTGTAAGACTTCAGGATATACATGAATTGTTTATGGATACCGGACTGGGCCGTGACGGTTATTCTATAATAGGACAGGGAAAAATTGATTCTGTCGTTGCAACTAAGGGTGAGGACAGAAGGGAAATTTTTGAGGAAGCCGCAGGTATTTCAAAATTCCGATATAAAAAATCCGAAGCGGAACGCAGGCTTGCAAAAACGGAGGAAAATCTTGTTCGTTTGAGAGATATACTTTCTGAGCTTGAAGGCAGGGTGGAGCCGCTCAGGATACAATCTGAAAAGGCGAAAGCATTTATTACATATGATGAGGAAAAGCGTGGACTTGAGATAGCCCTTTGGTTGCGGACACTTGATAAATCCGCAGCTGCAGTAAGGGAACAGGAGGATAGATTGGCTGTTGCAAACGCTCAGTATAATGATGCAGAAAATGCAATAGAGGATATAGCAAAGGAAATTGAGGAAAGCTATAACAGTCAGAACAGACTTACGGCAAAAATAGAGGAGCTAAGACAGACTATATCGGAAAAAGAGGAGCAATCCTCCGAAAAACGTTCTGAGGCTAATGTCCTTAAAAACGATATAAGGCATAATGAGGAAACAGCGGAAAGAATACAGAATGACATATTGGAACTTTCAAAATCAGGTGAAGAACTTAAGGCTGAAATTGATGAAAGAAATGATAAAATAGAGAGGCTTAACGCTATATTATCAGAACAGAGTAATGAAGAAAAAAAGTATACAGGGGAGCTCTTGCAGCTGAAAACCGGTGAAAGTGCATCGGCGGATAAAATTGCCCGGATTAATTCGGCTATTGCAGAGCTTTCGGGGAAAGCATCGGATGCAAAAATAGAGTATATGACCTCCTCGTCATCTGTAAATGAGCTTACTGCCCGTACAGAATTACTGGGAAATACGATAAAGGCAAAAAATTCCCAGATCGAAACGCTCAAAAATATAATTTCCGATTATGAGGGAATGAAAACGGATTGTGAAAACAATGCTCAGGATATTCTGAGGGACAGGGATGAAGTACAACAGAAAATAAGTGTAAAGCATGAAGAATACGCAAGGCTTAAGGATAGGACGGATAAGATGTATTTGTCTGCACAGCAGATGCTTGGGAAGGCAAGAATGCTTGAGGATTTGGAAAGAAATCTTGAGGGCTTTGCACACAGCGTAAAGATAATAATGCGTGAGGCGAAAAAGGGTACGCTGAGCGGAATATGCGGTCCTGTATCAAGAGTTATAAAGACACGGCCGGAATATAATACGGCAATAGAAATTGCACTCGGTGCTGCGATGCAGAATATTGTCACCGAAAATGACAGTGATGCCAAAAAGGCTATAGCATATCTCAAACAGCATGACGGAGGACGTGCCACCTTTTTGCCAATGTCCTCCGTAAAAGGCAGAGAACTGAATGAATCGGGACTTGAGGCCTGTGAGGGCTTTGCGGGCATTGCGGCAGAGCTTTGTACCTGTGATGATTGCTACAGGGGTATACTTCTTAATCTTCTCGGCAGAACGGTTGTTGCGGATAATCTTGACCGAGCAGTGGATATTGCTAAAAAGTACGGATACCGTTTCCGAGTAGTTACACTTGACGGTCAGGTAGTGAATGCCGGAGGCTCTCTTACAGGCGGTTCTCTTTTGAAAAATGCAGGACTTCTCGGCAGGGCCGGGGAAATAGAAAATCTTAAGAAAAAGTCTGCACAGGCACTGAAACAGGCAGACGAGCTTTCGGCTGAGCTGAAAAGTGAAGATGAATCCATTGCACAGCTTGAGAAAAAGATGAGTGAACTGTCCGAACAGCTTTCTGTTACCCACAGTGACAAAATAAAGCTTGAAGCCGAAATACGGAGCAGACAGACTGAGCTTGACTCCACAAGAGCTGCCCTTAATGAAGCCGAAAAGGAAAAAGAAAGCTCTGTTACAAAAATAAATGATATGACAGTGGCAATGGAAAGAGCAAGAAATGAGCTTGATGCCTACCGCAAGGAAATTTCCGAAAATGAGGAAAGAGCGAGTCTGCTTACTGGCTCGAAGGATGAGCTTGTAAAGAAAAGGGAGCAACTGAGCGAAAAGCTGCAGCAGATCAGGCTGGGCATACTTACAACAGAAAAGGATATAGCTGCGGCAAAAGCTGAAATAGAAAATGCACTTTCAAGAAAAAATACGGCAGAGGAAAGGATAATTTTCGATAAGTCGGAAATTACATCTCTCAGGAAAAAAAATGAGGAGCTGCGGTGCAGGATTGATATTCTTGAAAATGAAGCGGATGAGCTGAAGAGGATAGCTGCGGATAAAAAAAGCGGAATTGAGTCGTTTACATCGGAAAAGCTTATGTTTGAGCAAAAATCCGCACAGCTCAGACAGAAGGAACGTGAAAAGCAAGCGGAGAGAGAAACTGTGAGCGGTGAGATTGCAAGACTTGAGGAAAGACGTGTAAATCTGCAAAAACAATATGACGATACGGTCAATAAGCTTTGGGAGGAGTATAATCTTACAAAGCGTGAGGCTGAAGAAACAGCAGCGGAAATAAATGACCCGGCAAAGGCACAGAGAAGACTTAATGAGCTTAAGCAGAAGATCAGGGGCTTAGGTACAGTAAACGTATCTGCAATAGAGGAATATAAGGAGGTAAGCGAGCGTTATGAATTTCTGAGTGTGCAGACAGGTGACGTGGAAAAATCAAGAAGTGAGCTTCTGCACCTTATAAATGATCTGACAAAGCAGATGAGAGAGATATTTATCGACCGCTTCAATCAAATAAATAAGAACTTCTCGGAAACCTTTGTTGAGCTTTTCGGCGGAGGAAAGGCATCTCTATCACTTTCCGACCCTGAAAATGTTCTCACAACGGGAATAGAAATATCCGTTGAGCCGCCGGGAAAAATAGTATCGCATATAGAGCTGCTTTCCGGAGGAGAAAAAGCACTTGTTGCAATAGCACTTTATTTTGCAATAATGAAAGTAAGACCATCGCCGTTTTGTGTAATGGATGAGATAGAGGCTGCACTTGATGATGTAAATGTGTACCGTTTTGCTGAATATCTCCGCAAAATGAATGATAAAACTCAGTTTATATGCATTACTCACAGACGGGGAACAATGGAAGAGGCTGATGTCCTCTACGGTGTTACAATGCAGGATCAGGGCATATCTAAACTTTTGGAGCTTAAGGCAAGCGAAATAGAACAAAAACTTGGAATGAAAGCATAAATACCGCATATTTTCTTTTGCACAGCAGAGGATAGGATTGGAGGAATTGATTATGGGATTGTTTGATAAGATAAGAAACGGACTCAAGAAAACCCGTGACGCACTTTTCGGCAGGATTGACAAGTTGTTGAAATCCTTTACTAAAATCGACGACGAGCTTTTTGAAGAGCTCGAAGAGCTGCTTGTAATGGGCGATGTTGGTGTGTATACTGCCGAAAAAATATGTGACGAACTTAGAAAACGTGTGAAAACCGAGGGAGTGACGGATCCGAGTCAAATACGCAGACTTCTTGAGGATGTCATAACCGAAATGCTTGAGGGCGGAAATACACTTGATATAAGTACAAAGCCGTCAATAATACTTGTGATAGGCGTCAATGGCGTAGGAAAGACAACAACCATAGGTAAGCTTGCCGCAAGGTTTGTCCGTGACGGAAAAAGGGTTACGCTTGCCGCTGCCGATACATTCCGTGCTGCCGCAATAGATCAGCTTAAAATCTGGGCTGAAAGAAGCGGAGCGGATATTATTAAGCAAAATGAGGGTTCAGACCCGGCTGCGGTTGTTTTCGACGCAATATCCTCGGCAAAGGCAAGGGGAAGTGATATAATTATAGCTGATACGGCCGGCAGACTTCATAATAAGAAAAATCTTATGGACGAGCTTGCGAAAATCAACAGAATTATTGACAGAGAGCTGCCCGATGCTGCAAAGGAGGTACTTCTTGTGCTTGACGCAACAACGGGACAGAATGCTGTAAATCAAACTAAGGAGTTCAAAAATGCCGCAGGAATCACCGGTATAGTTTTAACCAAGCTTGACGGTACTGCAAAAGGCGGAGTAGTGCTTGCGATAAGGGAGGAGCTTGACGTTCCCGTAAAGTATATCGGTGTCGGAGAGCAGATTGATGATTTGCAGCCTTTTGATTCAAAGGAATTTGCAAGTGCATTGTTCAGTGATGACGATATAAAAGAAACTATTGAGGAAACTGAGGAAAAAACAGAGGATGAAAAGCAGGAAGGTACCAAAACGGATGAGGAGGTATACAGGCCTGCTACTGCTGATATATGGGCACAGATTGATGCTGAGGCAGAAGCTGAGAAACAGAAAGAGCTTGAAAAAGGTGGAGAAAGTGAGACAGAAAAAGAAGCTGTACGTGCCGAAGCTGAAGCTAAACGTATAAAGGAAGAACAGAAGAAACGTACCGAGGAAAGAAAAATCAGGGCGGAAAAGAAATATAATTGGAGTACCGAACCTACCGATCAGAATGAGGATGATGACGATTGGTATGAGCAATGGGCAAAGGGAAATAATGATTGAGCTGTCAAGATGGTGACAGGCATTTTTGGAAAGAGGGAAATAATATGACATTTGTAATTGCTTCAAACAATGAGAAAAAAGCAGAAGAACTGAGGAGGATACTGAAGCCTCTCGGAATTAATGCTAAAACACCTGACGAGCTTAACATAGAGCTTGATGAGGTTGAGGAAAATGGAGAAACTTTTAAGGAGAATGCCGAACTGAAAGCAGCCGCAGCAATGAAAAAGACGGGTATGCCTGCTATTGCAGATGATTCCGGGCTTGTTGTAGATGCACTTGGCGGCAGACCGGGAGTATATTCTGCTCGCTATGCCGATACGGATGAGGAAAAAATAGGTAAGCTTACAAAGGAGCTTGCCGATTCGGGAAAAACAGACAGAAGCGCACACTTTGAGTGTGTTATATGCTGCTGTTTTCCGAGTGGGGAGAAAATTTTTGCTTTCGGGAAATGCGACGGATATATAGGCTATGCACCGAGGGGAAATAACGGTTTCGGATATGACCCGATTTTCTTTGTCGAGGGCAATAAAACCTTTGCCGAGCTTACAGATAACCAAAAAGATGCTATGAGCCACAGGGGAAGAGCACTCAGAAGCTTTGGCGAGCAGCTTATTAAAAAATTTAGTAAAAAGCAAGGAGAATAATAAATGCTTACAAGTAAACAAAGAGCGTTTCTGCGATCGCTTGCAACGAATGAGGATACAATACTCATGCTCGGAAAGGGCGGGATGAGTGGGCAGATAATAAAACAAGCTGATGATGCACTTACTGCCCGTGAACTTATAAAAGGAAAGGTACTTGAAACAGCTGATATCACTCCAAGGGAAGCAGCAGAGCAGATTGCTGCCGAAACGCAGAGTGATGTTGTTCAGGTTATAGGTTCAAAATTTATTCTTTTCAGACGTAATATGAAAGAGCCGAGGATTGAATTACCATCGGCAAAAAAGAAACGTAAATATTGATTTCATATTGAAATTACTGAGGTTGCTGATTATGAAAATTGCAGTATTCGGAGGGAGCTTCAATCCTATTCATAATGGTCATATACAGCTTGTTAATACATTTACGGATAATTTAGGGCTTGACAGGGCAATTATAATTCCTGCGTATGTTTCACCATTCAAGGAAAAGGATAAATACGTTACGCCTATACAAAGGTATGAAATGTGTAGGCTTGCTTTTGAGGGTGATGAAAAAGCAAAAATAAGCGATATTGAAATAAAAAGAAAGGGAGCAAGCTATACATATATGACACTTGAGGAACTGTCGGAAAAGTATAGGGGAGATGAGCTTTTTCTTATAACAGGGGCGGATATGTTCATGTCTGTTCATACATGGAAGCACCCCGAAATAATTTTCCGACTTGCAACAATCTGCGGCATACCGAGAGAGGGGGAAGGTATTTCCTCACTTAAAAAGCAAGCCGAGCGTCTTGAAAAGATTGGTGCAAGGACGGAAATACTTGACATATCCATACTTACAGTATCATCAACCGAAATAAGAAATAAGGTAAGAAACGGTGAGAGTATATCGGGTCTTGTACCGAGAGCAGTGGAATATTATATCAGTAAAAACAGGCTCTATATATAAGATAACGTCTTGGGTAATATCGAAATATTAGGAAAAAAGACAAAAATATAGTGTGAGTCCGATATATAGCGCAATTAAACGTTTAAAGCCGCAGCGAGCAGATTTACGGTTATAAAATGTTTGACAGGATCGTGCGGTTTGATATGAAAATTATAGTTTAATGCTTGAAACGGGCAGAATATACTGGTATAATAGTTTGTGTTGATAAAAAGTTGATTTTCGGAAGTGATTTGATGACTGTTAAGGATTATGAAGGGATAATAAGCGGACGAATGAAAAGCGCACGGTTTAAGCACTCTAAGAATGTTGCAAAAGAGGCTGTACGTCTTGCGGAAAAATATGGTGCAGATGTAAAAAAAGCCGAGATAGCCGGAATATTGCATGATGCGACAAAGGAAACCTCCGAGCAGGAGCAAATGGAGCTTATTGCCCGTGCAGGAATTAATCTCAGTGAGCTTGAAAGAGCAAGCCATAAGCTATGGCACGCAATATCCGGCAGTGCCTTTATTCAGGTTGAACTTGGAATTGATGATGAGGACATAATCAATGCAATAAGATACCATACTACCGGCAGGGCGGGAATGAGCTTGCTCGAAAAGGTTATATTTGTTGCTGACTTTACCTCGGCAGAAAGAGATTACGATGGTGTTGATAAAATGCGTAAGGTTGCCGACAAGGGTCTTGATAATGCAGTTCTTGAGGGGATGAGCTTTACAATAGCCGACCTTGCCGAAAGAAAGCTCACTATTGCACCCGATACCTTTGAGGGATATAATGAATTGGCTTTCATTAAGTCAAACGAAAAAAAATAAACAGAAATGAGGGTTAAAATGACATCTTTGGAAACAGCAAGACTTGCTGTCAAGGCACTGCTGAAATTAAAGGGTCTTGACGTAAGCGTAATAAAAATAAGGGATATTTCCTCTATTGCGGACTATTTTGTTATTGCAACGGGTACATCGAATACTCATGTCCGTGCACTTGCGGATGAGGTCGAGTACAGACTTGATAACGAGGGAATAAGCGCAAGCCATATAGAGGGCTATCGCTCGGATTCATGGATACTTCTTGATTATGTTGATGTTGTTGTCCATGTATTTTCAGACGAGGGACGCAACTATTATGACCTTGAACGACTATGGCAGGACGGAGAAAAAATTGATATATCGGATATTGAAGAAATGCCGCTTGAAATGCTGTTCCCGACAGCAAAGTAAAAGGGTAAAATAAAGGAGAGAATTGGAATGAGATACGACCATAAAAAAATCGAGCCGATATGGCAGAAAAAATGGGAGGATGCAGGGATATATCATGCGGAGGAAAATTCCTCAAAGCCGAAGTACTATGCTCTTATTGAATTTCCCTATCCGTCCGGAAAAGGACTTCATGTTGGACACCCACGCTCATATACAGCACTCGATATAGTAGCAAGAAAACGCAGAATGCAGGGATATAATGTTCTCTATCCGATAGGTTGGGACGCATTCGGACTTCCGACGGAGAATTTTGCAATCAAAAATCATATACACCCGAAAGAGGTTACAAAAAAGAATGTAGCACGCTTTAAAAGTCAGCTTAAATCCCTCGGTATTTCCTTTGACTGGAGCAGAGAGATAAATACAACCGACCCGTCCTATTATAAATGGACACAGTGGATATTCCTTCAGCTTTTTAAGCATGGTCTTGCATATAAAAAGGAAATGGCTGTAAACTGGTGTACGGGCTGTAAATGCGTCCTTGCAAATGAAGAGGTCGTTGACGGGGTATGCGAACGCTGCGGAAGTGAGGTTATAAGAAAGGTAAAATCTCAGTGGATGCTGAAAATTACAGCATATGCGGAAAGACTTATAGAGGATCTTGACCTTGTTAATTATCCTGACAGAGTAAAGGCACAGCAGAAAAACTGGATAGGCCGCTCCACGGGTGCAGAGGTCGATTTCAAAACAACAACAGGTGATACTCTTACAGTTTATACAACTCGTCCCGATACGCTTTTCGGTGCGACATATATGGTCATTTCTCCCGAACATTCGATAATAGAAAAACTTTCGGGTGTCATAAACAACATGGATGAGGTACGCAATTACCAAGCAGAGGCAGCCAAAAAGTCCGATTTTGAGCGTACAGAGGTTGCAAAGGATAAGACAGGTGTAAGGATAGACGGAGTTGAGGCAATAAATCCTGTAAACGGAAAGCAGATACCGATATTTATTTCAGACTATGTACTTGTGTCATATGGCACAGGTGCTATTATGGCAGTTCCCGCACATGATACCCGTGACTGGGATTTTGCAAAGAAATTCAATCTTCCGATTATTGAGGTAGTAAAGGGAGGAGAGGATGTACAGAAAGCTGCGTTTACTGATTGTGCAACGGGAATACTTACAAATTCCGATTACCTCGATGGACTCAGCGTTGAGGATGCGAAGAAGAAAATAACTGAAAAGCTTGAAGAAACAGGTATAGGCAGGGCAAAGGTTAATTATAAGCTTCGTGACTGGGTATTTGCACGTCAGCGTTATTGGGGAGAGCCTATCCCGATAGTACATTGCCCTTGCTGTGGAGCGGTTGCTATTGACGAAAGCGAGCTTCCGCTTGAACTGCCGGAGGTAGAATCCTATGAACCAACAGATACAGGAGAATCGCCGCTTGCAAAAATGACAGACTGGGTAAATACAAAATGTCCTAAATGCGGCGGACCTGCAAAAATGGAAACCGATACAATGCCTCAGTGGGCAGGCTCATCATGGTATTTCCTGAGATATATGGATCCGCATAACGACAAGGAACTCGCCTCAAAGGAAGCACTTGAATATTGGTCGCCGGTTGATTGGTATAACGGGGGAATGGAGCATACAACGCTTCACTTGCTTTACAGCCGTTTTTGGCATAAGTTTTTGTATGATATCGGCGTTGTACCAACCCCTGAGCCGTATGCAAAGAGAACGAGCCATGGTATGATACTTGGAGAAAACGGCGAGAAAATGTCAAAGGCGAGAGGAAATGTAGTAAATCCCGATGAAATAGTTGAGGAATACGGTGCGGATACAATGCGTTTGTTTGAAATGTTCCTCGGAGATTTTGAAAATGCCGCACCGTGGAGCTCAGACAGTATAAAGGGATGCCGCCGTCTTGTTGAGAGATTTTATAATTTCCTCAATATTATGACCGATGATGACGCTATACGTCCGGAGCTTGAGGCACCAATAAATAAGGCAATCAAAAAAGTAGGCGACGATATAGAGATATTGAAGTTCAATACCGCCGTGGCAGCGTTGATGTCGCTTATCAATGAAATTTATAATACCGGCTCTGTTACAAAGGGTGAACTTAGGATATTTACAATACTTCTCAGTCCGTTTGCACCTCATGTTGCAGAAGAGGTGTGGGAGAAAGCCGGCCTCGGAAGCGGATTTGCGGCTCAGCAGAAGTGGCCTGAATATGATGAGAGCAAATGCGTGGAGTCAACGGTCGAAATAGTTGTACAGGTAAACGGAAAGGTTCGTGACAAGATAACCGTAGATGTGGATATAGATCAAGCAGGAGCTATCGATAGAGCAAAGCAGAGCGAAAAGGTACAGAGCTTCATTAACGGTAAGAATATAGTAAAAGAAATTTATGTTAAGGGAAAGCTCGTTAATATTGTTGCAAAGTAATAAGTCGGATAAAATTTTGCTGTAACCCACTTATGCCCGACCGTGATATTATCGTTAGATATATACAGCGGTCGGGCATTATGTGTATAAAATGAATATGTAGGGAAACTGTCGCACAATTATTACGCTTGTGCGACAGTTTTTTATAGGTGTATAATTGGCATTGGTTTGTTGCTGCCACATTTGCAACAGGTGTTTTTAAACAGATGAGCTACTGTCAGGCAATTGAATATTTTCGCCGTTCGAGAGAGCAGGCTGTTCTCCGTTTATTCCGTTCGGAGGTGTGGCAGGCTGTTGATTATCGGGCATATTGCCAAATTCTCCCTTGCCGGGTCTGCCGCCTATATTGCCCATGCCGCCGCCTTTACCGAACATACCGCCGTTATATGTGGTATTACCGCTTGAATCTGCATATGTCAGAGTTTCTGATATTGTAAATGTGGAATAAAGTGTTCCTTCGGCTGAAATCTCCGGGTTACTGTAATATCCCTGTACATTATCTCCCGATATCGTTCCGCCTGTATATACCATATAGGTTTCTCCTGTTTTAAGCTCGGCAGAACTGAATATTACACAACTGTACTCCTTTACGGGAGCCATTGAGGCAAGTACTTTTCCGCTGCTGTCAGTCAGATATACGGGTGTTCCGTCGGACTGTCTTTGTTCAAAAAGTATTGTAACAACATTCTGACCCTCGGCAGTTGGCATTTCAAGCATATCGGAGGTGCCCGCACCTATAAGTGTACCTCCCGTAACGGTACAGCCTCCATCATGGTCAAGTATTCCATTTCCGCTTTGTGTTGTTCCGTTTACAACAACAGTTCCGCCGGAAATATCAAGGTTGCCGTTGCTGTCGAGTCCGTCGCCCTGAGCATTGACATATATTGTACCGCCGCTTATTTTTAATGCCCCCGTTGAGGTATCGGAGGTATCATTGGTTTGTTCAAAATCTTGGGGAATTTCCCTACCAAAGCCATGACCACCGTCCATTCCGCCAAGACCGCTGAAATCGTTGCCGCCTGAGCAGTTTATTCCGTCATCGTCTGCCATGAGATCTACAGTACCGCCGGAAATATTGATATTATCCGCTTCAAGCCCTTCATGGGACTGTTCAACGGTTATCTTTCCTCCGTTTATATTGAGTGTATTGTCCGCATGGAATGCATCATCTCCGCTTTTAATTGTAAGAGTACCGTTTGTTACAGTGATATCGCCGTTGCTGTGTACAGAATCGTTATATGCGTCTACGGTAATTTGTCCTCCGTTTATATTCACCGCTGTTCCTGCTTTGAGTGCTTTCATACTTTCGGTTGAGTTTGCCGCTGACGTATTTCCGTTTGAAACACCGTTTCCTGTTGTGACCGTGATATCACCGCTTTTTACGGTGAGCGTCCTTTCAGCCTGTATGCCGTCATTTGCGGATTTTATATTAACAGTTGCATTTTCTATATTGACATTTCCCATTGTTTCGTCATCGTTTTTGTCGTAATTGGAACGCATACCGTCGCCGTTGTGGGTTTCTACGGTTATATTCCCTCCGCTTACATTGAGATTATCCCTTCCTGATATTCCGTGATGTTCCGAGGTTACGTTGATTGAACCGCCTTTTATATTGAGGGTGTCCTTTGCGGTTATTCCATTGTTCCTTTCGGCTGTGACATTAAGTGTACCGCCGCCGAGAATAGTTAGGTTATCCTGTATGTAAAGTGCGGCATTTGGAGTATCACTGTCATCACTGTCCGAGCCTGAATATACACCGTCATCGGAAACACTGTTGGTTGTTCCGCTTTCGAGGGAAATAACGGTTTCGGAGCATTTAGAAGCATATATGGCAGGTCCGTCCGAAAAATGAATATCAGCATTATTCAGAATTATGTTGATGGTATCATTCTCCCCTGCATCAATAATAACCTGACCGTTTTTCAGATTTCCGCTTACGATATATGTACCCTCATCACTGATGGTTACGATGTTTTTATCCGCCTTGGCACCCTTTCCGCTCACGGATGCTGAATCTCCGTTAAGGACAATTTTTGTTGCCGTACTCTCATCGTAGGATAACTGTACGGATTGGCTTTCACTTTGTGACGAATCTCCTATCTCTGAGGATGTCTTATTACTGTTATTTTTTTCGTCCTCGCTGCAGCCTGAGAGAATCATGGTACTTGCAAGCGATGTACATAACAGTGCAATCATAAGATTTCCGAATTTTCTGTTTTTCATATCGGTATCTCCTCGTATAATATGTTTATAGCCCAAAAATCAGGCTATAAAATAGTTAATCGGTTTGATCATACCCATGATATAA
>CANQLX010000030.1 GCA_947624835.1 uncultured Clostridia bacterium
TGTACATCTTCGCTATATCGAAAAGTGTATCCCCTTTTTTTACGATATATATGTCATCTCCCCCATCATACGGGAGTCTTATAACACGTCCGACTTCAAGCTTATCGGGATTTCTTATTCCGTTAAGCTCAGCAAGCTTTTCTACGGTCGTACCCCACATTTTTGCTATATTATACAGGGTATCTCCCTTTTGTACGGTATATTCAGCTTTTTCTACGGGGGCAGGTGCAATTCGCAGTATCTGTCCTACTTTTATATCATTGACATCGGCAATACCGTTATATCTTGCTATGGTATTAACGTCCGTGCCGAATTTTTTTGCAATTTTTTCGAGCGTATCGCCCGGTTCAACGACATATATAGTATTTTCCATAACTTATAATCCCTCCTATGATATAATATGCAGAAAAATTTTAAACGGTATTTGTCATAAGTCTAAAGTTATGATAAAATAGGTATGGATTTTATAATTTATATTAACCGGAGGATATAATATGTCACTTCAGAGAATAGATAAAATACTTTCATCACAAAACATTGCAACAAGGAGTGAGGTAAAAGCTCTTATAAGAAAAGGGCTCGTCAAGGCGAACAACCTGACAGTACTCAAACCTGATGAAAAATTCGACCCCGAAAAAACCGATATAACTGTGAACGGTACAAGACTTGAATACAAAAAGTATTTGTATATAATGATGAATAAGCCTTCAGGTGTCCTTTCGGCAAGCCGTGATAGGAGGGAGAAAACAGTTATAGATCTCCTTCCGCAGAATATGCAGCGTGAGGGACTTTTCCCTGCAGGACGTCTTGATAAGGATACAGAGGGATTTATACTTATAACTGACGACGGTGAGTTTGCACATAAAATGCTTTCACCAAAAAGCCATGTATATAAGCTATATGAAGCAAAATGTGATAGAGAACTTACAGCAGAGGATGTAAAACACTTTTCCGAGGGTATTACAATGGGAGAAATATCATTTTTGCCCGCAGAAATGAAGCTTACAGGCAAAAATACTGCCCTTGTAGAGATATGCGAAGGTAAATTTCACCAAATAAAAAAAATGTTCCAAAGCATAGGGGCGGAGGTTATACATTTAAAAAGACTTCGCATAGGTGAAGTCTTTCTTGACACCTCCCTGTCTTTTGGTGAATATAAAGAGCTCAAAAATGATGAAATTGAGAAAATTTTAAGTCAAAAGCATGGCATATGAATAATTTTCGTATACATTATGCACAAAAAAGCGATATTTTTTTTGTTTTATGTAAATTATATATAAAGACAGGGGCAATAATTTAGTAAAAAAAAGTATTTTATTTTTCCTAAAAATCTGTTATAGTAATAGTGTTAAATTTTGTATTTAAAATTTCGTTTTGGTAATGAGTGTGCGTGGTATACCTGTTACTGATATCGAACTCAGGAGGCAAATTATGGCAAGTGTATCTTTAAGAAATGTTTACAAAATCTACGATGGAAATGTTACTGCTGTAAGTAACTTCAACCTTGAAATTGAAGATAAGGAGTTTATTATCTTCGTTGGTCCGTCAGGCTGCGGTAAATCTACAACCCTGCGTATGATTGCAGGTCTGGAGGATATTTCAAAGGGCGAACTTTATATAGGTGATGTTCTTGCAAACGATATTTCCCCGAAGGACAGAGATATAGCAATGGTGTTCCAGAACTATGCTCTTTATCCACACATGACGGTATTTGACAATATGGCATTCGGTCTTAAGCTCAGAAAAACCCCTGCTGATGAAATAAGACGCCGTGTTGAAGAGGCTGCCAGATCTCTTGATATAGCTCATCTTCTTGAGCGTAAACCGAAGGCTCTCTCCGGTGGTCAGAGACAGCGTGTTGCACTTGGACGTGCTATCGTTCGTGATCCGAAGGTATTCCTTCTTGACGAGCCGCTTTCAAACCTTGATGCAAAACTCAGGACTGCCATGAGAACTGAGATTTCAAAGCTTCATAAGAGACTTGGAACAACATTTATATACGTAACACATGATCAGACAGAGGCTATGACGATGGCTGACCGTATCGTTGTTATGAAGGACGGCTTCATTCAGCAGGTTGATACTCCTCAAAATCTTTATGAGAGGCCTTGTAATCAATTTGTTGCAGGATTTATGGGTACACCTCAGATGAACTTTATTGATTCAACGATCGTCCGTTCAGGTGACGAGTACGGCATACAGTTCGGAGAATACACCATCCCGCTTCCCGAGTCAAAGAACAAAAAGAATATTCTTTCGCACTTTGTCGGAAAAGAGGTTGTTCTCGGCATACGTCCTGAGGATATACACGATGAGCCTGAGTTCCTTGAGAGAGCAGTGCCTGAGGCTATTATTGACGCAGGTGTTGAAATCACAGAGCTTATGGGTAATGAGATTTATCTTTATCTCACTATAGAAGGCACATCTTGCGTTGCCCGTGTTGATCCGTCATCTGTTGCAGAAGCAGGCGAAACTGTGGAAGTTGCATTTGATGTTGAGAAGATACATATTTTTGACAAGGCAACAGAAAGAACCATTACTAACTGATTTATAGAAAGATAAAGCCGGGCAATCATTCAGATTGTCCGGCCTATATTTTTATATCCCCGGCTGCATCATAAAATAGGACTGTATGTTGCAGCCGGGACATACTCCTGTTTGATAAATAATAAGTAACAGTGGAGCAACCCCCTCCCGCATGGGAGAGGTTTACAGCAGCGGAACACCGGCACTTATGCCGGCTGCTTGGGGAGTTTTTTTATTCCGAATACCTTTCTCAAAAAAAAACCCCAGAATTTCGGATTGTCTACTACAACTATCTTCATAAAAACTACCTCCCGAAATAATTACTTTTCGCAGATAAGTATACGAAAAAATTAACAATGTCTGCATTTACCGCGCAGCGAAAATGTTATTATCACTAACAAAATCGCAGTAATTGCGGCTACGCAGCAGTCCGGCAGAACAAATCCTGCAAGCAGCCCCAAACTGAAGCCCAGCAATTTTCCGTTTGCAAAGCATCTTCTCATATAAATCAACCTGACCTTAAACTTTATTGTTTGCCTTACAATACCATAATATACCTGATTTTTAAAAAGGTTACATTGATTCAAGAATTATTATCGCACACCCGTCATAAACACAAACTTCGGCTTTATTATTAACGATTTTATTGCTGACCCCAATCGGAAAATCCGATGTTAGCCGGATATTATCGGCACCGTATTCAAAACCCTTCAACGATATTTCACAGCTATCACACCCGAACGGAAATATACCGAAACCGCAACCAGCTTTATTCATTATTTTGAAATTCTGCATTACTGTCTTCTGCCCCGTATTATAAACAGAAGCATTAATAATACGTATCTCATTCTTTCCGTCTGCTATACAGGCGGGTATCTTCCTGTCCGCAAGATATTTCAGGGTGCAAAAATTCGCATAGGTATGATCAAGCCTGCCGCCCGTTGCACCACACAGTATAAACTCATCGCAGCCACGCTTTATGCCCTCCTTCACGGCATAGAGCATATCTGTATCATCCTTACGCACAGGTAGAGCTATTATCTCAATTACGGAATTTTCCGGTCTTTCCGAGGAATCAAAATCCCCCACTATCAGATCAGGAATTATTCCGAGTCTTTCAGCAAATACATAACCGCCGTCAGCACAGATGATATAATCATCCCTGTGCATCAGGCGGCTTATGGCTTTTATATCAGTGTCGGGAGAAGAACCTATCAAAATACATCTTTTTGGCATACTTTAATCACCGCTTATTCATCCAATCAGGAATATTTCTTACCTCGTCATACATCTGCTTATAGCTGTTGTGACGTGACACAGGTATCCTGCCGTCTTTCACAGCCTCAATAACAGCACAGCCCTTTTCACATATATGAGCACAACCCGTAAACCTGCAATTATTGATATATTCTCCGAACTCCGGGAAGCAACCTGCTATATCATCCTTCCGTATAAGCTCATAACGCTCTATATCTACTGTAGAGAACCCAGGAGTATCTGCAACGTATCCGCCGCCTACCTTATACAATTCGCTGTGGCGGGTCGTATGACGCCCCCTGCCAAGCTTATGGCTTATCTCGGCAGTTAAGATACTCAGCTCAGGAAAAAGTGAGTTAAGCAGTGAGGACTTTCCGACTCCGGTATTCCCCGTAAAAGCGGAAATTTTCCCTTTTAGTAATGATATGATTTTTTGCTTGTCACTGTCACTTTTTGTACTGTATTCAAAGCAGGATATCCCTGCAGATCTGTATATATTCAAAAGCTCACCAGTATCTGCAAGATCCGCCTTTGTAAAGACAATAACCGGCTCTATACCCTTGCTTACAGCTACAGCACTGATTTTGTCAATAATAAGTGTGCTTGGCGAAGGCTCTTTGACGGAGGATACAATAAACAGCATGTCAAGATTGGCAAGCGGAGGACGTATAAGGTAATTCTTTCTCGGTAATATCTCCTCAACCTGTGCCTTATCCCCGGTAATAACGGTTATCTTAACCATATCACCGACAGACGGACTTATCCCCCTTTTTCTGAATATCCCTCTTGCTTTGCACTCATATACACAGTCAGCGGCTTCAACATAATAGAAACCGCTGACTGCTTTTGTTATCAGTCCTGTTAATTTTTCCATGACTCACCAACTCAGAAAATAAACATATTGTCAAAACATAGTCTTGATGCAGTACGGACTGTTCTTGTAATTCATGTTGAAGTAGAATCATTACTCGTAGGATCAAGCTTAGGTACTGCATTTATTTCATCCTTAGCCTGCTGGATATATTGGAGTACTTCTCTTACAGTCGTTGCTCCTTCAATTTTTGAGTGGTAATTTTGCACTATAGACAAAGCCTGGGCATAATCGCTGTCAGTGTAGTAGAAGTTATCAGCATACGACTCTATCTCTGCATAAGCACTCTGTTTTGTTTCGGAAAGCTCATCCACCGGTTCTGAGGGTTCTGAAGACTCTGAGGGTTCGCTTGGACCCTCAAGCGGTGTAAATTTGTCAATCTCAGACTTTGCTTCCTGTACAAGCGAGTCAATCTCATCCGTGTCTTCGGCACTGTTAATTCTTTTCGTATATTCACTAATTATTCTCTGTATCTCTATACCGTCCGTCGTTGTATAATTACTGGGATCAAAATAAGCATTGATTTGTGAAACAGCCTCTTCTCTGGCATCGTCAAGCGTACCTGAACTGTCGCTTTGTTCAGGTTCTCTTTCTTTAATTTCATAACCGTCATTGAGATAAGTCCTGTCTACACCGCCTGTTTTGAAATTGAATTTGTACTCCGCATATCTTTTACCGTCAATCATTACAGTAACTGTACTCGTAGTAGTATTAATATCACTTGGTTTCAATTCAAGCTCATATGAGTTAAATCCGTTTACCGGACTGCCGCTCTTCGGTCTGCCGTTGCCGTCAAGCGGTCTGCCATCGACATAAACGGTAACCGTTATATCTGCATACTCGTCCTTCGGGAAATCACTACCGATATTATACTTAACGCTCTTGAGTGCCTTACTTCCATCACTAACCTGTATAGTGATAAGCGAACCTTTTGAAATACTGTTTCCGGCAAGAGGATCTGTTCCTACAACCGTTCCCGGCTGAAGTTTACTTGCAACATCTGCCCTCTGCGTTGTAAATCCTCTTGTTTCAAGTTCAGACTTAGCTTTGTCATATGTCATTCCCTGTACACTCGGAACCTCAACTTTTTCAACCGACGGACCGTCACTTACAATCAGAGTTACAGTAGTACCTATCTCCTGTTCCATTCCCTCCTGGGGTGAGCAGTCAATAACATAACCCTTTGAAACTTCAGAGCTGTTCACTCTTGCAACATAGCAGTTAAAATATCTGTCGCCAAGCTTTTTGATAGCTTCCTGCTCGGTATAGTTTTTGACCTTAGGTATCTGCATCGTGGTACTTTCACTATTTATCACAAGCTTAATAGTGGCATTTTCCTTCACCTGCTTTGAACCCGCTTCGGGATCCTGTGAAAGCACAATATTCATGGGCTTATCCGCTTGATATTCCGCAGATATCTCATATTTAAACTTATAACTTTTGTCTGCCTGTATTTTATCATACATCTGTCCGACAAACTGTGGCACATCAACATCCTTTGTTTCATTTGCCTTCATGTTATTGCTGACAAGCATATACACCATAATACCGATAGCCGCAACAACCAACACCACCATTACGGCAGTTACCCATTTTACGACTGTTTTCGATACACTTCCGGTAAGCTCATCATCGTAGCTGTCATAATCGTCATCGTATGCAGGCTCGGGAGAAACCGAAGATACTTTATTTATGGAATCAACATATCTCGTGGGAGTTTCATCAACAAAATAGCTATATCTAAATTTTATTGACGGATTATGTCTGAATATCTCTATAGCTTCAAGCATTTCCTTTGCAGAGGCATATCTCTGACCCGGATCCTTTCTCATTGCCTTAAGTGTTATTTCCTCAATGCCCTCCGGAATATTATCATTTATCTTACGAAGCGGCTCGGGATCGTTTTGCATCTGCATTATAGCGACAGAAACAGCACTGTCTGCCTCAAACGGAAGCTTTCCTGTGAGCATTTCATAAAGCATTACACCGACAGAATATATATCTGCCTTACCGTCAATATTATCGTCACCTCTTGCCTGCTCCGGTGCGATATAATGAACCGAACCGATTGCCTTATCAGTCATTGTCCTTGTTACATTATCGGAAAAATGTGCAATTCCGAAATCCGTAACCTTTATCGTTCCATCCTGAAGAAGCATTATATTCTGAGGCTTCATATCCCTGTGTACTATACCCTTTTCATGTGCGTGCTGCATAGCCTGAAGTATCTGTACTGTAAAATGCACTGCCTCTTTCCAAGGAATAACGTGCTGATGTTCAATATACTCTTTAAGGGTTATGCCGTCAATATATTCCATTACTATATACTGGATCTTATCTCCAAAGCTGACATCATTTACCTTTACGATATTCGGATGTGAAAGCACTGCTATAGCCTTGCTTTCATTCTTAAATCTTCTGATAAATTCGCTGTTGTTTGAAAACTCATCCTTGAGTATCTTAATGGCAACTGTAGTATCGTCAATGGTATCATGCGCCTTATATACCATAGCCATACCGCCGACACCGATAAGCTCCTGTATCTCATATCTGCCATCAAGCCTTTTTCCTGTATATTTATCCATTTCCGAAATCCCCCCAAGCTTTTTAATCCGCTATAACGGCTACAGTGATATTATCACTGCCTCCGAGTTCTTTTGCGGCTTCTACCAGTTTATCCGCCAATTCCTCAGATTTATATTCTCTTACAAAGTCGAGCAGCTTATCATCGGTTATATAATTTGACAAACCATCGGTACAAATTATAAGACTTGCACCAACCTCGAATTCAACAGTATTGTAGTCTGTTCTCAACTCAGGCTCTGTTCCGAGAGCCCGTGTTATGATATTTCTTCTTGGATGCTGTCTTGCCTGCTCCCGTGTTATCTGACCTATATCAACAAGCTGCTGTACCACGGAATGATCGGTTGTTATCTGGCGTACACCCTCATCACTGCATATATATGCCCTACTGTCACCCGCATGAATAACATGTGCTCTTTTCCTCTTCACAATGGAGCATACGACGGTTGTTCCCATTCCTTCAAGACCCGGAACATGAACAGCCATATCATAAACGGCTTTATTTGCATATTCCGCAGCTAACTGCAGCAAATTCCGTATTTCATCCGGAGACATATCGCTGTCATAACCGCTTGCCAATGTTTCCGATATATTTTCAGCAGCTACACGGCTTGCTATACTTCCGCCATGTGCTCCTCCCATACCGTCACAGACGACCGCCCATACAGCTCCGTCGGAAAATATACCCGTCAGGCAGTAATCCTGATTCGAGCTTCTTTTCAGACCGACATCACTTTTTGAATATATCTCCATGTACTGTGTTCCCCCTTTATTCGTCAGCGGCAAACCGCCTTCTCAAAAGGCTCCGACATTTTCAGGTCTGCTCAACAGTGCTGCGTCTGAGCTGCCCACAGGAAGCGTTTATATCACTTCCCAGAGTTCTCCTGACTGTTGCTGTTATTCCCGATTTTGCCAAAACTCTTATGAAGGACTCTATTCTGTCCTTTTTACTTTTCCTGTATCCTGTACCTTTTACTGTATTTACGGGTATAAGGTTGACATGGGCTAACATTCCCTTCAGCCTTCTCCCAAGCTCTGCTGCGGCAGCATTGCTGTCATTTACGCCGTCTATCATAGCATATTCAAAGGATATCCTTCTCCCTGTCTGCCTGCAATAATACCGGCAGGCATCAAGCAGACTTGCTATATTGTATTTTCTGTTTATCGGCATAGTTCTGCTTCTTATTTCATCATTCGGTGCGTGAAGTGATACCGAAAGCGTAAGCTGAAGCTTCAAATCGGCAAGCTCATATATTCTCGGCACTATTCCGCAGGTTGAAAGCGATATATGCCTCATTCCGATATTCATGCCGTTTTCATCGGAAACAAGCCTGAGAAACCGAACGACGTTATCAAAATTATCAAGCGGCTCACCCATTCCCATAAGTACAATATTGGATATGCGTATATCGTTGTCTTTTTCCTCGGTCTGGAGCTGTGATATCATTTCCGAGGCGGTCAAGTTCCTTGAAAACCCGCTTTTGCCTGTTGCACAGAATGTACAGCCCATCTTACACCCGACCTGAGTTGAAATACAGCTTGTATACCCGTGGCGGTATTTCATAAGAACGGACTCAACACATTCCCCATCTCGAAAGGAAAACAAATATTTCCTTGTATCATCATAAGACGAAATCAACTTTTTTTCAATAGCTGCATTAGATATATAGCAGTATTCACTAAGTTTTTGACGCAAATTCCGGGGAATATTAGTCATTTCGTCAAAGAAATTAACACCCTCATGCAGCCATTTAAAGATTTGTAGTGACCTGTACTTAGGTTCTCCAAGCTCCCCAAGCATATCCCCAAGCTCATCGAGATACATAGATTTTATATCCTTCCGCATACAGATCACTTCCTCCTTACGGCACTGATGAAGAAACCGTCTGTTCTGTTGATATGAGGAAACAGTGTAAGCTCATTATCAGGCTCCTCAATTCCCCTTTTTATTCCATTCGGTACAGAAAGGAAATACGGCTCAAATTCATCATGTTCACTGAGAAACCTACGTATATTCATTCCGTTTTCGGCAGGATTCAGCGTACAGGTGGAATATATCAATATTCCGCCCTCCCCTAAAAATCTTGCACAATTACACAGTATAAGATACTGCAAATTCGGCAAACTGTCAAGTCCCAAATCATTTTTATACCTCAGCTCGGGCTTTCTCCTCATTATTCCAAGACCTGAGCAAGGTACATCACAAATAATTCTGTCAGCCGTCGGAAAGGCACCATAAACCGAACTGTCGGCGGTAACGGTTTCTATAATATCAATTCCAAGCCGTTTTGCACCATGTTCTACAAGATTTAACCTGTTTTCATACAAATCGCAGGAAATAATCTTTCCCCTGTTTCCCATATACTGAGCTATTGTAAAAGCCTTTCCGCCTGGTGCCGAACAGGCATCTATAACAGTATAACCGGATTTCACATCCAATAATCGGCAGCAAATCTGTGAAGCTATATCCTGTACATGAAAAAGCCCGCCCGAATATTGTTCGATTGCCTCGATTGAACCTGTTTCTCCTAATACGATACAACCGTCAAGAATAGGAAAATTTTCAGCTTGGATATAATTTTCATGCAGCGACAGAATTAAACTGTCAGTATCCGTTTTAAGAGTGTTTACCCTTGCTGTAATAGGCGGTTTATTTCCAAGGGACTCAAGTATTCCCAACGTAATATCGTCCCCATAGCTCTCCCGCCACATTTTTATTATATTTTCGGGACATGAATATTTTATTGCCAAATACTTATTCCTGCCCTTACGTCTGTCCGGGAGCAATAGTCCGTCCGACCTTGAAGCACGTCTTAAAACACCGTTTGCGTACCCCGACGCACTGTAAAGCTTATTATCCTTACACAGTTTTACACTTTCATTAACAGCCGCAGGCATCGGCACACTGTCCATAAAAAACATCTGATAAAGCCCCATACGCAGTATCACAAGCACTTCTTTATCAAGCTTATTTATAGGTCTTTCCGAAAACCGAGATAAATTATAATCAAGCAAAAGCTTTTTTTCAAGTACCCCGTAAAACAATACGGAAGTAAATGCCTTGTCACGCATATCTGCATTATTTTCGGAAAGCACGACATTAAGCATTATATTTGAATATGCCTGCTCCTTCTCAACACGCATAAGAGCCTCAAATGCAAGCTGTCTTGACGATTTTGACATCATCTGTTCTCCTTATGAAAATTTCAGATTTTGCGGGTCACTCTCATGCAGTCCGTTTACAAATTCCTGTGCGGTCATTTTTCTTTTCCCTTCAGGTTGAATTTCAGTTATCTCTATTGAACCCTTTCCGCAAGCTACAAGCAGCGGGCTGAGAGATAGAACCTGTCCCGGCTCTCCGTTTTTTTCGGAAACAACAGTCCTGTGCAGCTTAACCTTCTTACCGTTAAGCTGTGCTGTTGCTCCCGGCCACGAATTAAGACCTCTTATACGATTATGCACATTCTGTGCACTTTCTCTAAAATCTATAACTGACATATCCTTTGTAAGCATTTTGGCATACGAGGACTTTGTATCGTCCTGCGTCTCCCTCACAAGGGTACCCTCAGCAGCAGAATGTACAACCCTTACTATAAGACTTGCACCTGCCTCGGAAAGTCTATCGTGCAACTCATCGGCAGTTTCATCTGCACCGATTTCAACTTCGGTTTTCATAAGCATATCACCCGTATCAAGTCCGACATCCATATACATTGCCGTGACACCAGTTTTAGTCCTACCGTCAATTATTGCAGTCTGTATCGGCGAAGCACCTCTGTACTCGGGCAAAAGTGAGGCATGGACATTTATACAGCCGTATTTCGGAAAATCTATAATTTCCTTCGGAAGTATTTTACCGTATGCGGCGACCACTATCATCTCGGGTTTAAGCTCTTTCAATATTTCAAGTGCCTTACCGTCCTTTAACGTTGTCGGCTGATAAACCTGCAGTCCGTTTTCGATTGCTGCAGCTTTTACAGGCGGGGGAGTCAGGGTAAGCTTTCTTCCCTTCGGTTTATCGGGCTGGGAAAAAACTCCAACTATCTCATTTCCGTCATCTATAAGTGCCTTAAGGCACGGAACGGCAAAGTCGGGCGTTCCCATAAATACTATTTTCATCTTATCCCTCGTTTCTCTCCGTCATTAAGTTCCGATGGGTCTATCTTTCTTATAACGTGTTCCTTGAAAAGAATACCGTCAAGATGGTCATTTTCGTGGCATATTGCCTTTGCAAGAAGTCCCTCTGCATTGAGAGTGAATTTATCTCCGCATCTGTTATATGCATTTACCGTTACATACATCGGACGCACAGTTATACCGAACTCTCCCGGGCAGGAAAGACATCCCTCGCTCCCCTCCTGCTTTCCTTTGGTCTTTACTATCTTGGGATTGATAAATTCAAGCCTTCCGTCACCGATATCAATTACAAAAATTCTGCGGAGAATCCCAACCTGCGGTGCGGCAATACCTACTCCCTCACCGTTTACCATAGTTTCATACATATCATCAAGCAGTGTTGCAAGCTTTTCGTCAAACTTTTCTACCGGACGGCAAACCTTCGTCAGAATCGGATCGCCCTCTTTTACAATATTTCTTAAAGCCATAACATCCTCCAGATTATCCGCACTGTACTGTGCATATATTTTTAATTCTATATAATACTGTCGGGGTCTATATCGGCATATACGAAAACGTTTGAATATTGCCTATTACTTCCGATTTCCATAAGAAGTCCCGACATCATTTCACGGAATCTTTTACAATTTTTAAATTTTATGATTATCCTATACCGGTACTTTCCGCCCATCTTTGAAATGGATGCCGGTGATGGTCCCATAACACGAAGCGGCAATTCGGTATATATATCCCTTGCAACAGCTTTAAGCCTTTCGGTAAAATAATCTGCTGCATCGTGTGCTTTTTGCTTATCCTCTGCCGAAAAGGCAACAACACCTATATCCGCAAACGGCGGATACAGCATCGCCCGTCTTAGTTCTATCTCGGCCTTGAAAAACTCATCATAATTCTGTGCTGCGGCAAATTCTATTATAGGATTTTCAGGCTCATATGTCTGAATTATCGCTCTACCCTCAAGTCCTCCTCTGCCGGAACGGCCCACAACCTGAGTAAGAAGTGAAAATGTACGCTCATAGCTTCTGAAGTCATCTCCATGCAGCATACTGTCGGCAGACAAAACACCGACAAGCGTAACATTTGGAAAGTCAAGACCCTTTGCAACCATCTGTGTGCCAAGCATTATGTCATATCTGCCGTTACGGAAATCACCAAGTTTTTTTTCATAAGCATATCTTTGCATTGTGGAATCTGTATCAAGACGGAGTATTCTTGCATCAGGAAAAAATTCCCTAAGTTCCTGCTCCGCCCTCTGTGTTCCGACCCCCGAATATCTGAGCTTATCTGAACCGCAGGACGGACATTTATCGGGTGCAGGTATGTTATATCCGCAATAGTGACACATAAGTCTGTTATTCGCACTGTGAAACGTGAGTGATATTGAACAGTTCGGGCAAGAAATCGCCTCATTGCAGGAACGGCAGGCAACAAATGTATTATGTCCTCTACGGTTAAGAAGTATTATGGACTGATGTCCGTATTTAAGATTATCCTCAATCGCTTCAAGCAGAACCGAGCTGTAGCCGGAACAGTTCCCCTGCTCACGCTCCATATTCATATCTGCCGTTATAACATGGGGAAGTCTTGCATTCCCGTAACGCCTGTCAAGTCTGCTGAGAAAATATCTTCCACTCTGTGCATAATAGCAGCTCTCCACCGAAGGTGTCGCAGAGGATAAAATAAGCGGACATTTATTTATAAGGCAACGGTATTTTGCAAGTTCTCTTGCATGAAATCTCGGCGCTGCCGAGGATTTATAGCTATACTCCTGCTCCTCGTCCATAACAATAAGACCGAGATTATCCATAGGTGCAAATATTGCCGATCGTGTTCCGACTGCAATATTTGCTTCACCATTTTTTACTCTTTTCCATTCATCAAGTCTTTTACCGAGAGATAAACCGCTGTGAAATACCGCTATACGTTTTCCGTATCTCTCGGTAAATTTTGACAAAAGCTGCGGCGTCAAGGAAATTTCGGGGACCATGCAGATTATTCCCCTGCCGTCCTCGTTTACTCTGTCAATAAGCTTCATAAAAACTGAGGTTTTTCCGCTTCCCGTTATGCCATAAAGCAGTGAAACTGAAGGCTTGCCGCTCTGATACTGTTTTAACAGAGAATTATAGGAGCGTTCCTGCTGACCCGTAAGGATTATATCCTCCCTTACCATTTCAGTCTCCGCAGCATACTCTGTTTTCGGCGGTTCTGCCTCAAAATATTCACATATTCCCTTTTTCACAAGATTATCGGGAACTGAAATACCTACTCCCGTAAAATAGCATATCTCCTTGACAGATGCTTCACCTATATCCGTAAGTATCCGCAGCACATCCCCCTGTGAAGGGGTATATTTTCTTTCAGGTATTTCGCCTTTGAGCCTTATCATTTTTACAGTGACATCGGCAATCCTTTTTTTTACTGTTTCTGTTTTATTTATTACACCCTTTTCGACAAGTGCATCAAGTACATCCTCATCTCTTACGGGAAGTGATTTCAAAAGCAAATCCTGCCTTACAGGCTTCTTTCGTGCCGACAGATACTCAACGACACCAATCTCCTCCGGACTGAGGAGAAAATTTGATATTTCCGTATTCTTATCAACACTGTAACTGTATGTAAGCTTAACAGATAAGCCGGCAGGCAGCATAGCCGTAAATGCGTCAAAATATGTACAGTAGCAATGCTCCTTCATAAATTCACCGAGAGAAAGCATCTCTGCCGAAAGCACCGGCTCCTTATCTATGATCTGAGATATCTCTTTAAGACCGGAGATATCCTCTGTTTCATAAAGGTGCATCACAATTCCCTGCCGCAGTCCGTGTCCGAAGCTTACCTTTATGCGGCATCCCTCACGCAGCCTACCACGCATTTCTTCGGGGACAACATAGCTGTAAAGCTTATCATAGCTGTAGCCTGTTTTTTCAACAGCAACAGTAGCCGTTAAAAATTTCTCATTCATTTATATCCGGTTCAAGAATTGAATATTTATGATCCTCGAACTCCTCTACAGCGACAATGACAGGCTTATCACATACCTTGCCCTTATCGCTCTGCATATCGTCAGTTATCTCCCTTGCCCTTTTTGCAACGGCTATTGCAAGTGCATATTTGCTCATCTTACCTGCAAAAATATCGTCTACCGAAGGTCTTGTATAATGTTCATACATAGTCAAAATCTCCTTTTCCTTATTTTATATGTTAAAGCTCAGCCTTTGAGTTCTGAGTTTTTCCGCTGTTATAATAGCCCTCACATTCTCCACGCAATCCTCAAGTACATCATTTACAACAACATAATCGTAGTTCTCGGCAAGGGCAAGCTCTTCCTTTGCCCTTTTCATGCGTTTCTGCACATTTTCCTCTGTTTCTGTACCCCTGCCGCGAAGTCTTTTTTCAAGAATCTCCATTGAAGGAGGCATTATAAAAATGCTTATACAGTCAGGTACGGACTTTTTTACTATCCCGCAGCCCTGAACCTCTATCTCAAGTATAACATCCTTACCTTCTTTTCGCCAGTCATCAACAGGCTTTTTGGGTGTACCGTAATAATTTTCAAGATACTGTGCATATTCAATAAAGCCGTTTTCCGTTATCATCTTTTCAAATTGCCCACGCTCATAAAAATAATACTCCCTGCCGTTTTCTTCCTTACCTCTCGGTGCTCTTGTTGTTGCGGAAATTGAAAGACGTATATTTTCGTCCTTCACAAGCTCTGATGCAACACTCCCCTTCCCTGCACCGGCAGGTCCGGAGATAACCAACAAAAGTCCGTTATTTTTCATAATTTTCCTCCTCTTCATCGCTATCCGTGCCGCTTATCCTGTGTGCAAGTGTTTCCGCAGAAATAGCTGACAGAACAACATGATTACTGTCCGTTACAATGACCGATTTGGTTTTTCTTCCGCAGGTAGCATCTATAAGCATATGCCTTTCCCTTGCACTCTGCACTATCCTCTTTACAGGAGAAGCTTCGGGTGCAACTATCGTTATAACCCTTGTTGCAGAAAGCATATTTCCGTAACCTATATTTATAAGCAGCATAAAATCAACTCCAAATAATGTAATTGAACGAAATCCGGACAAACGGATTATTTATTCAATATTTTGAATCTGCTCTCTTATTTTTTCTATTTCGGATTTGATATCCACTACCTTATGTGCAAGCCCTGCATCACTTATTTTTGAGCCTATCGTATTCGCTTCCCTGTTCATTTCCTGAACTATAAAATCAAGCTTTCTTCCGATTGCCTCACTTCCCGAAACCATACCTCTCAACTGATCTATATGACTCCTCAGTCTTACTGTTTCCTCGTCAACTGCAGTCTTATCCGCAAAAATTGCAGCCTCTGTCAGTATCCTCTGCGGATCAGCCGTTCCGTCACCAAGTATCTCATTCAATCTTGCAAGAAGCTTATCACGGTATTCCTCAACCATCTGCGGATATCTCTGCTCTATGCAACAAACTAACTCAATTATTGTATTGCACCGCTCCAACACATCCTCTCTGAGCTTTTCTCCCTCACGCTCACGCATTGCCACAAAAGCTCCGAGTGCCTGTCTTCCTGCCTGTTCCACTATTGAGCAAAGCTTTTCTTCATCCTCGGGAGCCTTATGTACTGTGAATATATCTGTATATTTTGCAACGAGCGAAACAGAAATATCGTCTGTAAGCCCATATTTATCACGAAGCTCTTTGAGTGCATTGATATATCCGGCAGCAAGTGAATGATTCACGCTTACCTCAGCGGCAACCTCATCATCCGCCTCTATTGATACAAAAACATCAATTTTTCCTCTTGTAACATATTCGGACACCAAATTTTTAATAGTTTCCTCTATGAAGCCACAGCCTCTCGGTGTGCGGCATTGAAGCTCGAAAAATCTGTGATTTACGGATTTTATTTCAAATACTATTCTTCTTCCCTCAATAACACCCTCGAATCTGCCGTAGCCTGTCATACTTTTTATCATAACAAACCATCTTTCACCAATAGATTCAAGCATACATAATATACCTGTCAACAATATATTTTACCAATTTTTAAGTCAGTTTGTCAACCACATATATATCACATATTAAGCGACACATTTTTATATGTGCTTCTGTTATATATTTTAAGCTATCCTGAATTTATAAAACTTATCCGAAATATGTACTTATTTCCCTCATACGTGCTTTCTGATCCACATGAAACGGACAACGTTTATTACAATGTGAGCATCCTATACAGTCATCCGCATTTTTCGTAAGTGTCATGTAATGGTCAGCGGCAAGAGGATCACCAACCAAGGCAAGATCGTAATACTTATTTATAAGACCGATATTAAGTCCCGCAGGGCATGGCTCACAATGGTTACAATATACACAGCGCCCCTTGGATTCCTCGGGTGTAAGCTCAGAAATAATTGAATAATCACGCTCCTCCTCTGATGCCTCAAGATATGAAAGACTCTGCTTCAACTGTTCCACATTTGCTGCCTCCGGAAGTACCGTTATAACTCCGGGTTTATCAAGAGCATATTGAATACATTGTGAGGTTGTAAGTGCCATTCTGAACGGGGATTGCCTTTCGTCAAGCAGTTGTCCCCCGTTGTATGGCTTCATTACGGATATGCCGACTCCCTCCTTTTCGCAACGGCGGTACAGAAGCTGTCTTTCACTGTCCGAGCCGAAAGCATAATCTCCTTTTCCGTAATCATACATGGGATTTATTGAAAACATCAGCATATCAATAATATTTCTGTCAAGAACACTATGTACAATTTCCGGATTGTGCGAAGAAAGTCCGATATGACGGATAACCCCCTGTGCCTTCATATCAAGCACATATTGTAATGATCCGCTTTTTTCATAAGCATTCACATCTGTCATTTCATCAAGACAGTGTATAAAGCCGAAGTCAATATAATCTGTTTTCAGACTATTGAGCTGCCAATCTACTGAGCGTTTAATCTTCTCGAGCTCAGTCGTCCAACCGTATTCACCTGTTGTATAATTTGCACCGAAGTGTATCTGCAAATACACCTTATCCCTACAATCGGTCAATGCCTTGCCGTAAGCCGGAAAACAGCTTGCATGACCCGCCGCAAGGTCAAAATAATTAACCCCGTTCTCTACCGCATAATGTACAGTTTCGATTATATTTTTTTCCGAATGTTCACCGATAACAGCCGAGCCCATGCCTATAATGCCTATTTTCTCCCCACCGTGGGGTATTGTACGGTATTTCATTATGATACCACCTTTCCGTTTCTTATTTTGAAAAGAACTACATAAGTAAATTATACTTTATAGGAATAAAAATAGCAAATAATTATTATTTCTAAATCCTGAGTTTTTAAATGAGTAAATAGCTATGAACATATAGTATGTTTTTCATATTTTTACTAACAGGTATTTATCACTAATCCATTAAAATCTAAAAACAAAATAAAATGCAGGACATACTTGCAAGTTTATATTCTATTAGAAATATAATGCTATTCTATTTATGAGAGGGTCGTTCATAAAAATTCAACTCGTTAAAAAACTCTGTTTTCAAAGGGACTTTTTTACGGCTGAAACGGCGAGTCGATATAAAGATTGACATAGGGGTATTTCCGACAAATTGACAGCGAAAGCTCTCTTTCCCCCACAAAGTCAGTGATAATTTAATTACATTTTATAATTATAATAACAACAGTTATCCCTCTCTGTTATTATATTTCACATCAGGGTTTTGGAGATATTAAGCACAGTGACCTCATAAAGTGTTTTTTACCCAAATTATGGGTCTGATAAAAATTAAATTTATTTTTTAATATAATAAAATAAAAATAAATGTTAAAAATAATATAAAACAAAATTATGTAATATTATACTTAAATTTGATATAAAAAATTTTTTCCCATGTTCGTTTCGTAATTATCGGTAATAATATTTTTGAGGGGGTGAAATTATCAGAAAATTTTTCAGAACTCTCACAGCATATGTTGCCGCTTTGTCCATGCTTACCCTCGGTATCGGCGGCGCCACAGCTTATCTCACTCCCGATGAGCTTTCTGTAAGCCCCGACAGTGAAATAAGCTTTTGTGACTTCCCGCTCTCCGTAAAATACGATACTGCGGATGCTGCATCCGATATTTCGTCCGAACGTACCTCAAGTGCAAAAATCATGCTGTTCGGCTCAGTGCCTGTCAAAGATGTCAACGTTAATTTTACGCAAAGAAAAACCGTGACACTCGGCGGCGAGCCATTCGGAATAAGGCTATATACCGACGGGCTTGTAGTTTCACAGACTTCAGATATCCCGACAGACGGAGGAAATAAAAATCCCGCAGCTGAAGCAGGAATATGCAGCGGTGATATTATTACCACGGTTGAGGGGAAACAACTCAGAACTAATGAGCAGCTTCTGGATGCTGTTGAAGCAAGCGGAGGCAATCCGATAAGCATAACAGGTTGCCGCAACGGAAAAAGCTATACAACCAAAATTACTCCCGTTCGTGACGAACAACTGAAGAGCTATCGCATAGGTCTTTGGGTTCGTGACAGTTGTGCCGGAATTGGTACAATTACCTTTACTGATAAACAAACGGGTACCTTTGCCGGACTTGGTCACGGTATAAGCGACAGCGAAAGCGGGAGTATAATGCCCCTTGCTGAGGGTAATATAGTTTTTGCCAATATATCCTCTGTTGAAAAAAGTATCGGAGGATATCCCGGGTCACTTTCCGGATTTTTTTCGGATAACCGTTCAATAGGAACCATAACAGCAAATGACGAATGTGGTATATACGGAAAACTGAAAAGTAATGCTTTCTGTGACGGAAAGGATATCCCTGTTGCATTCCGACAGGAGGTTGTGAGGGGTAAGGCACAGATATGCACAACCATATCAGGAAATACTCCCAAATATTATGATATTGATATTGAGAACATCAGCTATAATAACGTAAATGTAACAAAAAATATGGTAATTAAAATTACAGATGAGGAGCTTTTGTCAAAAACAGGCGGTATCGTTCAGGGTATGAGCGGAAGTCCGATTATTCAAAACGGAATGCTTGTTGGTGCCGTCACTCATGTATTTATAAATGATCCTACCCATGGTTACGCTATTTTTGCGGAAAATATGACAGAATCCAACAACACTTTTGTACAAAAGCAAACAAATTAACACCCGTAATTTTGGCAATTCAATAAAATTTTGATTTTTTATAAATTCCCCAAAATAAACTCTTGCCAAATATGGCAATTTATGGTAATATAATATCATCAAAAAAATTAACGGGGGAATTAACCATGAAAGATCAATTTAAAATTTTGATTACTGAAGAAGCTGAAAAGTTTGAAACCGAAAAGCCTAAGATTTTTGAGGAAAATGGCTTTATTCCGGAATTTTGTGTCAAAGACGGTATAAAGGTTATAGAAAAAATAAAGGAATTTCAACCTGATATTGTTCTTATGGATATGTTCATGAGCAATATAGACGGTGTAGGTGTTATTCGTCAGGTAAAAAAGGACAGTAATTCTGCTCAGCCCATATTTGTGGTAATTTCCAATTATGACAGTCCCATGCTTGAGCGTGAAGCTCTTTGTGCAGGTGCGGCATATTTTGTTATTAAGCCGTATCGCTATGAGGATCTTCTCGAAAGAATTTCCGATCTCCTCAGATATTGTTCCTCTAAGGAAAACGGTCAGAACGGAGTCGCAGTTATAAGTATAGACAAGGAACTGGAAATAACAATAACCGATATTCTTCATCAAATCGGAGTACCTGCACATATCAAGGGTTATCATTATCTCAGGGATTCCATTATGATGTGCGTAAACCGTCCGGAAATTATCAACGCAGTTACCAAAGAATTATATCCGTCCGTTGCAAAAAAATATGAAACAACCTCATCCCGTGTTGAACGTGCTATACGTCATGCAATAGAGGTAGCATGGGACAGAGGGGATGTCGATGTTCTCAATTCCTATTTTGGATATACTATCCACAACGGCAGAGGCAAGCCGACAAACAGTGAATTTATCGCTATGATTTCAGACCGTCTGCGTCTGCATAACAAAAGATCAGCATAACAAACAGCACCCCTGCTTTTTCGGCATGGGTGCTGCTTGACCTCTTTCGGTAAAAAAACACACTTCTATATCGGAATAATGATTTTATATATGCATTGAAACATTTCCATATTGTCAAGATAAGGAATACATTATTTTATCTATAAAATGTATCTTGAATACCATTTATAGAATAATATATTTCCCTCATTCAAAATATACATGATACATAATTTAAATTGTCATCTTGAGTAT
>CANQLX010000031.1 GCA_947624835.1 uncultured Clostridia bacterium
ACATATGCGGGTATGGCGGAATTGGCAGACGCGCCAGCTTCAGGTGCTGGTCTTCGCAAGGAGGTGCAGGTTCAAGTCCTGTTACCCGCAGATATAACCGGACACCAATCTTGATGCAGTGGGTATCTTGATTGGTGTTCGGTTTCTTTTTTGCGAAAGTTTCTATTTGTAGGTAAATATGTATCTTTTAACGAAAAGTCGGTGTGGTGTGCATTTTGTATCAAAGTATGTCTCTACTTTCATGGATTATATCCTGCGGTTTATGTGTTAGGGTTTTCGGACACAATTTTTTAATGAATTGTTTACCGGTAAATTATATGGAAATTATGATACTGTACTTCTTAATTTTGCTCAAAATTTGTAAATTAAATCTGTTGTTTGTGCAAATAATGGCGAAACGTCTGATAATATTGTTTTATTCCGTTGATAACAATACTATATATCGCACAAAACCAACAATATTTTACTGCATACATTCATTTAATGCGTGAACATACAAACAAATTAAAATAACACTCCGGTTGACACAAACATAGGTTTGGTGTATAATTTATGATGTTGTTTTATGTTAAAAAAATGGAGGATTGGATATGGCTAAAGAACTTGCAAAAGCTTATAATCCCGCTGAATTTGAGGAAAAAATCTATAAATTCTGGGAAAACGGCGGTTTCTTCCATGCCGAGGTTGATAAAAATAAAAAACCGTACTGCATTATGATGCCGCCGCCAAATATAACAGGTAAGCTTCATATGGGTCACGCACTTGACGAAACCTTACAGGATATACTTATCCGTTTCAAAAGAATGCAGGGTTACAGTACTCTTTGGCTTCCCGGCACAGACCATGCTTCTATTGCAACCGAAGCTAAAATAGTTGAGGCTATGCGTGAGGAAGGTATTGAAAAGGAAGATATCGGAAGGGAAAGATTCCTCGAAAGAGCGTGGGAATGGAAAAGGGAATACGGAAATACCATAGTCGAGCAGCTAAAAAAGCTCGGAAGCTCCTGCGACTGGGAACGTCAGCGTTTTACTCTTGACGAAGGCTGCTCCAAGGCTGTAAAGGACGTTTTTGTCCGTCTTTACGATAAGGGACTTATATACAGGGGCGAAAGAATAATAAACTGGTGTCCGACGTGCTGCACATCTATTTCGGATGCGGAGGTTGTATTTGATGAGCATGAAGGCTCATTCTGGCACCTCAGATATCCCCTGACAGATGGAAGCGGCTATATCGAGCTTGCTACAACACGTCCCGAAACAATGCTTGGTGATACCGCCGTTGCAGTTCATCCCGATGACGAAAGATATAAAGACCTTGTCGGCAAGACAGTTATACTTCCGCTTGTCGGTAAGGAAATACCGATTATTGCCGATACATATGTTGAGCCTGATTTTGGAACGGGCGTTGTTAAAATCACACCTGCACACGACCCCAACGACTTTGAGGTTGGTCTGAGGCATAATCTGCCTGTTATAAATGTAATGACCGATAACGGCATTATTAATGAAAACGGCGGAAAATATCAGGGACTGGACAGGTACGAGGCAAGAAAGGCGATTGTTAAGGACCTCGAAGAAGGCGGATTTTTGATAAAAATTGAGCCTATCAAGCATAATGTCGGCTCCTGCTACCGCTGTAAGACGATAATAGAGCCGAGAGTATCAAAACAGTGGTTCGTTAAAATGAAGCCTCTTGCCGAACCTGCAATAGAATGTGTAAGGAGCGGAAAGACAAAATTCGTACCCGAACGCTTTGACAAGATATATTTCAACTGGATGGAAAATATCAAGGACTGGTGTATTTCACGTCAGCTTTGGTGGGGTCACAGAATACCTGTATGGTATTGTGACGACTGCGGGGAAACCATTGTTGCAAAGGAAACCCCATGCTCATGTCCAAAATGCGGAAGTAAATCTCTTACACAAGATCCCGATACACTCGATACTTGGTTCAGTTCCGCCCTATGGCCATTCTCAACGCTCGGCTGGCCCGAAAAAACCCCTGAGCTTGAATATTTCTATCCGACAAGTACACTCGTAACCGGTTATGATATAATATTCTTCTGGGTTGCAAGAATGATTTTCTCGGCAGTTGAGCAGACAGATATGCAGCCGTTTGATACCGTATTCATTCACGGAATAGTACGTGATGCAAACGGTGTAAAAATGTCAAAGTCACTCGGCAACGGTATAGATCCTCTTGAAGTAATAAAGACGATGGGTGCCGATGCCCTGCGTTTCTTCCTTGTTATGGGCAACAGTCCCGGAAATGATATGAGATATATCCCCGAAAAGGTTGAGGCCTGCAGGAACTTTGCAAATAAACTCTGGAATGCCGCCCGATTCATTCATATGAATATTGATGACTATGATGTTAAGGGAAAACTCCCCAAAGAGCTTACGGTTGAGGATAAATGGATAATATCCACGCTTAACATAACTGCTAAGGAAATTACCGAAAGTCTTGAAAAATTCGAGCTTGGCGTTGCCGTACAGAAGATTTATGATTTTGTATGGGACTGTCTTTGTGATTGGTATATCGAACTCGCTAAGGCACGCTTACAGGCTCAGGGACAATCCGCTCAGAATGCACGTGAGGTTCTTGTATGGGTTATGGATAAAACTCTTAAGCTGCTCCACCCATTCATGCCGTTCATTACAGAGGAAATATGGCAGTCAATGCCTCATGACGGCGAATCAATTATGATTCAGAAATTCCCCGAATATGATGAAAAATATAATTTCCCGTCGGCTGAAAAGGAAATGAAGATGGTTATGGATGCAATCAAGGCTATTCGTAACAGACGTGCAGAAATGAATGTTCCGCCGTCAAGAAAAGCTAAGGTGTATATTGCCGCAAAGGAAACTGATATTTTTAGAAACGGCAGTGCATTCTTCACTCGTCTTGCAAGTGCAAGCGATGTTGAAGTTGCGGAAACCTATGACATAGACGGTGCCGTAACAGTTGTAACAGCAGATGCAAAGATATATATCCCCATGGATGAGCTTGTTGACAAGGAAGCAGAGCTGAAACGGCTTAACAAGGAGCTTGAGAGTGCTATAAAGGATCTTGAGTTCAATGAAAAGAAGCTCAATAATCAGGGCTTTATGGCAAAGGCTCCCGAAAAGGTAGTTGCCGAGGTTAAGGCTAATGCCGCTAAATTTGCGGAAAAGATTGAAATGATAAAGGCGGCAATTAATGCACTGAATTAAATAATTTACCCGACTGTTCTTCTGTGAACAGTCGGGATTTTGTTTTTTATTTTCTTATTTCAGCAAGTCGTTTCCTTATTGCAGCAAGTGCTTCCTGCGGTTCATTAATATTCTCGACAGCCTCTTCCATAGGACATAAACCGGTATTGCTGCGGTTACGTATTTCTTTTGTTTTCACCCGATATTGCGATGAAATTCCATTTTCTCTAAGCAGCAATGCAGCACCTTCGCTTATGACATCAGCATATACCGAAACTGCACCCAAAAGTATATACAAAAATGCCGCCGCTCTGCCGACAATCAGATCCGCCGCCGAAAAGCCGTTGAAATCTGTACCGCTGTCAATAAATTCTATGAGCGGCCCGATTCCCCTTTCAGTGTTTGTGTAAAGCTTGCCTTCTTTACACATTACACAAGTATAATCACCACTCAAAAGGCTGTTTTTTGCCCTGTTTAAATCATTTGTCATGCTTCATCCTATCCTCGACATAATATACCAAAAGCGGTATCAATGCCCATTGGAGTACCAAGCCTATAAGTCCTGTTGCTATGCTTGTCCATATCACGGAAACATTCAATGCATGACTGCCGAATACATAAACAGCTGCAAGTATTGCACACGCTCTGATAGCACGTCCGAATACCTGAACAGCAAGTACCTTTAAAATACAGGGCATTTTTACATTACGCAAAAGTCCTGCCATAAGTCCGTATGCACAAAGCTCCGTCATCATAAACGGAAGCATTGCAGCTCCCGGCATACCGCAAAGCAAAAAACTTACAACCGGACCGAGAAGTCCGGATATTGCACCTGCAAACGGACCTGCCAACAGACCTACAAGTATTACCGGAATATGCATCGGAAGAAATACCTCACCCGGAACCGTTCCGAGTCCCGACACCATACCGAGCAAATGGAAGACCTGCGGAAGTGCTACTGCTCCGATTATTGCGGAAATTGTTGCCGCTGTCTGTGCCTTATAGGACAAACGTGGCTTACCTGCTGACTTTAATATAGCTATATCTGACATAATCCTCTCTCCTTGCAATAATAATTTAATATTAAAATTAGTGTTCATGATCAAAGTGCTTTGAAACATCTTTCAAATATTTTATAATCGGTAAATGCTGCGGACAGGCACCCTCGCACTGACCACATTCTATACAATCCATAGCCTTTCCGTGTTTTGAAGAAACGACATCATAATTGCTGAAGTTTACCGTCCACCCCTTTTCGTCAAGGTGTTCCCTCATATCTTCATTATACATTGAGAAATACTGAGGTATTGCTATATTCATCGGGCAGCCCTCGGTACAATAGGAACAGGCGGTACATGGAACAGTAATTTTTTTATTGATAATCTCCGCCGCCATGAAACAGATTTTTCTTTCCTCATCGGTCATGGGTTCAAAGCTGTCAAACAGACGGGTATTTTCATCAAGTTGAGTTAAATCCGACATACCCGAAAGTACCATCATAACACCGGGTAATGTAGCCGCAAAACGCAGCGCCCAGCTTGCCGGTGTACAATCCGGAGCATAATTTCTGAAAAGTGTCTCAGCAGCTTCGGGAAGCTTTGCAAGTGTTCCGCCCTTGACAGGTTCCATTATTATTACAGGCTTACCGTATTTTCTTGCGGTTTCGTAACAGGCACGAGACTGCACCCACTCGCTTTCCCAGTCAAGGTAATTAATCTGTAACTGTACAAATTCCATCTGAGGATATTTTGTCAATATTTTATCAAGCATTTCGGCGGAATCATGAAATGAAAATCCCATATGTCTTATAAGACCCTTTTCCTTTTTATCGGCTAACCAATTAAAGCAGTCGAATTTTTCATACTTATCAAAGGTTGTGGAATCTATTGCATGGAGGAGGTAATAATCAAAATATTCAACGCCTGTTTTTTCAAGCTGTTTATTGAATATTTTCTCCCTGTCCTCCAAAGTTTCAAAGTATCCCGAATGTAGCTTTGTGGTTAGTGTAAAGCTATCTCTCTTATGTCTTGATGTAAGTGCTGCCTTAACCACATTCTCGCTTTCATAATCATGATACATCCACGCCGTATCAAAATAGGTAAAACCTCTTTCGATAAACATATCCACCATTTTTTTGACCTGCTCGACATCAACCGAGGTACTGTCGGAGCTGTTCAGCAGCGGCATACGCATAAGTCCGAAACCTAATTTCTTCATTTTTATCCTCCCGTCCGTTACCGTGAAAAATAATTATGCATAATCTACAAAAAAATTATCACAGCAATATTATTTTATTATGCTTCTTTAAGTATAACATCACTTCACCTCAATTTCAAGCATAAATATAAGCTTTATACATATAAGAATAGCACGAAACACATACTAATGCCGCATTTCGTGCTACTGAATTTATTTTTTACAACAAAGTAATAAGCTGAAAATATTATGCCTGCAAAATATCTTCCGCCCTCTTAATTTCCTCCTCGGTCGGAACACGGATATCTTTCAGAGGATATTCTATACCAAGCTCTTCCCATTTCGGTATGCCGAAAGTATGATAAGGAAGTATCTCCGCTCTTTCCACTGTTTTCAGAGTAGAAATAAAATCGTGCAGTGCCTTAAGATCCTCCTCTCTGTCGGTTATCCCCGGTACAAGAACATGACGTATCCACATCTTTTTTCCGTGGTCGGAAAGCCACCTTGCCATCTCTACAATGTTTGCATTATCAAATCCCGTCAGAGCCTTATGCCCCTCGGGGTTCATATCCTTTATATCAAGTATGAAAAGATCCGTTACTTCCGCAAGCCGATTAAATTCGGACATCCAATCACTATCGTTTTTGAACGGTTGACCGGAGGTATCAAGGGTGGTATGGATATTATCTTTTTTTGCAAGTGTGAAAAGTGCTTTTACAAATTTAATCTGCAATAAAGGCTCACCGCCGCTCACTGTAATACCACCGTTTTTCTTCCAATAATCCCTATATCTGCGGATATGCTCAAAAAGCTTTTTCGCTGTCCACTTCTCCCCCACACCGTTCCATGTCTCAGGATTGTGGCAAAACTTACAACGCATTTTACAGCCGCTGAGGAATACGACAAACCTTACTCCCGGTCCGTCCACAAGTCCGAAGCTTTCAAGCTTTGAGATACTTCCTGTTATATCGAAATCTATATTATCATTCATATATCATCAAAGTGTTGCATGGCAGGTACGGGAAATAACGTCAAGCTGCTGTTCACGTGTAAGATCTATGAACTTAACAGCATATCCCGATACACGTATTGTAAAGTTTGCATACTCCTCTTTTTCGGGATGCTCCATAGCGTCAACAAGCTTTTCCGTGCCGAATACATTAACATTAAGGTGATGCGCACCCTTATCGAAATAACCGTCAAGAACCTGTACAAGATTATCTATACGCTCCTGTGGTGTATGACCGAGTGCTTCGGGATTTATTGTCTGTGTGTTGGATATACCGTCAAGCGCCCAATGATAAGGCAGCTTTGCAACAGAATTAAGTGAAGCAAGAAGCCCGTTCTTTTCCGCTCCGTAACTTGGGTTAGCTCCCGGAGAAAGCGGCTCTCCCGCAAGTCTTCCGTCGGGAAGATCCGCTGTTGCCTTACCATATACAACATTTGAAGTAATTGTAAGAATTGATGTTGTAGGCTCGGAATTTCTGTAGGTGTGGTGCTTTTTTATCTTATCAAGGAATGTTCCGAGAAGCCATACAGCTATATCATCCGCACGGTCATCATCATTACCGTATCTCGGAAAATCTCCCTCTGTTTTGAAATGAATGACATTTCCGTCCGCATCCCTTATTGTCTTTACCTTTGCATATTTTATTGCACTGAGTGAATCGACAACATGAGAAAATCCTGCTATACCTGTAGCAAATGTGCGGCGTACATCAGTATCTATAAGTGCCATTTCCGCTGCTTCATAGAAATATTTGTCATGCATATAATGAATAAGGTTAAGTGCATTTACATAAGTCGAAGCAAGCCAATCCATCATCTTGTCGAACTTATCCATTACCTCATAATAATCAAGATATTCCGAAGTTATCGGTCTCATCATGGGGCCGCACTGCTCATGTGTCTTAGCATCAACACCGCCGTTTATTGCATAAAGCAGGCATTTTGCAAGGTTTGCTCTTGCTCCGAAAAACTGCATTTCCTTTCCTGTCTGTGTTGCGGATACGCAGCAGCATATTGAGTAATCATCGCCCCAATACGGCTTCATTACATCATCGTTTTCATACTGCACAGAACTGGTATTTATAGAAATTTTTGAGGAATATTTCTTGAAATTTTCGGGAAGTGCCGAGGAATACAAAACCGTCATATTAGGCTCAGGCGAAGGTCCCATATTTTCAAGCGTGTGAAGAAAACGAAAATCATTCTTTGTTACCATTGAACGTCCGTCAACACCTATACCTGCAACCTCAAGCGTTGCCCATACGGGGTCACCGGAGAATAACTGATTGTATGATGTAATACGTGCAAATTTTACTATTCTGAACTTCATTACAAGGTGATCTATAAGCTCCTGTGCTTCCTTTTCGGTAAGAATACCTCTGTCAAGATCCCTCTGAATATATATATCAAGAAATGTCGAAACTCTTCCGACAGACATTGCAGCACCGTTTTGTGTCTTGATTGCGGCAAGATATCCGAAATAGAGCCACTGGACTGCTTCATGGGCATTTTTAGCCGGCTGCGATATGTCATAGCCGTATATCTTTGCCATTTCTTTCATGCCGTTAAGTGCCTTTATCTGCTTGCTTATCTCCTCACGGAGCCTTATAACATCTTCCGTCATTGTGCCGTCGCCTGTATTATTGAAATCCTTTTTCTTCTGCTCAATAAGATAATCTATACCGTAAAGAGCAACACGGCGATAGTCACCTACAATACGACCTCTTCCATAGGTATCGGGAAGTCCTGTTATAATTTTATTGTGACGTACCGACTTCATTTCGGGTGTGTAAGCATCAAATACCCCCTGATTATGCGTTGTCACATATTCATTGAATATCTTATGAAGTTCGGGATCGGGAGTATATCCGTATGCCTCACAAGCCTGCTCAGCCATTTTAATTCCTCCAAAGGGCATAAATGCTCTCTTGAGCGGCTTATCTGTCTGGAGTCCGACAATTTTTTCGAGATCCTTATCCTCCTCGCTTATATATCCTGCACCGTATGCCGTAAGTCCCGATACAACCTTTGTTTCCATATCAAGAACTCCGCCCTTCGCACGCTCCTCCTTCTGAAGCTGCTGGACTATTCCCCAAAGCTTATCCGTAGCCTCGGTCGGTCCCTCAAGAAAGGATTCGTCTCCGTCATAAGGGCGATAGTTTTTCTGAATGAAATCCCTTACATTTATTTCTTTTTTCCAAATTCTTCCCTCAAAGCCCTCCCAGGCTTCAATATTTTCCTTGAGCATTAGCTGAGAACCCCTCTCCTGAATTTAACATATTATCATTAGGACAGTAATACAATATCCAAAGATAAAATTAATGATAAAATTAATATTTATTATCACTTTATTTAAATATATAGCTGTTTTATACTTTTGTCAACACTTTGTAACGTCTTAAGAATATTCTCGTATAAAACGTACAAAAAAATAGATTAGATATATTTAACTTTATGCATAATTTTACAACTGATTTTTTACATAAAACTACATATTGTATTTAATAGATGAAATTATAATATCTGTAGTGGTTAAAAAATATTAAATATAACATTCTAATTTCGTGAAAACTAATCCTTTTCACAAATATTTTTTTATTTCCCAATATATTTGACAAATAACGGTTTCTTTGATAAAATGAATAGGTTAAATACAGATATGCAGGATTGAGGAAAGAATATGACACAGGAAATTAATATGAGTTTTGAGGAGCTTTGTCTTTCGGACGAAATTATGCGTGCGTTAAGTGATATGGGATTTGAAACACCGACAGTCATACAAGCAAAAGCCATACCTACCGTGCGTTCCGGTACAGACGTTATAGGACGCTCACAGACAGGCACAGGAAAGACTATGGCATTTGCAATACCGGCTATAGAAATGATAAAGGATATTGAAGATAAATCAAAGGCTCTTGTCATTATCATGCTCCCCACAAGAGAGCTTGCCATGCAATGCTGTGGGGAGATAAGGAAGCTTACAAAATACTGTGAGGGCATACGACCGGTTGAGATATACGGCGGAGCACCCATGGATAAGCAAATTGCAAAGCTTAAAAGAGCCAATATTATCGTAGGAACTCCCGGAAGGATAATGGACCATTTGAGAAGGAGAACACTCAGGCTTGACAGTATTAGACTTGCTGTTCTCGACGAGGCGGACGAAATGCTCAGCATGGGCTTCAGGGAGGATATGGAAACTATCCTGCGTGAAACACCCGATAGCAGACAGACAGTTTTGTTCTCTGCAACAATGCCTCCGTCAGTAATGTCCATAACACAGGAATTTCAGAAAAACCCTGTTGTTATAGAAGCAGCCAATCGCAGACTTACACTTGACAATATAAAACAGCTTTATGCCGATGTTCCTATGGGAAGAAAAACTGATGCACTTAAGCTGCTTTTGCATTATTATTCCCCCTCATTGTCTATTGTATTCTGCAATACAAAGAAAATGGCGGAGGAGCTTGCGGCATCCCTTAATCAGGGCGGATTTGATGCGGATGCACTTCACGGTGACCTTAAGCAGTCACAAAGAACAGCCATTATGGACAGATTTAGGAACGGTTCCGTTTCAATACTTGTGGCTACCGATGTTGCCGCAAGGGGTATTGATGTCAATGATGTGGAATATGTTTTCAATTACGATATTCCGCAGAATAATGAATATTATGTCCACAGAATAGGAAGAACCGGCCGTGTCGGCAAAGAGGGAACCTCTGTTACACTTTGCAGCGGCAGACGGCAGGTATACTCCCTTATGAATATTGTACGTAATACAAAAAGCAAAATTGAGGAAATCCCTGTTCCTACAGGCGAGGATATTAATAATCGTATTGCCGAAAAAAATATATCCGACATTTTCTCGGCACTTGGCGAGCCTATCCATGACAGGTACAGAGATATGGTAAATACTCTGTTATCACACGGATATTCACTGTTTGATATTGCAGCGGCAGCACTTCAGAAATGCTTTGTCGAAAAGGAAATAAAAATTAAGGATATTGAAACCGACAGAAAGCGTAAGTCAAAAAGCGGAATAACAGATTTCAGCAAAATCATGCTTAATATCGGAAGGGCGAGCAAAGTAGCACCTAATCATATTGTGGGCTGCATAACAGAAAAAAGTCTTTTATGCGGCAGAGATATCGGTAAAATTGAAATATACGATGACTTTTCGATTGTAGCTGTACCGACGGATTCGGTTGATGATGTGCTCGACAGGATGTACGGTGCAAAGGTTTGCGGAAGGCCTGTAAAGACCGTATTATATGAAGAAGAATTAAAGCAAAAAAATAATTACAGAGGCAATAAATTCAGGAATAATCATGGCAGAAGGAAAGAAATAAATGGCAAAAACGACAGCAAAAGAAAAAATGCCGAAAAGGCCTATAAGAAGGCATCCGGACGGCACAGATAATTTGTTTGGAGGCTTAAAATATGAAAAAGCTTATTGCAGCCGCTGTATTCATATCACTTGTTGCAGGAATGTACGGATGTACGCCCGAAAAAACAGAAGAAAGCTCCGTATCCGAAGCCGTATCGGTGATATCATCAGACGAAAGCTCCGAAGAAAGCAGTAAAACAAATCAATCACACTCAGAAACTGAGGAAAGCTCTCTCCCGGAGCATATTACCGAGGAAAAGAAAGGTTATCTTAAATTCACAGACAGCACTGGCAAGGTTTCCGCTACATTCCCTGATACCTTTTCCCTACTCTGTACCGAATATTCACCGACCGACGGTATATATCTTCAGAACTCCGACGGTACAGCGACATTACAAATTGAAGCCATAAAAAGCGAAGGAGTGAACAGGGATTCTTTGGTTGATTACCTCAAAGAAAACTACCCAGATGCCGAGATTTATGTAAACGACTCAAAAAATATTATATTTAAATCCACTGTAACTGACACTTCCGGCAATAAATCTGTTTGTTTTATGAAAGCCGTTATTACCGGCAGCGGCTATAATGAAGCTGTTTTATACTGCAAAGAAGGCGAAGAAAGTAAGTATGAATCGCTTTTTAACAGAATTTCAATTTCATAACATTAGTAAAAAGGCTCACCCAACTGTAGCATACCTGTAATGTAATGTTTCAGTCGGGTGAGTTTTTATTGTGTAAAAAAACCGATATTTTTAATTCATCCTGCTCTGAGCCTTCATACGCTGCTCCTTGTTAAGTATCGTCTTACGCATACGAATAGATTCCGGGGTTACCTCAACAAGCTCATCATCGCCGATAAATTCAAGCGACTGCTCAAGACTGAGTATTGTCGGAGGTGTGAGCTTCAACGCTTCATCAGAACCCGATGCACGTGTATTTGTGATATGCTTTTTCTTGCACACATTCACTACCATATCCTCATTTTTCGGGTTAGAGCCCACTATCATTCCTTCATACACATCAACACCAGGGCCGATAAAGAGTCTGCCCCTGTCCTGGGCTGCAAATAAGCCGTAACCTGTGCTCTGTCCGGTTTCATGTGCTATAAGTGACCCCTGCGAGCGTGTGGCTATATCCCCTTTGTACGGCTCATAGCCGTCAAATACATGGTTCATTATACCGTTTCCGTTCGTGTCCGTCAGAAACTCGGAACGATAACCCATAAGCCCTCTTGAGGGTATTCTAAATTCTATCTGTGTTGTGCCCGATTCTTTCGGCATCATATTGATAAGCTCAGCCTTTCTTGTTCCCAGCTTTTCCATAACCGCACCTACATAGTTGTCAGGCACTTCAACAGCCAAAAGCTCCATAGGCTCACACATAACACCATCAATTTCTTTCATAATTACTTTCGGACGGGATACCTGAAATTCATAATCCTGACGACGCATTGTCTCTATAAGTATGGAAAGGTGCAGCTCACCTCTGCCCGAAACCTTGAATGTATCGGCAGAATCCGTTTCCTCAACTCTCATAGCAACATTTGTTTCAACTTCCTTGAAAAGTCTTTCCCTGATATTTCTTGAAGTAACATACTTACCCTCTTTTCCGGCAAACGGGCTATTATTTACCATAAACAGCATGGAAACAGTCGGCTCATCTATCTTTACAAAGGGGAGCGGTTCGGGATGCTCAGGATCACAGGCTGTTTCCCCTATATTAAGATCCGTAATACCGGATACTGCAACAATATCGCCAAGACCTGCCGATTCAGCCTCTACTCTTTTAAGCCCCTCAAACTGATAGAGCTTTGTTATTCTTGCATTTTTGCACGTCCCGTCATTATGGCAAAGCATTACTGTCTGTCCTGTCTTGCAGCTTCCTCTTTCCACTCTGCCTATGCCTATTCTGCCTACATAGTCATCATAATCTATATTGGAAAACAAAAGCTGGAGCGGACCGTCCGGCTCTCCTTCGGGGGCGGGTATTTCCTCTATAATCTTTTCAAAAAGCGGCTTCATGTTTTCTCCTCTTTCGTTAGGAGTCAGGGAAGCGTAACCATCCCTTGCCGAAGCATATACAACAGGAAATTCAAGCTGATCGTCATCAGCTCCAAGCTCTATGAAAAGGTCAAGTACCTCATCAACAACCTCCTCAGGTCTTGCACCCGGTCTATCTATCTTATTTACAACAACGAGGGGTTTCTTTCCAAGTCCGAGAGCCTTTTTAAGAACAAAGCGTGTCTGCGGCATACAGCCTTCAAATGCATCAACCAAAAGAAGCACTCCGTCAACCATCATAAGTATACGCTCAACCTCACCGCCGAAATCAGCATGACCGGGAGTGTCAACGATATTTATTTTTGTCCCGTTATACATGACAGCAGTATTTTTAGAGAGAATTGTTATTCCTCTTTCCCTTTCGAGGTCGTTTGAATCCATAACTCTTTCCGCAACAGTCTCATTACTTCTGAAAATACCGCTCTGAAGCAGTAGCTGATCCACCAGAGTAGTCTTTCCATGGTCAACATGGGCAATAATTGCAACATTTCTTAAATCTTCTCTTTTAGCCATAAATATCCCTCTTTTACTAAACTTCACAACAATGTATTATAACACAATTATACCCCTCTTACAACGCACTTTGAAATTTTCCCCTATATGCCATAAAATATATCCCATTCCAACAATTTTTTGATAAAATTCCCTACATAGAATTGTTTGAATATAAAAAATTAACTGCCGGAAGAGTTTCAATGATACCTCTCCGGCAGTTTTTGAGAACTATTAATCAGAAACTAATCAATCTTCTCTCTTTTTTCTCTTGTAGGAAGCAATTACATATGCACCTGCTGCAAATGCTATTACTGCAAAAGCAACGCACATTGTTGCTGTCGTATCACCTGTTGTCGGTACATCAGTATTGCCATTACTGCTTACATCACCGTTCGATGACTGGTTATTGTTATTGTTGTTATTGTTATTGTCGTTATTGTTATTGTTGCTATTGTTATTATTGTTGTTATTGTCGCCGGGGTTGCCTGTGTTGGGATCGTCCTGCTTTGTTTCCTGTACAAGAACCATAGCAGAAATCTGCGGTACTGAAACCTCACCCGTTACGGTGTTGATAACATCGGTTGCACTTGCTGCTGTATCGTTTACATAAACGTTCCAGTCACCCTCGGGGAGCTGTATTTTTGTTTCTGCTGCAAGCGGATTAAATACAACAAGTATCTGATCTGCCGATTCACCCTCAACATTGCCGGAGAGAGTATATGCTATAATGCCTTCCTCGGTACCTTCAAGAACCTTAAGATTAGATGCAACATTTTCTGCTGTTGAAAGCCTGAGTGCAGGATGTGCCTTTCTAAAGGCGATAAGTCCCTTATAATAGTCATATACTGCCTGATTCTGAGAAACAAGTGAATAATCAAGCTTGTTTACTTCATCACCTGATGAATAGCTGTTGTGGTCAAATGTTCCGTCCTCTTTTGTCTTTGTTCTGAGGAATTCCTCACCGCTCATCATGAACGGAGTACCCATTGCTGTCTGTACAATAACAGCACCAAGATTGTTCATGCGTATCTGATCCTCTATGCTTGCTTCGGGGCTTGAAGTTCTTACCTCATCCCAAAGTGTATAGTTGTCATGGCAGTCAGCATAGTTTATAACCTGTGACGGTGATACAGCCCATGACATCTTAGACTGAAGTGCCTCAAGGAGGCTGTCACGAAGTGAGATATCGCCGTTTATATATCCGGGCTGCTCTGCATCAAATACATTACCCTTTATGGTGTCACGAATATTATCACTAAAATATGCGATACCGGGTGTGAGGTTTGAATTCGGCTGTATTGCAAGCGGAATTTCCTTGGTTATATTTGTTGACAACGTCCAACCCTCACCATAGATTGCAATTGAGGGATCGATCTCGTCAAGTGCTGCACGTACAGCATTCATTGTGTCAACATCAATAAGACCCATAAGGTCAAAACGGAAACCGTCAAGATGATATTCAGATGCCCAATACTTAACAGAATCGACTATAAACTTGCTTACCATTGAACGCTCTGAAGCTACATCATTACCACAGCCTGAGCCGTTGGAATCAGGTCTGTGGAAATATCCGGGAACAAGCTGGTTGAAGCAATAATCGGTTGTCTGTGTATGGTTGTATACAACGTCCATAATTACGCCGATACCTGCATTGTGAAGTCCCTGAACCATCTGCTTATACTCATTTACCCTTACTTCACCGTGATACGGATCGGTTGAATATGAACCTTCGGGTGCATTATAGTTCAATGGGTCATAACCCCAGTTGTAGCCGCCGACTGTTTCATCCACAGAACCGAAATCATATGAAGGAAGAATGTGTACGGATGTTACTCCGAGATCTACAAGGTGATCTACACCCGTCTTTACTCCATCAGGTGTTGTTGTTCCTCTCTCTGTAAAGGCTAAATACTTACCCTTGTTCTGTATACCGCTGTTCTCTGCAATTGAGAAATCTCTGATATGAACCTCATAAATTTCCATATCTGCTATATTCTCATAGGTGTGTCTGCTGTCGCTGCTCCAGTTGTCGGGGTTTGTTGAATTCATGTCAAGGATCTGACCTCTTTTGCCGTTTACACCTACCGACTTAGCATAGGGGTCAACTATATCCTCATTTACTCTTCCGTCAAAATAAGCTGTGTATGTATAATACTTCTTATTAAGATCCCCGTCAACCTTGGCAACCCACGTACCCTTGACATCCGCTGTCATTACAACAACATTTGTCGCAGTACCGCCGTTGCCCTCGTCATAGATATTAAGCTCTATCTTCTGTGCCGTAGGAGCCCATACACGGAAGGATGTGCTATCGCTTGAATATGTAGCACCGAGGTCATTGCCGTCATATGTGTACTGTGACTCAAATTCCTCCGATGAGAAATAGTCAGGCAAAGCAATGCTGACAGTGCTTTCACCGTCACTGCCTATGAAGGTCAATGTGTACTCACCAAAATAATCAATATCTGAGCCGAGTGTTAATACACAGGTCGTTCCTGACAGTTCCACGTTCTGTACATCAATCCTCTCTCCACCGAGAGATTCGATTAAGAAATTATCTACTGTAATATCCTCCGTGGGAGCCATCGTAAATTCAACTTTAACTGTTGCATGGTCAGTTGCCTTAGCTGATTTAACAGTAAGACCTGTAACCGCACCATCTTTGTTTGTTTCAAAGTTCGGATCTCCGGACCTGTAATATACCTCAACCGTACCGGAAATCACATCACTGAGATCAACGAAAAGATCATCTTCGTAATCCTTTACGGTCCAGCCGGGCTTTCTTACTATAAAGCCAAGTCTTGGAGCTGATTCAGTAAGGGTCAGGTGACAAACTACACCGTTCTCGTCGGGATTCGCTGTATCAAAAACATATGCACCCTCATCGGTTTTTTCGCCCTCGGGAGAGCCGCCGTCTGTCCATGACCATACGTCCCATTCATCGTATACTCCATCCTCACGCAGATAATGGATATTGACCTGGATCTCCCCTGCCGCACCGGCAGACAATGCGGGGATCATAAGACAGCCAATAGCAAGCATTACTGCAAGAAAGGAGGCGAGAATACGTTTTGAAAGTTTTTTAACCTTCATAATATTATCTCCTTTTCATTTCTTTCAGCCTTGGATTTGCCGGACAGAGAACTCGGCATAGCTGAAATATCATTCATATTATAACATTTTTCAGTGTTAAAATAAATAAATATTTTACTTTTTACCCATGTCGAAATAAACGAAATTATATTATCTTTTTAGTCTGTTTTCAACAAGCCTTACTCCTTAATGAATACTACACACATATTATACATTTCAACAGTCATTTTTTCATTCTCAAGCTTATATTTAAGAACTACCGTTCCGCAATCATCGCTTTCCACGGTTATCATATTATCATCTGCAAAATATTTCCCTTCAAGCCTCACCGTTTCCTTTTCAGATAGACAGCAATCAAGTTTCAGTACCCCGTCTGTGAAGCTGATTCTGCAATTCCCGCTGTCATTTTTGCTTATCCATGAGTATCTTGCTATCTCTTCGGATGCATTAGACGGAGGAGAGCTTATGCATGATGTCAGTAATATTATTGTCAGTAAAACACATAACATTACAAAAACTCTCTTTAAATATTTCATATCCGCACCCCCGCTATTCATATTATGTACAAAGCTTAAGTTATAGAATAAAAACAAAAAATCCGCAGACATACGTTAAAAATTTGTCAAAATCATAGTTTTTGCAAGAAATTTAAATAAGACTTGCATTTTTATCCTAAATATATTAGAATTATTATTGTAATTTTCATATTTTTGAATTTTTTAAGGCAAAAAATTTGCAGGTATTATAGGAGGAATATTTATGCCGACATATTCATCAATGAATAAGGACTCTCTAACAGAGGAGTATAAAAGGCTCAGAGACACCTACGCTGAGTATAAAGCAAGGGGGCTTTCTCTTAATATGGCGAGAGGAAAACCCGGGAGCGAGCAGGTTTCTCTTTCCAATGATATGCTGGATATTGTTACATCCAAAAGCGATTTTAAAACAGAGGACAATCCCGATGTAAGAAATTACGGAGGTCTTGACGGTATTATTGAAGCAAAGAAACTTTTTGCGGAAATACTTGATGTTAGCCCCGAAAATATCTTTGTTGGCGGCAACTCAAGCCTGAATATGATGTTCGATACCATAGGCTGCCTTATGGAAAACGGTGCAGGCGGCGAACCGTGGAATAAACAGGGGAAAATAAAGTTTCTGTGTCCTGTTCCCGGTTATGACAGACATTTTGGCGTTACAGAATACTATGGTATAGAAATGGTAAATATTCCAATGAACGAAAACGGACCTGATATGGATATGGTTGAGGAGCTTGTACAGAACGATCCGACAGTCAAGGGTATATGGTGTATTCCGAAATATTCCAATCCGCAGGGCATAACCTATTCGGATGAAACCGTAAGACGTTTTGCCTCTCTCAGACCTGCTGCCAAGGATTTCAGAATTATGTGGGACAATGCCTATGTTATCCATGATATAAGCGATACCCCCGACAAGCTGCTTAATATATTTGACGAGCTTAAGAAAAATGGTAATGAGGATATGGTTTTTGAATTTGCTTCAACCTCAAAAATAACATTTCCGGGTGCGGGTATTGCGGCAGTTGCGGCAAGCAAAAATAACCTTGCTCTTCTTAATAAGAGATATACCTTTCAGACGATAGGCTATGATAAGATAAATATGCTCCGCCATACCCTGTATTTTAAAAATCTCAACGGCATACTTAACCACATGAAAAAGCATAAGAATATTTTAAAACCTAAGTTCGATTTGGTTTTGGATATGCTTGAAGGTGAGCTTAAGGAATACGGTATCATTTCTTGGATAAAGCCTAACGGAGGTTATTTTGTAAGCGTTGATGTATTTGAGGGCACTGCTGCAAGAGTTGTACAGCTTTGCAAGGAGGCAGGTGTTATTCTCACCGGTGCCGGTGCTACTTATCCTTACGGAAAGGATCCCAAGGACAGCAACATACGTATTGCGCCCACCTATCCCCCGATTGACGAGCTTAAAACAGCCATGGAGGTATTCTGCATTAGTGCAAGGCTTGCAGCTGTTGAAAAGCTTATAGGATAAAAAATTGATCCCTGCGTTACCGAACGGTCTACGCAGGGATTACTGTTTTTATTCAGCCATCAACGGTCTATGAATTTTTCTATCTCTGTCTTTGAAACAAGACCGACGGAAGCATCAATATTATCTCCGTCCTTGAACAAAATTAGTGTAGGTATGCTCATAACACCAAATTTCTCGGCAATATCGGGATATTCGGAAATATTCACCTTTGTAAACTTTACCTGTGGATTTTCTTCCTCAACTGCCTCAAGTACAGGTGCAAGCATTTTGCATGGCATACACCAATCTGCCCAAAAATCCACAACAACCGGTCTGTCAGACGAAAATACCTCTTCGTCAAAGGTTTTGTTTGTAAGCTCCAATGACATATGAATCTCTCCTCATATAATTTTTTATTAAATACATCACTAATTCAATTATTATACTTATTTCTGTTTTTTATTCTTACCGGATTTCTTCCTCTCAGAATGCCTCAGTTCTTCTTTCTGCTCTTGATCCAATACATTCTTCATGGTAACTCTTTTATAGTTGATAAGTGCCTTGACTAACTGAGGATGCTTTTCGGTAAACTCGGATTCCTTTTCGGGATGATCTACAATATAGTCCTCCTGCTGCTTTGCATACAGTCCTCCGACAGAAAGAACAAAAAGCAGTATATAGGCTGTGATTGTCATAACCGCACCGAATGCAATATTAGGATACACTGTCGCAAATATATCCATCAAACACAACAATGCTATCATCATTCCCGATATATTCTTGATATGTTTTTTCTTATCAAAAACCGTTATCAGAATTCCGGCAACAGGCAAAACGGCAAGAACATATATAAGAAGTACATTTACCACTATATTACCAACCCCACCGATATCAGTACCGTTTACACTTCCACTGAGAATAAGTTGTAAAACCGAACGTGAAATCCTGACAGTAGAGCAAAGTACCCTCTGTGCCTTTATTGTGGCATTGTTTAAAGTATTGACACTTTCTTCCGTGTACAAGCTTCTGTCAATATTTTTTGCCTCATCGACGAGCTTGATAAGCTGCTTGGCATCTGCATTGGAAGCTATGTTATATCTCCAATCCATCCCAAGGGTGGATATGGATATTTCCTTTTCCGCACGGGGATCATATTCGGGATCCTCCTCAAGAGCGTCAAGTGCCTGTTGAAGCTCCTTTTCCGCACGGTCAATTTGCTCCTGAGTAGAATAGTATGTATAAGCCTTTGACGGATCGGTTGTAGCCTCAAGATCCTCGGTAATATAAAAGGTGGCAGACATCAAAGGTGCGGCGAGTAAAAATATTATAATCATATATAAAAATACTGTAAATCCCCTGATTATCTGTGTCGGAGTCTTAAGAAGCTTTATTCTTCTTTCAGGCTTCTTCCGAACCTGTACCTTCCTTTTATCTGCCGGCTTATCTCCCATATTAGGGAATTTTCCGACCTTGACCTCCTTTATATCACTCCTGCTTTTCTCCTTTTTACTCATTGAAATTTCCCTTCATTTAATTACATAGTGCTGAATTTTTCCTTGTAATTATCAATAGCTTCCCTGATTATCTCAATAGCCTCTGACTTTCCACGTACCTCATCAACAACAGTTTCCTTGTTCTCAAGTGCCTTATAAACCGAGAAAAAGTGTGTCATTTCATCGAATATATGATTCGGTATCTCTGAAATGTCGGTATATGAATTGTATGTGGGATCATTAAATGGTATAGCTATAATTTTATAATCATTTCTCCCGTTGTCAAGCATCGTAATATATCCTATCGGATAGCACTGAACAAGTGTCAACGGATATATCTGCTCCGAGCAGAGTACAAGAACATCAAGCGGATCAAGATCGTCTGCATATGTGCGAGGTATAAAACCGTAATTTGCCGGATAATGAGTTGAAGTATAAAGTATCCTGTCAAGCTTAAGAAGTCCGCTTTGCTTGTCAAGCTCGTACTTTGCCTTGCTTCCCTTTGGTATCTCTATAACACACATAAAATTTTCCGGCGTTATTCTCGCCGAATCCATATCATGCCATATATTTTGCATAACCTTCTCCCCTTTTTTTAAGATA
>CANQLX010000032.1 GCA_947624835.1 uncultured Clostridia bacterium
CTAATAAAAAGCTTATCTGCGGTATACCCAAAAAGATTAAAAATAAATTCAAAAGGAAAGACGTAAAGTAGATGAGTGTTCGGTAAAAAATGTGCATCAAAAAGTCGGAAGGGGGCATATGATGAAAATTATTAATAAAAAGCCGTTGCCTGTTTACACTATAGAAGGGGGCGGAAATATTCATGGGTCCGTATGCCTTTCTTAGTGTATTAAGACACAGTAAAGATTGATCAGAACGGATTGTGAAAATTATAGCCCGGAAGATAATTTGTATCAGCTTATGAATTTTAAAAATTTTCGGTGCCGCTGTGTTCCTGAAAATATTGATGACGGAATAAGATGATATGTGAAGCCGAATGTATAGCAAGAGCAGATGTGAGGCTCCGGATTTAACGGGAAATATCAATGTCTGCGAATTTGGTTGATTGACAGTCGGGAGGGGGTGACCTTCCGCAAGGACCTCAGTTTGAGTCTTTGCGGAAAAATACAGCCTTCGGAGATGTATCCGATATGTCTTCGGCTGTTGAACATAAGCATGAACCGATTGGACAGAACTGGAAGCAATCATATGGGAATGAATTATGAGGTGTAACAATGAAGGTAGTTATTCTTGCAGGTGGTTTTGGTACTCGTATATCGGAAGAATCCCATCTCAAACCTAAACCGATGATAGAAATAGGTGATAAACCCATTTTATGGCATATTATGAAGGAATATTCATATTACGGCTTCAATGAATTTATTGTTTGTGCCGGTTATAAGCAGCATATTATAAAGGAATGGTTTGCAAATTATTTTCTGCATAATAGTGATGTTACCTTTGATTTCACAAAGGGAAGAGATGATGTCATTGTGCATAATCAGACCTGCGAGCCGTGGAAGGTGACAGTTGTGGACACCGGATTGAATACAATGACCGGCGGCAGAATAAAAAGGATACAGCCATATATTCAGAGTGAACCGTTCATGATGACATACGGTGACGGTGTTTCCAATGTTAATATCAGAGAATTGTGGAAGTTCCATCAGTCGCATAATAAAATATGCACAATTACGTCGGTAAATTTTGAACAGCTTAAAGGGGTACTTAATATATCGAATAATAATGACATAAGTGCATTCAAGGAAAAGAGCAATGTTGAGGGTGCAAGAATAAACGGCGGCTATATGGTTCTGGAGCCGGAAATTTTTGATTATTTAGAGGATGATGGTACGGTATTTGAAAAAGAGCCAATGGAGAAGCTGGCATCAATGGGACAGCTCAAGGCATTCAAACATGATGGCTTTTGGCAGTGTATGGACACCAAAAGAGAAAAGGATAAACTGGAAGCACTTTGGGAATCAGGTAATGCACCGTGGAAAGTGTGGGATAAATGATGGATTTTGATATTTCTTTTTATAAAAATAAGAGAGTCTTTATAACCGGTCATACCGGATTTAAAGGTTCATGGTTGTGTAAAATGCTTATAAATTTAGGTGCAGATGTAACGGGCTATTCTCTTGAACCGCCTACAACCCCTTCACTTTTTGATATTGCGAATATTCAAAGGGATGTTGATTCCGTGATAGGTGATATAAGAGACTATCAGAGTTTAAAGGCTGCATTTGATAGGGCACAGCCTGAAATGGTTCTTCATCTTGCCGCACAGCCGATAGTCCGTGAGAGCTATAAAAATCCTGCCTATACATACGAAACAAATGTTATGGGCACGGTCAATATTTTGGAATGTATAAGAAACAGCGACTGTGTAAAATCATTTTTGAATGTTACAACCGATAAGGTTTATTTAAATAAAGAATGGGAATGGGGATATAGGGAAAATGAGGAATTAGACGGATTTGACCCGTATTCCAATTCAAAATCATGCTCTGAACTCGTCACACACAGTTATAAAAACAGTTTTTTCAGTGACGGTAAAGTTTCTGTATCAACTGCAAGGGCAGGCAATGTTATAGGCGGAGGGGATTTTGCAAATGATAGAATAATTCCCGACTGTATAAGGGCCGTACAAAATCATGAGGATATAGTTATAAGAAATCCGTATTCAACAAGACCATATCAGCACGTTTTGGAGCCGCTTTATGCATACCTTATGATAGCTGCAATGCAGTATAAGGACATCAAGTATTCAGGGTGGTACAATGTTGGACCTGACGACAGAGATTGCTTTCAGACGAGGGCTCTTGTGGAATTGTTTGTTAATAAATGGGGTGACGGACTGAAATTTGTTGAAAAATATGACGGCGGTCCGCACGAGGCGAACTTCCTTAAGCTGGATTGCTCAAAGCTTAAATCGGTTTTCGGCTGGAAACCACGCTGGAATCTTGAAACTGCGGTTGAAAAGGTTGTTGAGTGGAGCAAATGCTGGCTTGAGAATAAAGATATCGGAGTATGTATGGATCGGCAAATTGAAGAGTTTATCGGCAATTAAGAGGGTTCGGATATGAAAAATAATTTGGTAACGGGTGCTGCGGGTTTTATCGGCTCAAAATTGGTATCTGAATTGATACGACAGAATAATACAGTATATGCACTGATTGAAAAGGGCGATATAAAAAGTAGGGATTTATTGTTATCTATTGATCCGGGAATCAGGGTTATAGAGGATTTTGACTATATGCTTGAAAATTTCAATGAATATCCTCAATTTGACAGAATATTCCACTTGGCAACAGTTGGAGTCCGTCCGGATTTTAATGATATTGAGCTTATATGTGATGTTAATATTAAAATGGGATGCCGTTTGATTGATTTTGCCCGGAATAACCGCAGTGGAGTTTTTGTGAATTTCGGTTCCTGCTTTGAATACGGGGATCATGGAGATATACTTTTAACGGAAGATATTGAATGTAGACCTGAATCCCTGTATGCTATCTCAAAAAATGCTTCGACTAATCTCGTTACTGCATATGCAAAAACGAAGCAGGTAAATATGATAACAGTGCGTCCTTTCGGAGTGTTCGGTGAAGGAGAGGGATCGAACAGGTTGGCACCCTCTGTAATCAGGAAATGCCTGAACAGAGAAATAATAAAAACAACCCCCGGTGAACAGATCAGGGACTTTGTGAATGTCAAGGATTTGGTAAGGGCAGTTATAATGCTATCGGAAGCAGCATATACGCCATATGAAATTTATAATATTTGTTCCGATAATCCGGTAAGTGTAAAAAGCTTTATTAAGGAAATTGTTGAGGTATGTGGATTGGACATAAATCTTGTAGATTTTGGCAGTATTCCGTACCGACAGAATGAAGCAATGATTTTTGCGGGGAATAACAGCAAGTTGCAGAAGCTTATTGAATATCCTTTCCCGGATAATCACAGGGAAGGAATTCTTGATATATATAACTGCATTAAAAATGAGGAATAAAGATTATGCCTTTTTTATTTAATAAGACAGAGATTGATGGACTTATACTTATTCAGCCGCATATGTATCCGGACGACCGTGGCTTGTATAAGAAGTATTATGAAAAAAATATATATGAACAGAACGGTATTGACGTACTGTTTACGGAAGCAAGCGATCTGTATTCAAAAAAGGGTGCATTGAGAGGGCTTCACTATCAGACCGTGGATTCTCAGGCAAAGCTTATTCATGTTATATCGGGTATATTATTTGATGTTGCATTGGATCTGAGAGAGGACTCGGCGACCTTTGGAAAATATCATACAGAGTTGCTGAAAGCAGAAGAAAATAAAGTAGTATTTATACCTGAGGGCTTTGCCCATGGGTTTATTTCACTTTCAGACAATACTGTATTTTCCTATATGTGCTCCGGAAGCTATGTTCCGGAGGTCTGCGGCGGAATCAGATGGAATGATCCTGAGTTAAATATTCCTTGGCCGTTGCGGGAATATGATATTGATGATGTTATAGCAACAGAAAAAGATAAAAATTGGCCTACTCTTGCTGAATATATTCGGCAAAATCATATAAATTAATTAAATGAAGGATACTATGAATGGATATTTTATACTCAAGCAGTGACAGTTATGCATTCCTGACGGGAATATCACTTCTCTCACTATTGGAAAATAATAAGGAATCTTCTGAAATTAATATCTATATTATGGATAACAAAATAACAGAAGAAAATAAATCTAAACTCGTGTCTATTGCTGAAAAATACGGCAGGAATATGTATTTTGTTCCCATGCCGGATATGAAGGCACTTACAGGACAGGAGATTGATACAAGAAGGTGGAATATCAGCACCTTCGGAAGATTGTATATGGCGGGAGTTTTGCCCGACACTGTGCATAAAGTTCTGAATATTGATTGTGATACAATTATTGTTGATTCATTGGAGCCTTTGTGGAATACCGATATGTCAGGGAAGGTATTCGGAGGTATGCTTGAGTGTATCAATGACAGGTACAGAAGAAATGTCGGAAAACAAAACGGGGATTATTATTTGAACGGAGGTATTGTTTTTCTGAATTTGGACGAAGTCAGAAAAAACAATTACGAGGAAAAATTTACTGATTATATACGGGTTTACGGAAGCAGTCTTGCCTACCTCGATCAGGATGTATTAAACGGTGTGGTTGAGCAGGAAAAGAAGATTAAACTGCCCATGAGATATAATACGCTGTCTATTTATTTTTATGCCACATATGAGCAGATATTAAAGATAAGAAGGAGCAGGGCGGAGGATTTCTACAGCAAGGAGGAATTTACTGATGCGGTGAATAATCCTGCACTGGTACACTTTACTACTTGTTTCTTAGACGGTTTAAGACCGTGGATAAAAGGAAACCGTCATCCGTATCTTGATGTATTTCTGCATTATAAAGAGTTGTCACCGTGGAGGGATGTGCCGTTACAGGATGATAACAGGAGCTCCTTTGCAAAACAAAGAACTAATTTGGTCAGAAAAATGCCGAAATTTATCTTATGCGAAACGGCTTCCTTACTGCATGGTGTAATTATTCCGGAAAGGAATTACAAAAAAATGAAACGGAGAATCAATAAGTGAGCAATTCAGTTGAGTTCAGTATTATTGTTCCGATATATAAGGTGGAGCAATATATTAAAACTTGCATAGACAGTATATTGTCGCAGACATATAAAAACTATGAACTGATATTGGTAAACGACGGCTCACCTGATGGCTGTGGCAGAATATGTGAGGATTATGCTAAATCCAATAAGAGCATCAAAGTGGTTAATAAGGAAAACGGTGGGTTATCAAGTGCAAGGAATGCAGGTCTTGATATTGCGGTCGGTTCCTATGTTATTTTTATAGACAGCGATGATTTTTGGGATGATAATAATGCTTTGGAGAATATTCATAAGAATTTGTCGGAAACAAATGCAGATCTTCTTGTCTTTCCCGCAAAGCGATATTATGAGAATGAAAACAAATATACCTATATATTGTCTTGTGAGGCTGACAGAAACAGGATTATAAATCCTGATACAAGGGAAGCTATCCGTTATTTATTGGAAAATAATATCTACCGTGCAGCTGCTTGGAATAAGGTGATAAAGAAATCCGTTATTGATGAGCATAAAATGCGTTTTAGGGAAGGATATCTTAGTGAAGATATGGATTGGTGCGGGGATCTGCTGCTTTATGTCAAGAGGTTTGACTTTTATAATATGCCGTTTTATTGTTACAGGCAGCAGCGAAAGGGCTCTATAACTGCCGGGAAAAAGGAAAAGCTCGTTGCTGATAAATTATATATGTGCAGTAAGGGATATAAACAGGCAATGGAACTGGAGGATAAAGAAAAAGGGGAAATGCTGGCAGCTTACTATGCATATGAATATTCTGTTTTATTGGGAGTTTCGGGCGGTGTTAAAAATAAGCAGATATTGTCCGAAATGAAAGAGCTTCAGGATCTTTTGAGTTATGATATAAGCAATAAGGTGAAAAAGGTTAATAAGCTTAAAAAAATAGCAGGTTATTCTTTGACAAGACTGGCTCTGTGTTTTTTTGTGAATATAAAGAAATAGGATGATGTTTGATATGAAAAAAGCATCTGTGATAACAATGCACAGGATATACAATTACGGTTCTGTTCTTCAAACATATGCTACGCAGAAGATTTTGGAAAACATAGGTCTGAACTGTGAGATTATTGATTATATATCCCCATACAGAGCTAAAAAGCCGCTTTTTTTGGAATATCCTCCAAGACTTGAGGGAAAAAAATTAAAAAAGTCAATATATTATATGGCAAAGCTTCCGTCATTCATGTTAAAGGATATTACATTTGGAGGATTTATAAAAAAATATCTTCATTTAAGTAAAAAACAATATATAACGAACGAAGATATTATGGCTGATCCTCCTGTTGCAGATATATACATTACCGGCAGTGATCAGGTATGGAACAGTAAATATAACCATGGTGTTGACGGTAGTTATTATTTGAATTTTACCGGAACCGGAGCAAAGAAGATTGCTTTTGTTGCAAGCTTCGGAAAAAGCAGCCTGTCGGAAAATGAAATGAACGAGATTAAGCCAATGCTTGAGGAATATTCCTCAATTTCTGTCAGAGAGGATTCAGCTGTATCAATTCTGAGTAAAATGGGTATCTCCGGTACCTGTATAATAGATCCGACGCTCCAACTGCATAAGGAAGAATGGTTGGCTCTGAGTAGCCGTCGGTTGGTAAAGAATAGATATCTTTTACTTTTTTTGTTGTATAATGAGGATAACGGTGCAACGGAATATGCAAAGAAAATTGCAAGGGAAAAGGGGCTGAAGCTTATAAAGCTTTCATGGGAGCTTAAAAAACCCAAGGGAGTGGATAAATTGTTTACCCACAGACCGCCTCAGGATTTTTTATCCTTATTTGCAAATGCAGATTTTATTGTGACAAATTCTTTCCACGGGGTGGCTTTTTCAATTAATCTTAACAGAGAATTTGTTTTTGTTCCGAGAAGTGAGTTTAATGACAGGATTATGAGTCTTTTGAGAAAGACAGGTTTGGAAAACAGAGTTGTATCCGATGATAAGGATTTAATTATAAGCAACAAAATGATTGATTATGAATATGTAAACAGAGTTCTGGAACATGAACGAAAAACCGCTGATGAATTTTTGTCAGAGGCTTTAGGAGGGGAAATATGAATCCGTTAGTATCAATTATAATGCCGACCTATCAGGGAACCGAAAATATCTGCATTGCGATAGAAGGGGCACTCCGACAGACTTATAAACCAATAGAGGTAATTGTAGTTGATGATAACGGTGAAAACACCGAATGCCAAATAAAAACGGAGAGTATACTGAAAAGCTATATTGACGATAATAAAATTAAATATATAAAACATAAAAATAATATTAACGGTTCTGCGGCAAGAAATACCGGAATGAAAGCTGCAAATGGTAAGTATATTTCTTTTTTGGATGATGACGATCTTTTACTTCCGGATAAAATCGAAAAACAGGTTAAATTATTTGAAACTCTTGACGAAATGTATGGGTTGGTATATTGCTCCGGGTATGTTGTAAAATCGACAGGTGTAGGCTATAAACTTGATATTGTTGAGGATGATATATTATTCAACCTTCTGGTTGGGAAGCTCAGATTTAATTCCAGCATGATGATGATACGCAAAGAGGTATTTGAGGCAACAGGCGGATTTGACGAAAGTTACAGACGTCATCAGGACTGGGAGTTCTGCTGCCGTATATTATCGAAATATCGGGGCAAGGCCTTGCCGGAACATTTGGTTTGTAAATATTTGCTCGACAGAAATGTTCCCTCAAACCCGGAAAAGGCAGTAGAATTAAGGATGTATTTTTTGGACAAAAATGCAGATATAATCGCCTCTTTAGGTCAGAGGAGGCAAAAGCGTGTTATCTCTTTCCACTATAGGGATATGGCTTTGGCATATATTTTCAAAAGGGATATAAAAAAATCATGGGCGTGGCTGAAAAAGGCGGGAAATCCGATTGTTCAATTTCTGAAATTAGCAATATATGCTATAAAGAGAAAAACAGTGCATAGAGAAAAATATGCACTGTCGTTAGAAGAATGTAAAGATGGATTAAGGTGTATAAAATGAGTTTAAATAAATTAAAAACACATGATATACATGTCACAATCAACAGTTTGGTTATTGCTGTTTTATGTATGTTTACACTGTTAAGTGATATGACAAGCATATTGAATATAAGTATATATGTGATTGTCGGAATTATGATAGGATTATTGCTAATAAGTTTTACATTTTACAGAAGGTTTGCATTGTCCGATATATCAGCAATCATCGTTTTATTGATTTTGGTACTGTTTCTGTATGTGTTTTCAAAGCTAAGTAATAATATAGGTGATATATCGCCTATATCTTTGATTGGTTTCTGCTTTTTTCCGATTTTTTGCAGTGTTTTGGAAAAAAATGTTAAGTTGATATTGGAAGTAATTATGTTTATTTCGCTGCTGGCTATACCGTTTGCTGATCAGCTCTTCGCTTTTCAGTTTGAAAGCCTGCAGCAAACAAATATGTCAGTCGCATATGCATTTTTTGTTTCTGTGAGTGCAGCATTTATACATTTTTTTTGGTACAGAAAAGGCAGCAATATTCTGATTATTTTATGTTATCTGGTTAATATTTATTGGATGTATAAGATTATAATGGTTGGAAACAGGGGAGTTATTGTTTCTTTTCTTTTTCTGATCATGGTGTTGATGCTGCGATATACGAAGAAGAGAGACGTATCTGATAAAAAGAAAAAAATAATGACTTCCCTTCTTTGGATTTTTGGAATACTTATAATAATAATTGTACTTAATTTTGATAATATAATTATTTACTTGTACGATTATTTTAAAAGCCGCAATGAAGCGATGCCAAGCTTTATTATAAAAATGTACAGATTGATTGTATATAAATCGGATATTTCAAACGGTCGTGATGACTTATATCCTTTCTTTTTAAATAAGATTATGAACAGTCCTGTTTGGGGTTATGGGATGGAAATGAGCAGTGAAGTTTCTTATGGCTTATTCCCCTATCCGCATAATTATATATTACAAATGTTATTTGAGGGCGGTATTATTTTTGCACTTTTCCCAATAGTCGTTTCAGTATATATGGTTGTTGACACATTGTTTAAGAATAATGATAAATTAGAATATGAAGTATTTTCCGTTTTCCTGCTTTGTAATTGTATTCCCAAATTAATGATTTCCGGAAACATCTGGAATCAGCCGATTCTTTGGATTTGGCTGGGTGTGGGAGCTGTACGGTTCAACAAATGGAGGAAACAAAAATGGAGAACAAAATTGAGGATATAGCCCCCAAAAAAGAGGTTTGGATTGAAGCATTGAGGGTGATAGGTGTTCTGTCGGTAATTCTTATTCATACCTGTGCAACAATGACCAATAACTATAATATCAATGAATTGGGAGCTCATGCCTACTTTGTTTTAGATGAACTCATGTTGGTCTGCAGATTTGCAGTTCCTATCTTTATTATGATAAGCGGTTATTTATTATTAAATCCTCAAAAGGATATAACTGCAAAAAAGATGTTTGGATATATACGGAGAATGTTTCTCGTACTTTTGGTTTTTGCTTTCCCTTTTGCTGTAATTGAAAATGTGGTACAGACAAAGAGTTTCTTGGTGGGAGGAGTTTTTACAGCCTTTATAAAGATGCTTGAAGGAAAATCATGGTCGCATATGTGGTACGTTTATACGTTGGTTGGCTTATATATCATAACACCGATATTAAGGGTATTTATTGCTTCATCGGATGAGAAAACGCAGAGAATTATAATCGCTGCCCTCTTTGTCGGAAACGGTATAATTCCTACTGTCAGTGCATTGGTGCAATGTGATTTCGATAATTATATGCTTCTAAATATATATGTTATGTACTACATTTTGGGCGGATATATTCATAGGGACGATAATTTTTTCAACGGAAAAGAAAAAATAATATATGTATTCGGCATTTTATCGTTGGTGATCAGTTGTATTTCTGAAATTTTATATTTCATTTTAACTCAGAATTTGCCGGAATGGAATCATAAAGCGTCGAATATGTTTATACCGCCTCTTGCTTTGGCTATATTTGTTTTCGCAAAAAAGCATTTTGACGAATTAAGGTTAAATTCAAAATTATATAAAGTTATTGCCTCAATTTCTTCCTGCAGCTTTGCAATGTATCTTATTCATCCTGTGTTTATAAATCTTTTTTATAAGTTTATACATATAACACCTATGAAATTTTATCCTTTCATTTTCCTTGGTATTATTGCTTTATTTGTCATCTTTTCGATTGTAAGCTATACTGTTTCATGGATCATGAAAAGGATCCCACTGCTGAATAAAATTATTTGAGAGGTTATTTTTAAATGAAAATAGGAATTTTGACTTACCATTTATCTCATAATTACGGTGCTTTTCTTCAAGCTTATGCTCTTACAATGCGTTTAAAAGAAGAGTTTCCAGAGGATAGTATAGAAATCATTAACTTTAATATGCCGGTTGCCGAAAAATACTACAGGAAAGTTATTTGGGCTGAAAACCGCTTTAAATCTATAAGGTATAATATTGCCAGGTTTAAAACCTTTGAAAAAGCAAAGGATTTGCTTCCGACGGGCAGTAATGAACTTCATTCAAATTCTATGGAAGAATTTATTAATATGGTCAAGGGAAAGTATGACATCATTATCGCCGGAAGTGACGAAATATGGAGATTAACGGGAAGCAGGGGCTTCCCAAATCCCTACTGGCTGCCGGGAGATCTGCAATGTGTAAAAATGTCTTATGCAGCATCCTCAAGAAGTGATTTTACAGCTTTGAGTGATGAAAAACAAAAAGTATTGCAGAAACTTTTGAACGGTTTTTATTATATCGGTGTAAGGGATAGCAGTACATATGAAAGTGTTTTAAGTGTCGTTGAAAATAAGGAAAAAGTTCACATGAACTGCGATCCGACACTGGCGTATAAATTCAGCTTTGACCGTGAAAAAGGAAAGAAAATTCTGGTAGATAAATTCGGAATTGATCCTGCAAAAAATACTGTGGGAATGATGGTTACCAATGCAGCTGTTGTTAAACAGATTAAAGCATTGTTTGCTGATCGGTATAATTATGTTTCCTTGTTCCAAAAGCATAACGGAACATTTTCGTGTCCGTATATTACACCGTTTGAATGGATTGACGTTATAAGTGCTTTGGATTTCTTTGTTTCCTCATTTTTTCACGGAGTGTGTTTTGCACTTAATACAGGAACACCGTTCGCTGCACTTGAAAAAAATAAGGTCAATAAAGATAAAAGTAAGGTATTGGATCTTCTTGCCGGAACAAAACTTGAACAGCGTTATATTACCGGAGATTTGAACCGTCTGAAAGACATGATTGAAAAAGAAATAGGAACAAGGGTAGATTATGAACCCGAAATAACCAATTTAAGAAATGAATTTAACGGATTTAAGGAAACGATAAAGGAAATAAAAAGAAATAGGTGAGTACAGCATAAACAGATCCGAAAATTCGCTGACAAAATACAACAGCAAATAATAACAAAAACTTCCGATGGGTGTTTTAGACCTCATCGGAAGTTTTTATGTGAAACTAACTGAGTTTGCTATTCATACCAATAATAATCTGTGCCGATATTTTCGATTTCACGAAAATCCTCATAATTGTTACTGATAATCCAATCAATATAAGTCATGATCATTTTTGCAATTAAAAAATATCCGACCGCATTGTAGTGTGCATAGCGTAACTGGTTCTGAAGCATTTCTGCACAGGAAGCGTTTTTCCAGTATGTTCTCATATCAATAAGATATACATTATTAAATATATCGGAAATATTTCTTATGGCAGAATTATATCCGTTACTGTCTACTGAATCATTAGGATCGGTTATAACAAAAATTTTTGCCTTTGGCTGTACCTCTTTTATTTTCTGAATAATCTTGCCGTATCTTCCATAAAAAGTATCTGCATTGTTATTATAATCATCAACATCAATATCATCAATTGTGCCGATATCCGAACCGTGTGATTTGTTGTTGTCATTTTGTCCGAGACCGATAATATATGCCTGACATAAATGATTACCGTCGAAACATTCCTGTGCAAAGGAGGATTTAAGCCATGAATCCGTTCTAAGCCCTCCGGAAGACCAATTATAATATGTATTGCCTGTCATTCGTGCCAGATACTGTCCCCATGAATATTCATAACGATTTAAGCTATTTACTACCGTATCTCCCGCTTTATTTCGGTAAACAGCAATACCGCTTGCAAGACTGTCCCCGATACATCCTACATTAAGAAAGCATGAAATATATCCGGGTGTATTCTCGATGACTTCCAGGGGATTCTTGGATGACGGACTGTAAGTTAGTTTTTTTAACAAATCAGCTGTTATTCCTAAATCTATATACGGCTTATATTCTGTTACCGAGTCATATTCAATTTGGAATCTGTCCGCATTGACATTAAGAATACATACTCTTACATATGCCGCACTTGTCGGAATTTTAAACGTAGGTGTAACTTTTCCCATCAAGCTTTTTACAAACTTTTTTGCTCTGTCAAAGACATAGATATATGTAGCATTGGCAGCGGTACCGTTTATTGAAAATGCAAGAGTTTTGCCGGGTTGGACAGGAATAAAATCCGATATTCCGTATCCCTTGCCATTCTCCATAATTTCGCCTGTGTTTACGTTGTATTCGGAGTTTTCGGTGAATGAAGCTTTATTGAATAAGTTAGCATGACCTACAACGTTATTTATAATTTCATTTATTTTACTGACCTGAAATCTTACAGAATCTCCGGCAGTTGGATATATATTCCCGTTTGAATCCGTCCGGATGTCAATAATCTCATTATCCGTAGTTTTTAAAGCTTCATCTACTTCACCGAAGCGATTGATTGCTTCTTCAAAATTAATAAACCGTTTATACTCTGTTACCGAGTCATATTCTATTTGAAATTTATCTGCATTGACATTAAGAATACATACTCTTATATATGCCGCACTTGTCGGAATTTTAAACGCAGGCGTAACTTTTCCCATCAAACTTCTTACAAATGTTTTTGAGCTGTCAAATACATAGACATATGGAGCATTGGCTGAAGTACCGTCCAATGAAAATACGAGAGTTTTTCCGGGTTGAACAGGAATAAAATCCGATATCCCGTAGCCTTTGGTATTTTCCATAATATTGCCTGTGTTTACATTATATTCGGAGTTTTCGGTGAATGAAGCTTTATTGAACAAGTTGACATGACCAACAGCATTATTTATTATTTCATTTATTTTACCGATCTGAAATCTTACAGATTCTCCGGCGGTTGAATAGGTATTTCCGTTTGAATCTGTTCGGATATCAGTTATTTCACTGTTTGTAGTTTTTAAAGCATCATCTGTTTTGTCAATCCGATTGAGTGCTGATTCCAAATTAATAAATGGCTTATATTCAGTTACTGAGTCATATTCAATTTGAAATTTGTCTGCATTGATATTCAGGATACATACTCTTATATATGCCGCACCTATCGGAATCCTGAATGTTGGCGTAACTTTTCCCATTAGACTCCTTACAAACCTTTTTGAGCTGTCAAATACATAGACATATGGAGCATTGGCTGAAGTACCGTCCAATGAAAATACGAGAGTTTTTTCAGGTTGAACAGGAATAAAATCTGATATTCCGTAACCCTTGGTATTCTCCATGATATTGCCTGTGTTTACATTATATTCGGAGTTTTCTGTGAATAAAGCTTTATTGAACAAGTTGACATGACCAACAGCGTTATTTATTATTTCATTTATTTTACCTATTTGAAATCTTACAGATTCTCCGGCAGTTGAATAAGTATTACCATCGGAATCGGTACGAATATCAATAAGTTCGCTATTTCCCTCCGTTGATGAGTTGTTGGATATAATATTATCCATACGATTGTTGATCTTATGAACTTCGTCAACAATTGTAGAATTTATGTCATTCGTAGTTTGGTCAATTTTATTATTGACAGTTTCCGACTCCTTATCAATTCGTGTGTCAAGTCTTGTTATTTCTGAATTTACATTTTCTACTGTTTTAGCAAGATTATTTTTTGAGAGATTTGCAGAAGCCTCCATATCATTTGTAAGTCTGGTAATTTGATCATTCAGATTATTTTCTTCATCAACTATGTGTTGTTTGAGTTTTTCTCCTAAATTTTCAATTTCCTTTTTATTTTGGGCATATGCCATACTTTCACTTCTCGGTATATCAAGCATACCGTTGAGATCGTAATAATTCAATTATTCATCATCCTTTCTTGCAATACTTTGTTTTATGATAAATTCATCAGGCATAGTAGCATGATAAAATTCTCCGTTTGCACGCTGAACACCTATATCATAAAAATATTTTCCTATGGGAATATCGGTATCCTCCGGAGTAAGCTCAAATACATATCCTCCCTCGAATTCGTCCCCTGAATCGAGAGTTTTATGTATAATGTTTTTTTCGTCTGCATCATCAAGACTTTTCTTCACCGAGAAAATAAGTCTGTCCCCGTCTGTAAGCAAAAGCCCGTTTCCGCAGGTATCCCAAAGAATTAATCTGCCGAAAAATGTTGATGCCTTTCTGACAATTATAGTCACAATTCAACCACCTTGTTTTCAGATAAAGGATAGATACAGAAAGCCATTCGTACACGCAGTATATGACCTGCCGATATTATCCTTTTCAATAGTACGGAAAATTTGGTTATTATTTGACCAATTAAGGTTAATTTTTTGATTATTTTTGTTTCAGTCATATGATAGAATCAAATACTATGATAAAAATCAGATTTTAGGGAACAGCGTGGTAATTATATATTTCTGCTGATATACTTAGATGATGGGCTTTTATTTATAACGTAAAAAAATAAAGACCTCAGCTTTAGAATGCCGGGATCTTCATATAAAAACGATAATATAAGTTATATTTTATTTACCGATATTTCTTATGTAAGGTATTATATCTTCTATGAAGTTATACATTCAGTCAGTATTATTTCTTGATAAAATGTATGACATCATCTGCTCAAATGTTCCGTGAGGATATTTATTTATATCCTCGCCGTTTTTATTGATAAGGCAATCGGTTATTAAAAAAACATCCATACCGATTTCTCCGGCAACCATATCCTCGGTAACATCATTGCCTACCATGATACATTCTTCGGGATTGAGATCAAGCTTTTCAATAATTTCTCTGTAATATTCGGGATTTGGTTTGCAGCTGCATATATTTTCATAAGTTGTATAAAGTTCAAAATCACTTGGTTCAAGACCTGCCCAACGCATACGGCTTTCGGTTGCTGTTGCCGGGAATAAGGGATTTGTGGCTAATACGATTCTAAAACCCTCCGATTTGAGTTTCTTTACCATAGTTGATGCATGAGGATTAAATCCGCAGGATTCTCTTGCTTTTTGAAATTCATTTTCATAAAATTCGTCAAAATATTTTTTATCATTAAAAACTTTATTTCCGTATATTGAGGCAAAGCAGTTCCAAAAAACTGTTTCATTGCTTTTTTGTCCATTGTTTTTTACCATGGCATATGTACTTTTCCATATGGATTCGCTCAATTTCTTTGGTTCATAACCGAAATCAGACATCTTTTGACAAAGAAGTTTAAAATAAGTTTTTGTAAATTCTTCCTGATCCATTGGAAGTAATGTGCCGTCAAGGTCAAATAAAACTGTTTTTATTTTCATATGTTATCCTCCACGATATATAATATATTATATATTGTAGTCCTATTTAAGTAAAAATACAAGTTTACACTTCTGATAATGGTCATATCAATAGATGAAATATAATTTATTTCGCAAAAATATGCACAAAAATAAACTGATGATATTCGGAATTTATTGACAAATATGTACAAAAATTATATAATAATTATATTATCAAGTATGGAATAGTGAAATATATTAATAAGATAATGATAAATATTTGCATATAAAAATAAATTTTATAAACAGGTGAAATATTTCGTGGTTAAATGCGGTGAATGATGATGAATTATATATATTATTATAAGTCTGTGCTTGGAGGAATTACCATTTCAAGCAACGGTAGTGAAATAACAGGTTTATGGTTTGACGGACAAAAATATTATCCTGAAAATTTGATTAAAAATTACAATTATTCCGAATTGTATGTATTTAAACAGACAGTAAAATGGTTGGATATTTATTTCAGTGGCAAATGTCCGGATTTTACCCCGCCGCTTAATATAAAGGGATCGGATTTTAGAGAACTGGTATGGAATATTTTGCTTACAATACCATACGGCAAAACCATGACATATAAGGAAATAGCAGAAATTACAGTGCAAAAATTCGGTTACAAAAGTATGTCGGCTCAGGCAGTCGGAGGGGCTGTGGGTCATAATCCGATATCGCTTATAGTTCCGTGCCATAGAGTTATTGGTTCAAACGGAAGCCTCACAGGATATGCAGGCGGTATTGATAAGAAAATAAGTCTTCTTAAGATTGAGGGAGTGGATACAAAAAATTTATTTGTTCCCCGCAGCAGAGAAAAAATCTTATAATGACTTCGCAGTCTGCTGCCCTTGAATTAATATATGCACTGTTTCCGAAAAGCAATTCGCATATTTCCGTATTATTCCCGATAGGTGCAAGTGCAAGGAAAGAATGTCCTGTGTGACGATTTTTTAACTTTATTAGCTACATAAATAATAGTAAAAATGCGGACGAAACGGGCTTATAATGTACTATGTCGGATAATGTTATACATTGTCTTATATTTATAAAAGCGGATTAATGTAGAATTGAATTGTTGACTTTGTTTATATACTATTATATAATCAGGACAAATAATGCAGAAAAGGGATATGTTATGAAAATCAATGGTCGGGATGATGTTAATGAATACGGAGGAGTTTGGGAGATTTTAACGCATACTTTATCCGCAAAATGTGGTCAGGAATTTCGTATTCCCTTGTCGTTTTCCAATAGCTTAATTTATCTTTTTGCATGGTTTCTACAACCATTTGATTTAATTCCCCCATGCGCCTTTTGCTTGGTACTCCTTTTTCGCATAAAAATGCACCCCCTTATTAGACATTATACCACACTGTCTAACTTGCGGGGTGCATTTCAGTCGGATATAAATCCGATTTTTGGGGCTTATTTACATAAATGTCTCATTGATTATAAATAAAGCTATATTTAATATAACTTAAACAAAACAGAAAAGTTTTAAAAACATTATCGGACTAAAATACAATCAACAGTTGAGAAACAATTCAAATAATAATTTAATGGGAGGTATTTATTATGAAAAAGAAAAATTTTGTAACGCTTATACTCAGTACTGTCGGAGGACTTTTGTTTGCACTCGGTATGTGTATGGCACTGATTCCGGAATGGGAAGCAATGACCCCGGGAATTGTAATCGGAGCAATAGGAGCGGTTATACTTCTGGTGATGGTGCTCGTACGCAGAAAAATGGACGGAAAGCCTGCAATTGTTTTTAATGGCAGAACAGTAGGTATAACACTGTTCGGTATCTTAGGTACCGTTGTTTTCGGTCTGGGAATGTGTATGACGATGGTGTGGAATATAATGCTTTGGGGTATTACGGTAGGAATTGTGGGAATAATTATGCTTTTGTGTCTTATTCCTGTGGTGAAGGGACTGAAATAGGTTTTACATCAAAAGACTCCGATATCCCCGGAAAATACTAAAATTAAGAAAATATTTATCGATCGTCTACGCCTCGCATTGCTTTATATGCGGGGCAAAATTTTTCATATAACTGTAGCGTAAACAAAACCTTAACATTTAAATGATATAATAAATAGTACAACGAATGGGGGTATGCCTATGTTTAAAATATTGGTTGTTGAGGATGATAATGATCTTAACCGTACAGTGTGTACTTTTTTGAATAACAACGGTTATCAGGCGGTTGGCTGTCTTTGTGCAAACGATGCTTATGACGCAATGTACGGAAATACCTTTGACCTGATAGTTTCGGATATTATGATGCCCGGTACAGACGGATATGAGTTTGCTAAAACAGTACGCTCCCTTAATGAGGATATACCTATTTTGTTTATGACAGCACGGGATGATTTTGCCTCGAAGCAAAGGGGATACCGTATAGGTATTGATGACTATATGGTAAAGCCTGTTGATCTTGAAGAGCTTTTTTTGAGAATCGGTGCACTTTTGCGAAGAGCAAAAATCGCACAGTCTCATAAGCTTGAAATAGGAAAGCTTACACTTGATATGGATGAGCGTACAGCGGTTTATGACGGTACCGATATTTCGCTGACTGCAAGGGAATTTAATATAATCTATAAGCTTCTGTCATACCCCAATAAGACCTTTACACGTACTCAGCTTATGGACGAATTTTGGGATGCGGAAACAAATACGGCACCGAGGGCTGTTGACGTATACATGACAAAGCTGCGTGGAAAATTTGAGGACTGTGATGCTTTTGAGATAAAGACGGTTCACGGTCTGGGCTACAAGGCGGTGGTTAAATGAACGGTAATTCACGTTTTGAGCGTTTTTGTCTCTGCTTGAAGAATTATATCACGTTCTTCTTGCTTATCGCTTTTGTGATTACCTGCTGTATGCTCTTGTTTCTCTTCACTCTGCAGGAAACTATGGATATATCTTTTACAGAAAATAATATCAGAAAGGCATCAATACTTACATTTTGCAATATCGTTCTTTTAAGTCTGCTTTGTACGGTAATTGATTCTATAAGGCGTAAAATTACAGTGGAGCGTCCCGTTCGTCGGATAACCGAAGGATTTCAGAAGCTGATGGTCGGTGATTTTTCTGTGCGTTTGGAACCTATATCCGGATTTGCAAGCAGCGTAAGATTTGACCTTATTATTGATTATTTTAACCGTATGGCTGAAGAATTGAGCGGAGTGGAAACATTAAAAACGGATTTTATTGCCAATGTATCCCATGAATTGAAAACCCCGCTTGCGGTTATGCGGAATTACGGAACCATGCTGCAAAGTCCGGGTCTTTCAGAGCAGCAAAGAATAGAGTACGCAAAGGCAATAACGGAATCCTCCGAACGTCTTGCAAATTTGATCACAAATATACTCAGGCTCAACCGACTGGAAAATCAACATATCTACCCCACAAATAAGAAATATAATCTCGGAGAACAATTAGCTGAATGTCTCCTGAATTTTGAGAGTATATGGGAGGAAAAGGAGATTTATATTGAGTCCGATATTGAGGAGGATGTATTTGTCGAATCGGACGGTGAGCTGTTATCCCTTGTATGGAATAACCTGTTTTCAAATGCCATGAAATTTACTGGGCCGCATGGGAAGGTTTCTCTATCTCTGAAAACCGAGGGGGATAACGCTGTTATAAAAATTTCCGATACGGGCTGCGGCATATTGCCGGAGACGGGCAGACATATTTTTGAAAAGTTTTATCAGGGTGATACCTCAAGGGCCACAGAGGGAAATGGTCTTGGTCTTGCACTTGTTAAGCGTGTTGTTGAAATTGTAGGTGCGGATATTTCCGTCGAGAGTGAGGTGGGGAGGGGAAGTACATTCTGCGTTAAAATCGGGAGAATAAAGAATGAATAAGCTGTTATGTATTCTTAAGAAGATTTTTTGTCTGCCGCCGCTTGCTACATTGCTTGCAGCACTTACAGGCTATACGCTTATAATTATCGTAGCTGCCTTTGATATAAAAATCTACGTAATTCAGTATATCGCTTATGTTGTATCTGCCTATGCACTGATCGTTACCATAACCGGTTTTCCGTATCTGAAAGCCATGGCACAAAGGATAAAACGGTATGTAAGTGATCACCCTATTGTAAAAGGGGTTCGTTCAACCAAGCTGGGGGCAAAATATTACTCAGATATGCGTTTCCGTGCTAAGGTTTCCCTCTGTATAAGCTTTGTTATTAATCTTCTGTATATCGTTATGAAAATATTTTCGGGAATATATTATCATTCCGCATGGTTCATATCACTTGCTGTTTACTATATTCTTATAGCAGTTATGAGGTTAATTCTCATGTGTCATGTCAATGTATGCGATGAAGCGGCAGAACTGCGGCGATATCGGATTTGCGGTATTATGCTGCTCCTGATGAATCAGGCACTTGCAGGTATAGTTGCTTTTATGGTATGCCAAAATAAGGGGTTTGATTATCCGGGACTTCTTATTTATGCTATGGCACTCTATTCATTCTACATGGTAATAACCGCTGCGGTGAATATAGTTAAGACACGCAGACGAAAGAGTCCAATACTTTCCGCTGCAAAGGCTATTAACCTTGTTGCGGCACTGGTATCTATCCTATCACTTGAAACCGCTATGATTGAACAGTTCGGAACCGATGATGATCCTATGTTCCGAAGGATTATGACAGGTGCAACCGGTGGGGGAGTCTGCACTGTTGTTATAATTATGGCTGTGTATATGATTGTCCGTGCAAATATAAGACTGAAAAGGCTTAA
>CANQLX010000033.1 GCA_947624835.1 uncultured Clostridia bacterium
TGAATTACAGTATAACCCGTGTCTGAGCTTTGCTTTGCCTCGAACTTATAGGTATATGGGCCTGTTCCGCCGCTTGCTTTACCCGTCAGCGTAACGGAGTCGCCCTTGTTTATAGTTGATGTACCTAATACCGAGTTGTTTGCCAAGGCTGAAGCGGCTGATACTTTAAGGGTAAGTGTTTTAGCTACTGTTTTGTCTGTCTTATCCTTTACGGTAATTCTTATAGAATATGTACCGCTCCTCTTCGGTGTCCATGACTTTGTTGCCTTTGTAGTATAGCTCTGAATTACAGTATAACCCGTGTCTGAGCTTTGCTTTGCCTCGAACTTATAGGTATATGGGCCTGTTCCGCCGCTTGCCTTACCTGTGAGTGTAATCTTATTTCCCTTTGTAATACTTGTTGAACTGATTGTTGAATTATTAACAATAGGATTTGTTACTGTCACGTTGCAGGAAGCTGTTTTGCCGTTGCTTGTTGTTGCTGTTATTGTTGCCGTGCCTGTGCCTACGGCTGTTATATTTCCGTTTGCTACGGTTGCAACATTTTTGTTTGAGCTTGTCCATGTCACGCTCTTGTTTGTAGCATTGCTCGGGGTTATTGTTGCCGTAAGCTTTTCGCTCTTACCCTTTTCAAGGTTCAGGCTTGTCTTGTTGAGCTTTATTCCTGTTACAGCAACATCAGAACTAACACTAAATTCATAGTTGCCCGTGCACTCACGCCAGCTTTGTGCAAAGCATACATAATATGTTCCTTTAGTCAAATCAAAATTATAATCACCCGTTATTTTTTGTGTTGTACTGTTCCAACAAATATCGCCCTCATGAAATACTTCATTTCCGTCAACATCATAAATATACAAGTCTATAGACTCTATATATGCTATAAGTGATAATTTTGAACTTCCGAAAGAATTGACGACAAACGTATAAAAATCCCTGTCATCTGTTAAAGCAAGCTGTCCTTTATACTGCTTTCCTAAACTTATGCTGTTCGCATTTGCTAATGTATTATCACTTCCGCTATCGGCTTCTGCAAAAGTTTCTCCTGATAAAGTAAAGGGCGTTTTAAAGTCATAATTACCTGTACACTCACGCCAGCTTTGTGCAAAGCATACATAATATGTTCCTTTAGTCAAATCAAAATTATAATCACCCGTTATTTTTTGTGTTGTACTGTTCCAACGAATATCGTCCTCATGAAATACTTCATTTCCGTCAACATCATAAATATACAAATCTATAGACTCCATGTATGCTGAAAACGTAAAATTGATTCGTCCAGATGAAGTTAAATTGATTTTATAAAAATCCTTATCATCATTTTCAGCCAGTTGACCATTATATTGCTTACCCGTATCTATTTTGCTTGCCTGTGCCAAAGTATTGTTACTTCCATAACCGGTTTCGGTAAAACTTTCATTAGATGAAGTGAATGCTGTTTCAAAGTCATAGTCACCTGTACACTCACGCCAGTTTTGAACAAAGCATACATAATATGTTCCTTTAGTCAAATCAAAATTATAATCACCTGTTATTTTTTGTGTTGTACTGTTCCATCGAATATCGTCCTCGTGAACAACTTCATTTCCGTCAACATCATAAATATACAAATCTATAGACGCCATGTATGCATTAAAGGAAACATTCAGTATACCGGATGAGCTTAAAGTTATCTGATAATAATCTGCAACATCATTTTCGGATATACTTCCATTAACGCTATCACCAATGCTGATATTGTTTGCCGTTGCAATTGTATCATTATTCTCCCTCTCCGATATACTTGCCGCATTCGCAGTAATGCCGCCGTCGGAAACCTCGGGTACCACCGTCAATGCAGTTCCTGCAAGCGTTAGTGCTGCAAGAGATACTGCGAAAAATTTGCTTATTTGCTTTTTCAAATTCATAATAAATCCACCATTCTCTTGTGAGACAAATCTGTTTTAGTGTTATTTTACAGTCATATTGTAATATTCACCGTCTCTTTTCAAGACGGTGAATAAATATGTTTCCGGCATATTTTATTGAGATCCTATTGCAATCGGACATTATTTTTCAACTGAAAGTCCAGATCACTCGAGCAAAGATATATAATACCCTCGATAAATCCAACTATTGCCGGTATGAGTGACCATGAGAAGACAATATACAATATGCCCATTCCCGGCTTACCAAGATAGAATTTGTGTATACCAAGCCCACCTAAAAATATGGCAAGAATACCTGCTACAACTTTACTCTTAATAGGCCACGCAGGATTAACGCCCGGTGCATTGACCGGCTGACCAACATTCTGAATAATTATTTGCGGCTGTTGCATCTGCGGTTGTTGCATTTGAGGCTGCTGATATACAGTGTTTTGAACAACAAGTTTCTCTCCACAAAATTTACATTCCAAACTTCCCGGGCTAACAGGTGCTCCACACTGCGGACAAACATTTTCAGCCATTAATTTTTCCTCCTTTAAATTTTTTATTTCTTACCCATAATAAACATGGGAATTGAAATCAAGCAATAAATAAAAAGCAATACGATATTAAGCAATACAAATAATACATCGTCTAAAAGAGCAATGAGGGTTATATTAATAACATTTAGAATTATCGCATATACAATGGTCACCAATATTAAAGGAACAAAAAAGCCGGTTTTAATATGCCTTATAAAACCTCCAAGAATAAAATATACAAGTAAAAGAAAACCAAGCGATTCAAATATCATACCGTATACGAAATTAGCGAGTGTATCAATATGAACGACCGAAAAAAGTATAAACACAACAACACCAAAATAAAAAACCAACATAAAAGAGGTCAAAAACAAAGACAATCCTTTTTTCATTACTACTCAACCTTCTTTCCGCATTGCGGGCAAAATTTTATGTTCGGAGACAATTTATTACCACACTCACAGATAATATCACTGTTATTAAATCCGCACTGCGGACAAAATCTTGCATTGACCGGCATACTCGCATTACAAGATATACAATTTTTTGTTTCTTCTTTTCCAATAGGATTTCCTATTGTCTGATTCATAGCAGTGCCGATTCCCATTGCCGCACCAAGTCCAATACCACCTGCCGCAAATGCACCGGCCACACCGTTTTGATTATTAGCTGCCCCTTCATAAACGTCAAACGACCTTTTAGTAGTATATCTGCCATCTCCCATAATCTCAAACGCAGCCTTATCCTCAAGAATTTTATTAATCTTTTCAAAATCCTCATCAGGAAAATTTATGGACTGAATATAAAAATTAGATACAGAAAGTCCGTACTTCTCAAATTCGGGAGTTATCTCCCCCTTTACTTTTTCGGACAATTCCTCAAGTTTTGCAGATATTTCCAACGCTGATATTTTATTAGTAATAATAGCATCGGATATCGCTGACTTTGCTTTAATTACAAGTATTCCCTTATAATAATCTCGTATCTTATCAAACTTAACTATGTCATTTTTTTGCATACCACCAATCAATTCCCTGAATAGGGTCGTTACATCTCGGGTACGCAGTCCCATTTGACCGAAAGCTCGAATACGCAGCTTAACATAATACTTAGGATCAATCAATTGTATTGGATTTATAGTTCCCCAGTTAATCTCCATTCTGAGAGTAGTATTAATAAAATACACTTCCGCACTAAACGGTGTCCTATGTCCAAAAGGAAGATTTACCAAACCCTTTAGAATCGGTAAATTTTTGGTGGACAGTGTATAGGTGCCTGCATTAAAAACATCAGCCACCCTGCCACCGCTTACAAAGACTGCCGCCTGCCCCTCTTGCACAATTAACTGAGCTCCGAGTACCAATTCTTCAGACGGAAATTTAAAAATCAGCCAATCACGATTTTTTAAACCATCAAATCTCACAACATCAATTACAGCCATCTTTGTCATCCCTTAAAATAAGTTTTTAAAGCATTATCTATCCAAAATAACCATACAAAAGTATTTCTTTAAAAATACTATTAACAAAATTTATAAGTAAATACTTTAATTAATGATAGAGTACAAATCCCCAATTATCCCAAATAAAAATTTCTTAGTAATTTTTAACTTTAATACAATAGCATTATATCACACCTTCAAGTTGTTGTCAATAACAACTTTAATTATTTTTATTTGACATCCTAAAGGTGTTATTATCTATATGGGGGGAACGAATATGGTACAAAACCTAAAATTATTAAGAACAAAAAATAAAATCAGCCAACAGCAGTTAGCCGATATAATCGGTGTAACGCAGCAGTCGATAAATAAATATGAAAACCATAAAATCGAGCCGGATATACAAACCCTGATAAAATTAGCGGAATATTTTAATACCTCTGTGGATTATCTTGTGGGACATACTGATATAGATCATGTGATAGAATCCATAGTCCGGTATGACCTTAATCAGGACGAAGCAGTTTTGATTGATAAATACCGCAGGTTGTCAAAAAAACAGAAAAATGTTGTCGCAATACTTACGGACAGCTATTTTGACTGAGTTTTTTCATAGTGACAGTTCCATAAGAACATAAAAAAATCCCCGAAGCCAACTTCACTTCTGCTTCAGGGATTTAATTATATGCCGTGATTAATCATCATAGTCCGAATCATGCTCAAGTATTGTTCCGGATACCGCATCAATGGTATATTCGTATTCCGTTCTTCCACTTACAAATTCTATCTCATACTCGTATCTGCCATCATCCCTGTCAAGCTCGGCTTTCTTAATCCTTACATCCGATCCTGACAAACCTGCATGGGACAGGGCAATTTCTTTTGCCTTTTCAACACCAATATAATTACTATTAGTGTTGCTGTTGCTTGGTTTTGAACTTTGCTGTGTCCTGATATTTTCTATATCCTTTTCGATTATGTTGCCATTTATGGCATTTATCTCATAGTCATACTTCTTGTCCGAGGTGCAAAACTCAATATCATACTTAGGAATACGGTCGTCACTGTCAAGCCTTGTCTTTGTAAATGTTACACTTGAAGATGATACATTTGCATCACTTAACGCTATCTGCTTTGCCTTTTCAACACCGATATAATTGTTATTGTTTGTATTACCGCTCGGTATTGCAGTCTGCTGTGCCCTTATCGTTTCAACGTCCTTTTCTATTATGTTACCGTTTATAGCATTTATCTCATAGTCATACTTCTTGTCCGAGGTGCAAAACTCAATATCATATCTCGATGTGCGGTCATCATTATCAAGCTGAGTTTTTGTAAACGTGGCATTTGAAGCCGATACATTTGCATCACTTAACGCTATCTGCTTTGCCTTTTCAACACCGATATAATTGTTATTGTTTGTATTACCGCTCGGTATTGCAGTCTGCTGTGCTCTTGTCGTTTCAACGTCCTTTTCTATTATATTACCGTTTATAGCATTTATCTCATAGTCATACTTCTTGTCTGAGGTGCAAAACTCAATATCATATCTCGGTGTGCGGTCATCATTATCAAGCTGAGTCTTTGTAAACGTGGCATTTGAAGCCGATACATTAGCATCACTCAGGGAAATTTCCTTCGCCCTCTCAAGCCCTATATAACCGCTGTTATCAGTATTGCCGTTATTAGTGTTGCCACTCTGACCGGGGCTCCGAGAAATATTCAATATTTTGATATCTTTCTCTATAATACTTCTGTCAACAGCGTTTATCTCATAATCATACTTTTTGTCCGCAGCGGTAAATTCAACATCATATACCTTTACGTTGTTATCATTGTCAAGCTCTGCCTTTACAAATTTTACATCAGATGCAGAAAGTCCCGCATCCTTTAGGGCTGTTTCCTTAGCCTCTCCAACACTTATATATTTATCACCATCACCGCCTCCAACCGGGAGCGATGACTGTGCGGTATTCAATGCACGCACATCTTTTTCAATTACACTCCCGTCATCGGCATTAATTTCATATCCATATTTTTTGTCGGAGGTACTGAATTTAATATCATAAACCTGTATATTGTCATCTGTATCCTGCTCTGTCTGCGAAAAAGAAACATCTGCTTCACTCAATCCTGCATCAGCAAGAGCAATCTTTTTTGCATCCTCAAGAGACACTCCTCCGGAGCTTTCCCCGGACCCTACGGATACTTCACTGTTATCAGCAGAAGCAACAGAGCCGTTTTTATCCGGTGAACCGGTATCAGCACCATTTTTGCTGACATCACTTGATGTTACGGTATTTTTTTCATCTTTATTAGTGAAGTCATTTGATACTGCAATACCTATGACTATACCTGATGCCACAAGAGCAACAGCAATACAACTCATCAAAATAAATGTCTTTTTGCCTAAACCAAACACTGATTTCATATCAATATCCCTCCTACATATTCAATTTATTCCGATACATCTGTTGGAAAACAAAAGGGGGCAATCAAAATACTGATTGACCCCTTTTTATTTAATAGAATGTGGTTAAATTATATTTATTTTTTCCATAACACTGCCGTTTAATTACTGCCGCAGTCCCTACCAACACTACTGAGAAAATAAAACCTCAGAACCGACACATAATGACCGCGCCAATAAAATCTACAGCAATATGCGTTCCGGAATTTCCACCGTTTACCACAAAGAGGTTATCAGCCTTCGTTGATAGCGGCCTGTGCAGCAGCAAGACGTGCAATCGGTACTCTGAACGGTGAGCAGGACACATAATCAAGACCAATCTTATGGCAGAACTCAACAGATGAAGGATCTCCACCGTGCTCACCACAAATACCGCAGTGAAGTTCAGGACGTGTTTCCTTACCAAGCTTGATAGCCATCTTCATAAGTGAGCCAACGCCAACCTGATCGAGCTTAGCAAACGGATCGTTCTCAAAGATCTTAGCATCATAGTATGCCTCAAGGAATTTTCCTGAGTCATCACGGCTGAAGCCGAAAGTCATCTGGGTGAGATCGTTTGTGCCGAAGCAGAAGAACTCAGCTTCTTTGGCAATCTCGTCTGCTGTAAGAGCAGCACGGGGAATTTCGATCATTGTACCTACTTCATATTCCATATCAATGCCGGCAGCAGTTATCTCTGCATCTGCAGTTTCAACAACAACCTTCTTTACATACTTAAGCTCTTTTACTTCTCCTACAAGCGGAATCATGATCTCAGGCTTAATTGTCCAATCAGGATGAGCCTTCTTAACGTTGATTGCTGCACGTATAACAGCAGAAGTCTGCATCTTTGCAATTTCAGGATATGTAACTGCAAGACGGCATCCACGGTGACCCATCATCGGGTTGAACTCATGGAGAGAATCAATAATAGCCTTGATCTGCTCAACCGTCTTACCCTGTGCATCAGCAAGCTTCTTTATATCCTCTTCCTCGGTCGGAACGAACTCATGAAGCGGCGGATCAAGGAAACGAATTGTTACGGGGTTACCCTCAAGTGCCTCATAAAGCTTTTCAAAATCGCCCTGCTGTACGGGGAGAATCTTAGCAAGAGCCGCTTCTCTTTCTTCAACTGTATCAGCACAGATCATCTCTCTGAATGCTTCGATCCTGTCGCCCTCAAAGAACATATGCTCTGTACGACAAAGACCTATACCCTCTGCACCAAGCTCACGTGCCTTCTTTGCATCAGCAGGCGTATCAGCGTTTGTTCTTACCTTAAGTCTTCTGTATTTGTCAGCCCAAGCCATTATTCTGCCAAATTCGCCGGCAATCTTAGCGTCAACTGTTGGGATAGCACCGTCATAAATATTACCTGTTGAACCATCGAAGGAGATTACATCGCCCTCATGATATTCCTTGCCGCCGAGTGTGAATACCTTATTTTCCTCATCCATAACTATAGCGGAGCAACCGGATACACAGCATGAACCCATACCACGAGCAACAACGGCAGCGTGGGATGTCATACCACCGCGGACTGTAAGAATACCCTGAGCAGCCTTCATACCCTCGATATCTTCAGGTGAAGTTTCAAGACGAACAAGAACAACCTTTTTACCTGCATCTGCCCATGTCTTAGCATCATCAGCAGTAAATACGATCTGACCGCTTGCAGCGCCCGGAGCAGCACCAAGTCCCTTACCGATAGGTGCAGCTGATTTTATTGCAGCAGCGTCAAACTGTGGGTGGAGAAGTGTATCAAGGTTACGAGGATCGATCATAGCAACTGCTTCCTTTTCAGTTCTCATACCCTCGTCAACGAGATCGCAAGCAATCTTAAGAGCAGCCTGTGCTGTTCTCTTACCGTTTCTTGTCTGGAGCATATAGAGTTTACCGTGTTCAACAGTGAACTCCATATCCTGCATATCTCTGTAATGATCCTCAAGAGTCTTACAAACCTGTGTAAACTGAGCAAAAGCTTCAGGGAATTTCTGTTCCATTTCAGTAATCTTCATAGGTGTACGAACGCCTGCAACAACGTCCTCGCCCTGTGCATTTGTAAGGAACTCACCGAAGAGACCTTTTGCACCTGTAGCCGGGTCACGTGTAAATGCAACACCGGTACCGCAGTCATCACCCATATTACCGAATGCCATTGACTGTACATTTACGGCTGTACCCCATGAATACGGAATATCATTATCACGACGATATACGTTAGCTCTCGGATTATCCCATGAACGGAATACTGCCTTTATAGCTTCCATAAGCTGAACCTTAGGATCTGACGGGAAGTCCTCGCCGATTTTCTCCTTATATTCAGCCTTGAACTGCTCAGCAAGCTCCTTGAGATCGTCAGCGTTAAGATCTACATCCTGAGTTACGCCCTTCTTCTCCTTCATAGCGTCAATGAGCTGCTCAAAATACTTCTTGCCAACTTCCATAACAACATCGGAGAACATTTGGATAAATCTTCTGTAGCAGTCATAAGCCCAACGGCGGTTGCCTGATTTCTCAGCTAAAACTTCAACAACCTCTTCGTTAAGACCAAGGTTAAGAATTGTATCCATCATACCCGGCATGGAAGCACGGGCACCCGAACGAACGGAAACGAGGAGAGGATTCTCCTTATCACCGAATTTTTTACCGGTGATTTCTTCCATCTTATCGATGTACTCCATGATCTGTGCCTGAATTTCATCGTTGATTTTTCTGCCGTCCTCATAATACTGAGTACAAGCCTCTGTTGTGATTGTAAAGCCCTGTGGAACAGGAAGACCGATATTGGTCATTTCAGCAAGGTTAGCACCCTTACCGCCGAGGAGCTCACGCATTGAAGCGTCACCCTCTGTGAACAAGTAGACCCATTTTCTTGCCATTGGAATTACCTCCTGGAAATTATTTTATCGACATTGGTCGGTTGACAATATTATAACATAATTCTTTATCAAATTCCATTGGTTTTTGTAAAAAAGTTTGCTTTTTTTTAAAAAAATCCATATTTTTTTCCAAATTATGCCCAAACATTGAAAATCCCAAGGTCAATTATACAAAATCATTATTCGCAACCCCCAAAAAGGTGCATTGGCTCACTATCGGGAGCCTCTGTATGTATCAAAGGCATTTTTAGCCCATTGTCTGCCTATATTAAGAAACCCCCGCTGTTTTTCATCATTTGCAAATTTTTTCTTTACTATTTCGACAGAATGTCTGTACACCTCAAGCCTTGTGGATTGGATGTAGGAGCGTTTATCACTGCCAACGAAGAACTGAAAGCTTATTGTATTTTCTTCCTCATTCATATCAGTAAAATAACCTGAATAAACCGTATGTCCGGTTTCTTTTGAAACAATCTCGGAAACAGCAAGCTTAGTCATCTCCAAAGCAAGGTCATTTATTCCTCTTTCTAAAATCACAATTTTTTCCTTCATTGCATTAATATCGGGAACAACACGTTTTTTTATATCCGACAATTCAGCAAATTCGGCTTCAAGCTTATTATCAACTACCCTTAGTCTTTCAACCTGCGGTATATAATAAACCATAAATTTACGGCTTATATCGTTATATAGAAAAGGATGCTGATATTTTGAGCTGAACCCGCATTTTTTACATTTCCAGCGGAAAATATTATCCGAAAAAACCATATTTCTCAGATTAGTATCCTCAGCAGTATTGCCGCTTATTATTATTTCCGATAAGGTCTGCTCATTACATTTAGGGCAAACCACAAATTTTGAAACACTTTGCATTACAATATCACCTTGCTTTATTTTCAGCGTAAAACGTACATATTGATTATAACATATTTAGATTATAACATATTTAATTATATTTGTCATAAAATTTTTCAAAATAATGAAAAAAATATCCTGTCAAACCGCAAAGGTTCGACAGGATAGTATGTTCTGCATCAGATAAGCTCGATAACAGCCATCTCCGCAGCATCACCGCGGCGTGGTCCTATCTTTGTTATCCTTGTATATCCGCCGTTTCTGTCGGAATACTTAGGTGCAATCTCGGTAAAAAGCTTATTGACTACATCCTCCTTGGTGATGAAAGCCAAAGCTGTACGCTTGTTGCTCAGGTTTTCAACCTTAGCGAGCGTAATAAATTTTTCGGTGAGGGAACTGACTTCCTTTGCACGGGAAACGGTAGTTTCAATCCTGCCGTTTTCGAGAAGGAAAGTTACCAATGCTCTGAGCATTGCAGTTCTGTGAGCAGTTTCTCTGCCCAATTTTCTTGTTCCCGGCATTTATATTCACTCCTTTGTGGTAATTAATCATCATTGCTGCGAAGTGCAAAACCAAGCTTATTGAGCTTGTCTATAACCTCGTCAAGCGATTTACGGCCGAGATTTCTGACCTTCATCATCTCGTCCTCAGTCTTGCTGATAAGATCCTCAACAGTATTGATATTTGCCCTCTTCAGACAGTTGAACGCACGAACGGAAAGATCAAGCTCCTCAATGGTCATTTCAAGTGCCTTTTCCTTGCCCTGATCATTCTTCTCAACCATAACTTCCGTATTTGTTCCCTTATCGGAAAGATTTACAAACAGATTGAGATGCTCTGTCAAAACCTTAGCAGCAAGAGAAACAGCCTCCTGTGCATTAATAACACCGTTTGTCCAAACATCAAGGGTGAGTTTATCATAGTCAGTAATCTGACCGACACGTGTATTCTCTATATTATAGTTTACCTTAAGTACAGGTGTGTATATAGAGTCAATCGGAAGAATACCTATAACTCCGGTGTTCCTTGAGATTTCCTCTTTATTACGCTCTGCAGAAACATAGCCACGACCCTTGCTTACAGTTATTTCCATATAGAGCTTGGCACCCTCTCCGAGAGTGGCAATATGCATTTCCGGATTGAGTATCTCAATATCCGCATCCTTTTTTATGGAATCCGCTGTTACGATACAGGGACCCTCTGCACTAATCTCAACTGTTTTCGGACCGTCACAGTTAAGCTTTGCGATAAGTCCCTTCATATTAAGAACAATCGCTGTTACGTCCTCTTTTACGCCCGGTATGGTAGAGAACTCATGTAGAACTCCGTCAATCTTTATGGATGTAACGGCTACACCCTCCAGTGAGGAAAGAAGAACTCTGCGCAGGCTGTTGCCGAGAGTGTTGCCGAAGCCTCTCTCGAGCGGCTCAACGACAAATCTGCCGAACTTGCCGTCTTCGGATAATTCCGCTGTATCTATTCTTGGCTTTTGAAATTCGAACATCAGCTAACCTCCTTAACATTAGGCGGCCATACCGCCATTATGTGTAACCTGAAAAATAAATGGATTACTTGGAGTACAACTCAACGATAAGATGCGGTGCAACCTCATAGTCGATATCCTCGATCGAGGGCATTCTTACAACCTTTGCGCTGAACTGTTCCTTATTAACCTCAAGCCAGAGAGGAGTAGTTCTGCTTGCTGTCTTCTCAGCTATATCCTTGATTTTTGTGCTGCTTCTGCTCTTTTCTCTGAGAGTTATAACATCTCCTGCCTTAACTCTGTAGGAAGGAATATCAACTTTCTTGCCGTTTACAAGAAAATGTCCGTGTGTCACAAGCTGTCTTGCTTCCCTTCTCGTAAGAGCCATACCCATTCTGAAAGCAATATTATCAAGCCTTGATTCGAGAATTGTTATAAGGTTATTACCTGCCTGACCCTCCATTTTTGAAGCAATTTCAAAGTAATGATGGAAGGGCTTCTCAAGAATACCGTATATGAACTTAAGCTTTTGTTTCTCTTTGAGCTGCAAGCCGTATTCAGATACTTTTCTTCTCGCATTTGCGTTCGGATTTTTGTTAGATGTTTTATAAATACCCAGTACTGCCGGGCTGATTCCGAGATATCTGCATCTCTTAAGAATCGGATCTCTGTTTACTGCCATTTAAAATGCACCTCCGTTATTTTATACACGTCTTCTCTTAGGAGGACGGCAACCGTTGTGTGGTATCGGGGTAACATCCTTTATCATGCTTACCTCAAGACCTGCCGACTGAAGGGCACGAATTGCTGCTTCACGTCCTGCACCCGGTCCTTTTACATATACCTCTACGGTTTTCATACCATGCTCCATTGCTGCCTTTGCAGCGGTTTCCGCTGCCGACTGAGCCGCAAACGGAGTGGACTTTCTGGAGCCTCTGAAGCCGAGCTCACCTGCACTTGCCCAAGAAATTGCATTTCCCTGAACGTCAGATATTGTTACTATCGTATTATTGAAAGTAGACTGAATGTGCGCTGCACCCTTTTCGATATTTTTACGCTCACGGCGTCTGCGTACAGTAGCCTTCTTAGCACCTTTCTGAACTGCCATCAGTTATTCCCTCCTGATTACTTCTTCTTGTTAGCCATCGTCTTTCTCTTACCCTTTCTTGTGCGGGCATTTGTCTTTGAACGCTGTCCGCGAACGGGAAGATTGGTACGGTGACGTATTCCTCTGTAGCATCCGATTTCGATAAGTCTTTTTATATCGAATGCGATATCTCTTCTGAGGTCACCCTCAACTCTTACATTGTGGTCGATATACTCTTTAATCTTTGCAACATCATCCTCTGTAAGATCTCTTACTCTTGTATCGGGATTAACTCCTGTTGCTGCAAGAATATCATTAGATGTCTTGCGGCCTATGCCGAAAATATAGGTCAGGCCGATCTCAACTCTTTTATCTCTGGGTAAATCTACACCTGCAATACGTGCCATTTATTTTCGCACCTCCGTTGGTATTTATGCGTCATTAACCCTGACGCTGCTTATGCTTCGGGTTTTCACAGATAACCATGATTTTGCCCTTACGCTTTATAACCTTACATTTTTCGCAAATTTTCTTTACTGAAGGTCTGACTTTCATTGTGTTATCATTCCTTTCGATAGCCCCGAAATGGGGAATATTACTTACTTCGCCATGTGATACGACCCTTTGTCAGATCGTACGGCGACATTTCTACCGTTACCTTGTCACCGGGAAGTATACGAATAAAATTCATTCTCAGCTTACCCGAAATATGAGCAAGGATAATATGTCCGTTCTGAAGCTCAACCTTGAACTGTGCGTTCGGAAGAGCCTCCTTTACTATACCCTCTACCTCAATTACGTCTTCCTTAGACAATACAATTACCTCCTTAGAATGCTCTCGACCTCTTGTTAAATGAGTCAATCGCTTCACTGAGCTTACTGTCATCATTCAATTCCTGTTCACTAAGAACAGTATTGGTGAACGCAAGATGAATAAGCTTTTTCTGCTTCGGTTCCGAAATCAACCTTCTTCTGCCGTCTGCAATATAAGCATAATCATTTTCTATACGTACTACCACAAAAAAGCTGCCTTTATCATGTCCTGCCTTTGAAGCGACAACCGTCCCTCTCTGAAACCTCATATCGCTCACCTCAATCAGGCAGTGTCAATATGACCGGTCCATCTTTGGTTACAGCTACCGTATGCTCAAAATGAGCCGAAAGCTTACCATCAGCGGTCACAGTCGTCCAACCATCATCAAGCACTCGTACTCTGTGTGTACCCTGATTTATCATTGGCTCTATGGCTATTGTCATACCCGGCAGCAATCGCACACCCCTGCCCGGTGTGCCGTAATTAGGTACGCTGGGATCTTCATGCAGCTTCGCACCTACTCCGTGACCGACAAAATCTCTTACCACCGAGTAGCTGCGTGCCTCGACATACCTCTGAACAGCATTTCCGATATTGCCTATTCTGTTTCCTGCCACCGCATTTTTTATTCCCTCATAAAGGGACTGCTTTGTGGCATCCAAAAGTGTCTGTGCTTCCCTAGAAACATCTCCGCAGGCAAACGTATAAGCGTTGTCCCCGTGATATCCATTAAACCTGGCACCAACATCTATACTGACGATATCTCCCTGTTTAATAATTATCTTTGCACTTGGTATGCCGTGGATGACTACATTATTTACCGAAATACAGGCACTTGCAGGAAAGCCGCCGTATCCGAGAAACGAGGGTTCCGCACCCTGCTTCTCGATATATCTGCGGACCACGGTATCAATTTCGAGAGTGGAAACTCCCGGCTCTACCGCCTTACCTGCCTCCTGCAAAGCTCTTGAAGAAATCCTGCCCGCTTCACGCATTGCTGCAATTTCACGGGAGGTCTTAAGAATTACCATTATTTTATGCCTCAACAGTTTCAAGGATAAGTGCAGTTGTATGTTCAACTGTATCCTGACCCTCTACTACTGAAAGCTTGTTCTGCTTCTCATAGTAATCCTTCAGAGGCTCTGTTTCCTTATGGTAAACCTCGAGTCGAGCCTTAACCGTATCCGGATGGTCATCCTTACGCTGAACAAGGGTGCCTGCACATTTGTCGCAAACTCCATCCTTCTGCGGAAGCTTATATTCCATATGGTAGCTTGCACCGCATTTCTCGCAGACACGGCGTCCGGACATTCTCTTAACTATAGCCTCATCGGTAACCTCAATATCAATTACCTTATCTATTGCTATACCCATCTTGTCCAGAGCCTCGGCCTGAGGAATGGTTCTTGGGAATCCGTCAAGGATAAAGCCATTCTGACAGTCATCCTTTGCAAGTCTTTCCTTGATAATGCCGATAACGACCTCATCGGGAACGAGCTGACCTGCTTCCATATAGGACTTAGCCTTAAGTCCCATCTCAGTGCCGGTTTTCAGCGCTTCTCTGATTATATTTCCTGTTGAAATTGTTGGGATACCCAGACGGTCGGAAATAACCTCCGCCTGTGTTCCTTTTCCCGCACCGGGTGCTCCGAGTAAAATAATATTCATTACCGTTTGCTCCTTTCATCGTTAGAATATATCAATCGAGGAATCCCTTATAATGACGCATCATTAACTGAGATTCAAGCTGCCTCATTGTTTCAAGTGCAACACCGACAAGGATTATTACCGAAGTGCCGCCGAGCATCAGTCCTGTCATTCCGGAGAACTTTGAGAACAGAAGCGGTACTATTGCAATAAACGCAAGGAAGAGTGATCCTATAAGTGTTATACGTGAAATTATCTTGGCGATAAAATCTGTTGTGGGCTTACCCGGTCTGATACCGGGGATAGTCCCGTTATTCTGACGAAGGTTATTCGACATTTCCAAAGGATTATACTGAATGGCTACATAGAAATAGCCGAATCCTATGATCATGACGAAATACAATGCTATATACACCCAGTTTGTCGGGCTGAAGATATTGAAGAATCCCTTCCAGAAATCGGGAAGATTATTCTGATCGAGGAACATCAATATCGTTTGCGGTATTGAAAGAATTGAGCTCGCAAAGATTATCGGCATAACTCCCGAAAGACCTACCTTAACAGGCAGATATGAGCTTTGCCCGCCGTACATTTTTCGTCCTACAACACGTTTTGCATACATAATCGGTATTCTGCGTTCTGCATCGTTCATAAATACAATTACCCATATGATAACTAGGAAAATTACTACGAAGATGACTGAATAGATCAGGTTCTGTGTCTGACCTGCAAGACCGTCCTGGAAATTCTCCCAAAGAACAAGGAAGGTTACGGGGAGTCTTGCTATAATACCTACAAAGAGGAGGATCGAAATACCGTTTCCAAGACCGTTTTGGTTGATCTGCTCACCGAGCCACATCATAAGGGCTGTACCTGCTGTAAAGGTCATTATTATCGTTATTGCAGCAAATACTGCGGTGAAATTCCAGCCTGTATATTCAACGATATTCTTAACGGATCCGTCATTTGTCTGTACCTGTGATCTAAGCAGATAGATATAGTATGCCGTACCCTGAATAATACCAATAATAACAGTCACATAACGTGTTATTGTTCCGATTTTCTTTCTTCCCTCCGTACCCTCTTTGGACAGTCTCTCAAGTGCCGGTATAGCAACTGTAAGGAGCTGCATAATAATTGAAGAGTTGATATACGGAGTTACAGACATTGCGAACAGTGTTGCATTTGAGAATGCACCGCCTGAGAACATATCTACATAGGAAAGCATGTTATTTGTGTCATTCCAGCTTGCCGTGAGGGTTCTCAACGATTCTATATCCAAAAAGGGAACGGGAATTGCCGAACCCAATCTGAATATAAACACGATAAATATCGTAAAGAGCATTTTTTTGCGAAGCTCAGGAACCTTCCATGCATTAGCGATTGTTTTAAACAAATCAAATCACCTCTGCCTTTCCTCCCGCAGCCTCAATCTTCTGCTTTGCTGATTCCGAATATGCTGCAACCTTAACATTAAGCTTTTTTGTAAGCTCACCGTTGCCGAGAATCTTTATACCGTCATATTCCTTTTTAACGATACCTTTCTCTATAAGAGCCTGTGCCGTCACTTCCGCACCATCCTCAAAAGCATCAAGTGCAGATATGTTTATAGCAACAATCTTCTTAGCAAATATGTTATTGAAGCCCCTCTTCGGAACTCTTCTCTGAAGCGGCATCTGACCGCCTTCAAAACCGGGACGAATGCTGCCGCCGGAACGTGCCTTCTGACCCTTGTGACCCTTGCCGGCTGTTTTGCCCTGACCCGAGCCATGACCTCTGCCTATTCTCTTGGATGCCTTTTTAGCGCCCTCGGCAGGTGAAAGTTCGTGCAAATACATTTTATCGCACCTCCTTGCTTAAGCTTCCTCAACCTCGATGAGATGGCTTATTTTTGCCACCTTACCTTTGGTCTGTACATTATCGGGCTGAACCGCAGTGCTGCCCGGCTTTGTAAGTCCGAGTGACTTTGCAGTAGCAATCTGGTCCTTCGGTCTGCCGATCAGACTCTTTTTAAGAGTAATTTTAAGCTGTGCCATACTGCTTCTCCTCCCAGATTATCCTAAAATTTCCTTAACAGACTTGCCGCGGACAGCCGCAACCTCATCTGCTGTTCTAAGGCTCATAAGACCTGCAAGTGTTGCTCTTACAACGTTGCATGGATTATTTGAACGAAGAGCCTTTGTTCTTATATCCTTTATACCAACCGCCTCGATCACCGCACGAACGGGACCGCCGGCAATAGCACCGGTACCGGGAGCTGCGGGCTTCATAAGAACTTTGCCTGCTCCGTACTCGCCGATTACCTCATGAGGTATCGTTGTACCCTTAAGAGAAATCTTAACAAGATTCTTCTTAGCGTCCTCGATTCCTTTGCGGATCGCATCCGGAACCTCGCCTGCTTTGCCTATACCAAAGCCAACGATTCCGTTGCCGTCGCCCACTACGATGAGTGCGGCAAACTTATATATACGACCGCCCTTTACTGTCTTAGAGACACGGTTGATAGCGACAACGTGCTCTTTCAAATCTAAAGTAGATCCGTCGATTAAAGCCAAAGCTACTCTCCTCCTTCTTAGAACTTAAGACCGCCCTCACGAGCGCCCTCTGCGAGTTCCTTGACACGACCGTGGAACAAATATCCGCCTCTGTCAAAAACTACATCTGTTATACCCTTCTCGGCTGCTCTCTTTGCGATAAGAGCACCAACCTTGCGGGCAGCATCCTTATTTCCGCCGTAACCATCTATATCCTTATCAAGTGTGGAAGCTGATGCAAGAGTAACACCCTTTACATCATCAATTAGCTGAGCATAGATGTTATTTGTGGAGCGGAATACATTAAGACGGGGACGTTCAGCAGTACCGCTGATTTTTCCTCTGACTCTCTTGTGGCGAGTAAGTCTTGCCTTGTTTGTATCAGGCTTTTTAACCATGGTTGATTCACTCCTTTATTACTTCTTACCCTTGCCGGCTTTACCCTCCTTGCGGCGGATAACTTCGTCAACGTACTTGATTCCCTTGCCCTTATACGGCTCAGGCGGACGCTTTTCTCTTACCTCAGCAGCAAACTGGCCGACCTTCTGTTTGTCTATACCGTTTATGATGATCTTATTCGGAGTCGGTGCTTCGATTGTTATATCATCAGTATCGGATACAATAACCTGGTGTGAATAGCCAAGGTTCATAACAAGGTTTTTTCCCTGCTTTTGTACACGGTAACCTACACCGTTTACATCAAGCTCCTTTTTGAAGCCCTCGGTTACACCGACAACCATATTGTGTATGTTTGTACGTGTAAGTCCGTGGAGTGAACGGTTAAACTTATCGTCATCGGGACGGGTAACTATTATTTCATTGCCCTCAACCTTGACATCCATATTTGTATGGTACTTCTGTGTAAGTGTACCCTTAGGACCCTTAACTGTTATAACACCGTTTTCAACCTTTACGTCTACTCCGGCGGGAATATTTACGGGTTTTCTTCCAATTCGTGACATTTCTGTACCCCCATTACCAAATGTATGCCAGAACCTCGCCGCCTACATTCTCCTTGCGTGCCTGACGGTCTGTCATAACACCCTTTGAAGTGGAGATGATAGCAACACCAAGGCCCTTCATAACCTTCGGCATATTTTCTACGTCGCTGTATATACGGAGTCCGGGCTTTGATACTCTCTTGAGTCCTGTGATAACAGGTGTCTTACCCTCGCCGTACTTAAGAGCGATCTTAATTATACCCTGCTTACCGTCGTCTACAACCGAAAAGCTTTTGATATAGCCCTCGTCAAGAAGAATCTGAACGATTGCTTTCTTGATATTTGAAGCAGGAACCTCTACTGTATCATGTTTTGCAGTATTTGCATTACGTATTCTCGTAAGCAGATCTGCTATTGCGTCTGTAATCTGCATAATCAGTTTACCTCCTTATAGTTTCGCCTTACCAGCTTGCCTTCTTAACGCCCGGGATCTCGCCTTTGTATGCAAGCTCTCTGAAGCAGATACGGCAAATACCATATTTACGGAGATAAGCATGAGGTCTGCCGCAGATTTTGCATCTGTTATATGCTCTTGTGGAGAACTTGGGTTCCCTCTGCTGTTTTACCTTCATAGATGTCTTAGCCACGGTAATCCCTCCTTATTTCGCAAACGGAGCGCCCATAATTGTGAGCAGCTCACGTGCCTCTTCGTCTGTTGTAGCTGTTGTTACAAAGCAAATATCCATACCACGTACTTTATCTACCTTATCGAAATCAATCTCCGGGAAGATAAGCTGCTCCTTAAGACCCATGTTGTAGTTGCCTCTGCCATCGAAAGAGTTGGGGTTGATTCCACGGAAGTCACGTACTCTCGGAAGAGCAACGTTGAAAAGTCTGTCCATGAACTCATACATTTTGTCGCCTCTGAGTGTTACCTTAACACCTATCGGCATACCCTCTCTGAGCTTGAAGTTAGCAACTGATTTCTTAGCCCTGCAAACAACGGGCTTCTGACCCGTGATTGCTGCAAGATCAGCCGAAATAGCATCTATTGCCTTTGAATTTTCCCTTGCCTCACCGGCACCGACATTGATGACGATTTTGTCAAGCTTCGGAATCTGCATAACGCTCTTATAGGAGAACTTCTTCAGAAGAGCCGGTGCAGCCTCCTTAACGTAGAAATCTTTAAGTCTTGCCATTAAAGTTTTACCTCCTTAAAGCGCCTCGCCGCACTTTTTACAAATGCGTTCCTTCGTGCCGTCCTCAAGAATCTTATGAGCTATACGGGTGGGCTTACCGCAGCGGGGACAAACTATCTGTACCTTTGAAGCGTACATTGCACCCTCAGCCTCAACTATTCCGCCCTGCTCACCCATTCTTCTGGGTTTAACATGCTTGGACACGAGGTTTACCTTCTCGATAATGACCTTTCCCTCCTTGGGGCTAACTGCCATTACCTTACCCTTTTTACCCTTCTGGGAGCCGCTGAGAACAACGACTGTATCGCCTGTTTTAACATGAACCTTGTTACTCATTGTCCGCACCTCCATCAAAGTACCTCCGGAGCAAGGCTGAGTATCTTCATGTAATCATGATCACGAAGCTCTCTTGCTACCGGGCCGAATATACGGGTACCCCTTGGGTTTTTGTCTTCCTTTATGATAACGGCTGCATTTTCATCAAATCTGATGTATGTACCGTCGTCACGACGCACGCCCTTTGCTGAACGTACAATTACTGCCTTTACGACATCGCCTTTTTTTACAACGCCGCCGGGTGCTGCCTTTTTGACGGAAGCAACTACGACGTCACCTATATTTGCGTACCTCCTGCCTGTACCGCCGAGGACTCTTATTGTCATAAGCTC
>CANQLX010000034.1 GCA_947624835.1 uncultured Clostridia bacterium
GTTTGCTGGCAGATAATGGCATCTGTAATGATAGGCGGTATGGTTCCGCCGATAGTTATCGCACTTTCAACAACATTCTTTAAAAACAGTTGGTCTGCCGATGAGAGAAAGAGCGGTATAGTCAATTACATCATGGGGCTTTCGTTTGTGACCGAGGGTGCTATTCCCTATGCAGCATCGTATCCGCTGAAGGTCATTCCCTCCTGTGCATTGGGTTCAGCTGTTGCCGGAGGACTTTCATGGCTGTTTGGCTGCACACTTATGGCTCCTCACGGAGGAATTTTCGTAATTGCAACAATAGGCAATCCACTTATGTACTTTGTATCTCTGCTTATAGGCTCGGTTGTCGGAATGTTTCTTTTAGCACTTCTCAAAAGACCTGAAAAAAAGACGGATAAGGTATTAAAATGATGTTATTCATAGCCAAAAAATAAATTAAAGGGAGTAATTTTTATGATCACGAAAAATCTTACAGTTTCAAATGCACAGGGATTTCATATGCGTCCCGCTTCGGTATTTTCCGCAGCTATGGGAAAATATCCGTGCAAGGTAACAATTAATTTCAACGGAAACAGCTATAATGCCAAAAGTACACTCAATCTTATAGCCGCCTGCATGAAATGTGGCAGCGAAATAGAGCTTGTATGCGACGGTGAGGGTGAAAACGACGCTATGACGGAAGCCGTACAGCTTATTGAAAGCGGATTCGGAGAATAAAACAATTATGCACAATCAAAATGAAGCCAAAAAACAGGAAAATACGAGGTGATTCATATGCTGAAAGGAACAGGTGTTTCAGACGGTATCGGAATAGGCAGGATATTGGTTATAGAGGAACATTCACTCGAATATACCCCTAAAGCAATAACCGATAAAAAAGTCGAAACAGAGCGTTTTAACGATGCTGTTAAAGTTTTCTGCAAAAATACGGAGAAACAGGCAAACTCACTCCGAATATCGGCAGGCGAAAAAGAAGCGGAAATAATGTTGGGGCATATCAGCATAATAAAGGATCCTTATCTTACAGGTGAGGTGGAAAAGCTGATAAATGACGGACAGTGTGCAGAGTCGGCATTTGAAAATATCTGCGATATGTTTATATCAATTTTTTCCTCAGCGGCTGACGAGCTGACAAGGCAAAGAGCCGCCGATGTCCGTGATGTAAAAACAGGAATACTTAAAATACTTCTCGGAATTGATGATATTGATATAAGTGATGCACCAAAAGAAACCGTACTTGCTGTCAAGGAACTTACACCCTCAATGGTGGCTGAAATTAATAAGGAAAGCATAGTCGGAATAATTACGGAAACAGGTGGCATAACATCACACAGTGCAATTCTTGCAAGGATATTGGAAATACCCGCCGTTATGGGCATAGAGAATTTATCGGAGTATATACAAAATGGAAATGCTGTTATAGTCGACGGCAGCAGCGGCGAGGTTCTGGTATCCCCCGATAATGCTCAGCTTGAAAGGTATACGGAAAAGCAAAAGCAGTTGTTGAGGGAACGCAGCGAGCTTGAAAATTTCAGGGGCAAGGTTACCGTTTCCGCTGACGGGGAAAGGTATGAGCTTGTATGTAATATAGGCAAACCGGAAGAAGCCGCAAAAGCACTTGAATTTGACGGAGAGGGTGTGGGGCTTTTCAGGACGGAGTTTTTGTTCATGGATAAGACCTCCCTGCCCTCCGAGGACGAGCAGTTCAAAGAATACAAAAAGGCTGCACTTATGCTGAAGGGCAAACCGCTTATCATAAGAACACTTGATATAGGCGGAGATAAAGAAATTCCATATATGGGGCTTAAAAAAGAGGATAATCCGTTTATGGGATTCCGTGCAATAAGGTACTGTCTTAAAAACCGTGACATTTTCAAAACTCAGCTAAGGGCTATACTTCGTGCGAGCATATTCGGCAATATAAGTATTATGTTCCCACTTATTACCTGCGTTGAGGAACTGAGAGAGGGAAAGGCACTGATTGAAGAAATTAAATCCGAGCTCCGTGCCGAGGGTCGGGACTTTGATGAAAATATCCATGTCGGAATTATGGTCGAAACGGCATCGGCTGCCATCATAGCGGATATGCTTGCGAAGGAGTCCGATTTCTTTAGCATCGGCACAAATGACCTCACGGGTTATACAATGTCATGCGACAGAGGTAACAACAATGTTTCTTACTTATACTCCGTCCTTCAACCGAGTGTACTGAGAATGATAAAAAGAATTATAGAATGTGCAAGAGAAAATAACATTCCTGTAGGAATGTGCGGCGAGGCTGCCGCCGACCCTATGATGATACCGCTGCTTATTTCCTTCGGACTTACCGAATTCAGCGTTTCAGCTCCGTCCGTACTCAGGGTAAGAAAATATATTTCAGGCTGGACAAAGCAAAAGGCTGACGAAGCAGCAGAAAAGGTAATGATGCTTGATACGAAGCAGTCTGTATATGATTATTTAAAAACTGTTATTTAGTCTTTCTTTATAACCCAAAGCACCTGTCAACGCAGAGTAATACTCCCGTTGACAGGTGTTGTTTTCATACGGCATACAATAAAACCCGATACGCCCCCATAAACCGGACAAGCTGTAGGATAACAGTAATATCATGTTCCTGAAAAATCATATTATCCTATGCAAAATAAAAAATTTTACACATAAATAAAGTATCAGTAACGGTTTACTTGTACTATTCACAAACAAACTCACAGGAGAAAATTTAAAAATCAACGGTCCGGTTTTGTATTATCAAAAAATATGTATCAGCATAGGAAAAGACAAAACATACTGTAATCGAAAACAGCAGGTTAATCGACATATTCATGCTATAATATATAAAAAAATATTAGATTATAAAAATATTTATCTAAAATGCTTGTAAGCAGAATACATTTGTAGTATAATTGCAATTAAGGGAGTATTTGGGATGAATGCTACTACACCTGTAAAAACAATAACGGAGGCAGAGATAATGGCTATATTGAAATGTAAGATGTGTGGGGGAACCCTTGAAATAACGGAAGGACAAACTGTTTGCGAATGTGAATATTGCGGAACAAACCAAACTGTAACAACAGCAAAGGATGAGAATTTGCAGGCACTTTTTAACCGTGCCAATATTCTGAGAATGAAAAGCGAATTTGATAAGGCAGAGAATCTGTATGAAAAGCTTATCCAGAGCAGTCCCGACGACCCCGAAGCACACTGGGGACTGATACTGTGCAAATTCGGTATTGAATATGTTGAAGATCCTAAGACATATAAGCGTATCCCCACCTGTCACCGCACATCTTTTGATTCAATCATTTCGGACGAGGACTACAGGGAAGCACTGCGTTGTGCAGATCCGATACAGAGAGAACTGTATGAGAGTGAGGCAAAGGAGATAGACCGTATCCAAAAAGAAATTCTTGCGCTTTCGGCAAAGGAAGAACCGTATGATGTTTTCATCTGCTACAAGGAAACAGACGAAAAAGGCAGCCGTACCCCCGACAGTGTTATTGCCAATGATATTTATTATCAGCTGACCAACGAGGGTTTTAAGGTATTCTATTCGGCAATTACACTGGAAGATAAGCTTGGATCTGCATATGAACCGTGTATTTTTGCGGCACTCAACAGTGCAAAGGTTATGCTGGCAGTCGGAACAAAGCCTGAACATTTCAATGCTGTATGGGTTAAGAACGAGTGGTCGAGATTTCTGAAAATGATGAAGAAAGATCGTTCAAAAATGCTTATACCATGTTACAAGAATATGGACGCCTATGAGCTGCCCGAGGAATTTGCCCACCTGCAGGCTCAGGATATGTCGAAAATCGGTTTTATCAATGATTTAACCAGAGGTATAAAAAAGATTATAAAAAAAGAAAAGCCAGAAGAAGAAAAAGTGGTAAAAAACGTAATATCAACCAATACTTCCGAAATGGCTATACCCATTTTAAAAAGAGTTTTTCTGTGTCTTGAAGATAGGGATTTTCAGAAAGCCGATACTTTGCTTGAACAGGTATTTAATCTTGACCCTGAATGTTCCAAGGCATATATTGCAAAAATGATGTCCAAAAGAAAAATTTCATCTGTTAATTCTCTCTATTCACTTGACTTTGATCTGAATGATGACTCGCTGTACACCAAGGCTCTCAGGTTCGCTGATGATAAATATAAATCTGTTTTAGAGGAGTACAGAGATGAATCCTTATACAGAAAAGCCGGTCTTTTATTTTCCGAAAATACAAAGGATAAATATGTGGAGGCAAAAAACTTATATAACAAAATTGCAGACTATAGGGACAGCAGAAATAAAATAGAAAGTTGTATTGAAAAACTGTATGATATTGCTGCTGATTTAGTAAAAAAGGCAGAAAATAAATCCGAAAAAATAATCTCTGCTGTCGGAAGTCCGGATAAAATTGAAGAATATTTTTTAGAGACGGAGGAAGTTTGGTTAAATCTGGGATCTTATCGTGATTCCGAAGCCCGACTTGCGGAATGCAAAATTTTAAAAAGTGAGGCACTGTACAAACTTGCATTAAATATCAAAAAAACAGCAGACGTGACTAATGATGAACAAAAATATACCGAGGCTCAACAAATATTTGCTGAGTTATCCGAGTATAAAGATTCAAAAGAGTTTGAGTCGTACTGTCAAAATCATTCTCAGCTTGCTCATAATAATAAAGCCTATCGTGACACTGTAAAATTATGTGAAAGTGATGACCTCCAATCTATAAGAAAAGCATCAACCCAATTTAAAAAATTAGGTTCATTTAAGGATTCGGCATCAAAACATAGCAAATGTGATACGAAATATAAAAAAATAATGACTAAAAACACCTTGGGAAAACAATTAGCAGAAACAGATAAAAAACAGGCTGAAATACATGAGAATATCACTTCATTGGATGTATTATTGAAACAATGGAAGACTCGACGCATTATGGGAATAATCACACTGGTATATATAATCTGTCCGATTACCATGGTATTTTTAATCCTCAATTTGCACAAAGGTTTATCAAACTATTATATAGATATAATATATATAGCTTTTTCAATCAGTATGATTGTCGGTATTATTATCGGAATAATAAATGCCTTATGTCTGAGATCTCCTTTGACAGATAAAGATAATGATATGTCATGCTTATCTTTTTTAATCATTTCAGTACTTTTTTTAATGGGTCCGGGCATAATATACTTCTTGCTTAGAGGAATATTTGCTATATTTATTCCCTATAAATTTAATGAGAAAAAACACTTTAAATATTATGAAAATACAAATAGTGAATTGAAAGAACTATCTCAAAAAAGAGATAATATTGCAAAAGAAATAAATAAACTGGCAGAGGAAATAAACATTCTGACAAAAGAACTCAGTATCTTGCAATAATATAGTTTGACAGATATAGTGAGAAGTACTTTTCAAGAGTTCAAAAGTCTGACAAGCGTAAAATTGCCTAAGGGTGTAAAAACAGGAGCGGATGTCTTTAAAAATACAAAAGTAAGGCTCTGATGATCATAACAATAATTATTTTATGTAAAGCAGATGAGCAGTTTGAGATGATTTAAAAAAGGAGGAAAAACAAAATCACAAATATTCTCAAATAATATTAGACACAAAGGACAATATGGTTGTTTACAGCGGAATTTCCTATCGCAGGAAAAATGTAATTATGACACAGGAACGGAAGGAGTAATTGCCGTTTCCTTTCAAGAAAGATAATGCGAGCGGCTGAATATCAGATTGGCTCTCAACTGAAGAAAGCAGAAGCAAAAAGCCTGCCGCAATATTCGGAAAAGTAACGGCACAGCAAGCGGAGGTACCGATATGGACGAAAATAAAAAACCAAAGCTGAAAATTTCTCAAAAAAAATATATAGGTGAAACATCCGTCATATCAGCCCGGCTTCCCAAGGATATGATAAAGGATATGGATAAGGTAGCCGCCATGACAGGACGGACAAGAAATGAGATTATGACAATATGCCTTGAATATGCACTTAAAAATATGGAGGTCACTTTTGAATAACAGGAGGATTTATTTATGTCTAAATTTGTAATTGAATGCCCGAGCTGCGGAAAGTTTGCACAGGCAAAAACAGGTTTTTTTGCAAGAAAGAAAATTGACTGTACCTGCGGTTATGTCATTGATGTCAAAACAGACAGAATGACAAGCAGAAAATGCCCTCATTGCGGCAACGATGTAATTTTTGACCAGGCAAAGGGCGACAGTGCAAAATGTCCCGTCTGCCATGAGTTAATAAATGAACTGTCCAATAAGGCGAAGGTTGAGGAATTTTCCTGCGGACAGTGCGGTATAAAACTTTCCGCATCAAAAAATTGTGCAAAATATATTTGTCCGGTATGCGATTATGAAAATGATGTGCAAAAACAACTCGTTCAGGAACGTATCAAAAAGGACGGACTTGCAAGTATAATAAAGTATGAAGGTGATAATGAAACCTTTATATGGAAGCATCCGATAGAGGACTTTAATCTCGGCTCTCAGCTTATAGTACACGAAAGTCAAGAGGCTGTATTTTTCAAAGACGGTCAGGCACTCGATGTTTTCGGTGCGGGCAGATATACTCTTGAAACACAGCAGCTGCCTATCCTTGAACAGTTCTATAAGCTGCCTACGGATACGGGCGGCACATTCCATTCCGAAGTATACTACATAAACCTCGCAACCCAGATGGGTATAAAATGGGGTACGGATTCAAAGGTACGTCTGTTTGATCCCGCTTCAGGTATGCATATAGAAATAGGCGCCTGCGGTGAATTTAATATACATGTAATAAACTCTCGTAAGCTTCTGCTCAAGATAGTAGGAACAAGCTCCTCACTAAAACAGGATGAACTTCTAGGGAAAAACGGAGGAAAAGGCTTTTTCCGTGCAATGATTATGACAAGAGTAAAAACATATCTTGCACAGGTAATAAGAGATAACGGATATAACATTCTTGAAATAGATTACAGACTCGACGAGCTTTCAGAAAGCCTGAGGGTACGCATAAACCGGGATATATCAGAATACGGTCTTGAAATGTCGGAGTTTTACGTTTCAAGTGTATTGACACCGGACGACAATCCGAACTTCCAAAGACTGAAGCAGCAATATGCCGATCAGTACCTTAAGGTGCGTGAGGAAGAAATAAGACGCAAGGAAGCTGAAGCTGCGGCAGAAAGAAAAACTGTTGAGGCACAGACAGAGGCAAAAATGAAGCTTATAGGTGCACAGGCGGAAGCTGAAGCATATAAAATGCAGGCTGAAGCCGAGGCTGCCGAAATGAGAATGAAGGGTTATACATATCAACAGGAAACAACACGTCAGGTAGGTCTTGAAGCTATGAAAAACGGTATATCCGGAGGAGGCTCAGGCGGCGGACTCGGCGACATTGCCGGACTCGGAGTAGCACTCGGTGCAATGGGCGGAGTTATAAATATGACAAGAGATGCGGTTTCCCCGATGTTCGACACAACCTCGGCAATAGGTCAGAACGTTATCGAAAATACTGCCGACAAATGGGACTGTAAATGCGGAAACAAGGGTATAAGCGGCAACTTCTGCAATATGTGCGGTTCAAAAAGACCGACACCGCAATCTGAGGAATCATGGGACTGTGAGTGCGGTAATAGGGGAATCATAGGCAATTTCTGCAACAACTGCGGAAAACCAAAACCCAAGAAAATAACATGGGACTGTGAATGTGGACAAAAGGGCATTACCGGAAATTTCTGTAATAACTGCGGTAAAAAACGACCCGGCAACGAGCCGTCAACATGGGACTGCGAATGCGGTAATAAGGGTATAAAAGGCAACTTCTGCGACAACTGCGGAAAGAGGAGGAGTAATTAAAATGAAATATTCTAATAATCAGATAAAATTTATTGTTTTTATTGCCGTGATACTTATTGTATTCAATGTTATTGTCTTTGCGGTACCGTTTCAAAAAAATTCCGTATTCTGGTTATCCTATATATTCGGCATGATCTCCATACTTTTGCAAATTCTGTTCATGTATACCGCCTTTAATGGAACAGGTGATAACAGAAGTAAATTCTATGGCTTTCCTATTGCAAGAATAGGCATTGTATATGCTATAGTCCAGATCCTTTTAAGTATTTCTGCTATGGCGGTAGGTCCGTTTATCCCTGTATGGATTCCTATAGTTTTATTCACTGTTACTGTTGCTGTTGCAGCAATCGGTCTTATTGCTGCGGATACAGTGCGTGATGAGGTTATAAAACAGGATGAAAAAATCGTCAGGGATGTAAAAAATATGAGAAACCTACAGTCAAAAATGAATGTACTCGTTTCCCAGGCGGATTGCAGTGAGAGCATCAGGCATGAACTCAAAAAGCTGAGCGAAGAGCTGAAATACAGTGACCCTGTCAGCAGCGACTCTACACAGGCTATTGAAAATGAATTATATTTTAATATAGAAGAATTACAAAGAGCTGTTGTAGATGGTGACGATGAAGCGGTAATGGCCCTCTGTAAAAAAACAACAGGTATTCTTGCAGAAAGAAACAGACTCTGTAAGCTGAATAAAAACGCTGCGAATACATATACGGAAAAGCAGAATTTCTAAGTCCGGTCATAATAAAACAAATTGTTTGGAGAAAAATATTATGGGTATGTATAAGTGTAAAATGTGTGGGGGAACCCTTGAAATAACAAATAGCAAAAGTATCTGTGAATGTTCACACTGCGGAACGAAGCAAACTATTCCAAAATTTGACGACGATAAGAGAATAAATCTTTATAACAGAGCAACCCATTTCCGCAGAAATAATGATTTTGACAAGGCCATGTCAATTTATGAACAGTTGCTTAATGATAATCCCAACGATGCGGAGTCATATTGGTCTATTGTGCTCTGTCGATACGGTATAGAATATGTCGAGGACCCCTCAACACATAAGAGAATACCTACTGTAAATCGTGCACAGTTTACTCCCGTTAATTTCGATGAGGACTACAAATCCGCTTTAAAATATGCCGACCCGGTCCAGCGTGAAATATATGAGGCGGAAGCAACAACCATTGACAGAATACAAAAGGGTATTCTTGAAATATCAAATAAAGAAGATCCGTTTGATATATTCATCTGCTATAAGGAAGCTGACAGTAACGGTGAACGGACCGTTGACAGCACACTTGCAGAGGATATATATCACCGCTTGTCCCAAACAGGAAGGAGAATATTTTTTTCCCGTATAACACTTGAGGACAAGGTCGGTTCTCAATATGAACCGTATATTTTTTCCGCACTGAACAGTGCAAGGGTTATGATCGCTTTGGGAACCAAGCCTGAATATTTCAACTCTGCATGGGTCAAAAATGAATGGAGCCGCTTTCTTCTGTTGATGAACAAGGATCGCAAGAGGATTCTTTTACCGTGCTACCGTGATATGGAACCGTACGAACTGCCTGACGAATTGAGTACTCTTCAATATTACGATATGAGTAAGATAAGCTTTATACAGGAATTGATACATATTGTATCCAAGGTATTTTCAGAGGGAAGCATAACTGCACAGGATCAGAATAATTCGACTCTTGAAAATCAGACTTCCGTGACCAACCTCATTGAATACGGATATGAAGCCCTGAATGACGGAGACTGGGATAAGGCAAACATCTTTTTTGAGAAAGCGTTGGACGAAGATGCAGAAAATGCGGAAGCATATTTCGGAAAAATGATGATTTCAATTAAAATCCGTAATTATGATGAATTAAATTTGAGTATTGAACAACTTGATGATGAATTTTATTATAAAAAAGCCATAAAATTTGCGGATGATACACTAAAGGAAAAATTTACTTCCATTAATAATAAAATAAAAGAAAATAAACTCCTCAAGGTAAAAAAGGAAAAAGAAGAAGAAGAGAGGATCGCCCGTGAAGCCTTACTTAAACATATGAAAGAGCTTGATGAGGTAAGAAGAATAACACACCGTTTTGCTGGGCGTATCGTACATTATGACTGTAAAATAATCCTCATAAATTCCGATAAAACCGTAGAAAGCTGTGGCTTTCCCAAAAATACGGAACGCAAGCTCTCTAAATGGACGGATATTGTTTCGGCTGCAATTTCTTCTGAGCACTGCGTCGGTCTGAGATCAGACGGTACTGTACTGACAGCCGGAAAAAATCACCGAGGAAGCTGCAGCGGAACAAAAAATTGGAATAGCATAACCGCTGTTGCTGCCGGTTCAAAGCATACCGTTGGTCTGAAAGCTGACGGAACAGTAACAGCAGCCGGCTCAAACAAATACGGTCAATGCAATGTATCCGAATGGACAAATATTGCAGCCATAGCTGCCTGCGAAAATAATACAATCGGTCTGAAATCAGACGGCACAGTTATAGCCGTGGGAGATAATTCATACGGTCAGTGTAATGTATCTGATTGGACACAGGTTAAACATATATTTTTATATCCTACATATACAGTCGGTCTGAGGAATGACGGAACGGTTGCAGTTGTGGGTGATAATAGTAACGGTATCTGTGATGTTTCCGACTGGACGGATATTATTGATGTTGATGGGGGCTATAACAATCTGGTGGGAATGAAGTCGGACGGAACAGTGGTGATTTCAGGAGATGACTCCTATAACCAATGTGATATTTTAGATTGGACAGATATTGTAGCAGTTGCGTCCGGCAGAAGGCATACGGTGGGTTTAAAATCAGATCTGACGCTCACAGTTGCAGGTAACAGCGACGGTTTTTATATAAACACGAAACAACGGTTATCGGACAGGGAAAATATTAATTTTGTACTTGCAGGCAATGATTATACTATTGTTATAACCGAAACAGGGGAAATCGTTGCCGGGGGGAATTTTAGTGATATTTTTAACATTAAAAACATGACTTTATCTGTATGATTCCGAATATGACAGCAAAAAGTTCTTCTCCACCTTCAAGAGGCGGGGAATGGCTTAATGGAAGCCTTAAAGAACAAAAGTAATCTAAAATTAATAAATAAGAGGAATGAATTATGATAATTTTAAAATGTAAGATGTGCGGCGGAGATATCGAGTTATCTCCCGATAAAACAATTGGAAACTGCGGCTGCTGCGGGAATACCGTAACACTTCCGAAAATAAACAATGACAAAAAAGCTGCCGCATACAATAGAGGAAATCATTTCCGTCGTATAGGAGAATTTGATAAGGCACTTGAAATTTACGAGAATATACTTGAAGAGGATAACACAAATGCCGAAGCACATTGGTGCTGTGCACTTTGTCGCTTCGGTATTGAATATGTTGAGGATCCCGACACATTTGAATGGATCCCTACCTGTCACAGAGTGAGATATGACAGCTTTTTGGAGGATATCGACTACCTTGCAGCAATCGAATACTCTGAAGGAATTACACAAAACCGTTATCGAAAAGAAGCAAATAAAATATATGAGGTTCAGCGTAACATTCTGACAGTTTCACAGAAAGAGGAGCCTTATGACGTATTTATCTGCTATAAGGAAACTGATGAAAACGGCAACCGCACAATAGACAGCACGCTCGCACAGGATATATATACACAATTAACCAAGAACGGCAAAAAGGTATTCTTCTCCCGCATTACTCTTGAGGACAAGGTAGGATCGGAATATGAACCGTATATTTTTTCCGCTCTGAATACTGCTAAAATCATGTTACTCATAGGTACAAAGCCCGAATATGTGAACTCAGTCTGGGTAAAAAACGAATGGAAGCGTTTTCTTGAAATAGTATCAAAAGATCATACTAAAGTTTTGATACCGTGCTACCGTGATATGGATCCTTACGATCTGCCAGAGGAATTAAACATACTACAGGCAGATGATATGGGCAAGATCGGCTTTATACAGGATCTTCTCCGTAAAGTATCAAAAATAATGAGCGGAAATACACAAGACGAAGAATCTGCCAGCGGTAACACTGCGGCAAAAAAATCCGACAGTATATCAACTGTATTCCGGCGTGGTATGGTAGCTTTTGAGGCAGAGGAATGGAAATCCGCCAAAGAGCTTTTTGACAGTATAATAGAACAGGATCCCAATAATATAGAAGCACATATATATTCAATTCTTGCTGACCGGAAAAAAACTTCCCTCGAAGCTATTTTTGATTCCATAATAGAGCAATACGACAGTTCGGAGTCTTACACTACTGATATTAATTCAGACCAAAAAAAATATTTGAAGTCCATAGTAGATGTCTACGAAATTCCTGATTATCTCAGTTCGGATGAAATAGTAAAACTTTATGATTTTAATATAAATACAAAAATCAGTTACAACGCATTGTGCTTTCAAGACGTCGATGATATTCCCATGGATAAATTTGATGAAATATTTTCTCCCATAATGCAGATAGATACAACTGAGGCACATAAACGCTGCGAAGAAATACGGGACGCTTTCGAGACCAGGATGATTATATACATAATGGACAGCTATTTTAAATTCAACAAGGAGTACAAAGAAAAAAATGAGAAATTGATTAAATATCTAAACGAAACAGAGGATAAGGTTAAAAAGTTACATAAGAAGGCTAAGGAAAAACGTGAAAATGATTATCAGGATCTATGCAAAAGACAAACCAAATCTAAAAATTTCCCTGACCTGGACGAAGTTAAAGAAAAGTTTGAAAAATTTGGCGACTACAAGGACTGTAAAGAGCGTGCAGAACAATGTGTCAAAGCTTCAAAAAAATATTCCTATACTTCAAATATTATTATTGTAATTATCAGTATTTTATATCTGTTTATTGATCCTGTTGCAAGAATTATGGCAAATGAATTGGATTTTAGTTCTATACCTATTTTATCCATAGGTGATATAAATCGTTTTTTACTGTCGTTTATATCTGCAATACCGCTTGTGGTGTATATTATTATATATTTTATTCTTGAAAAAATAAAACTTGTTTCCTTGGAAAGCCCAGTTATTGTAATACTTACATTTATAATCAGCATAATATCAAAAGCCGTGTTGTTCATATTTATCTCAAACGACATTCCGGCATGGCTTGAAGCTGTACTCTTAGATAAATTCATACAAACAATAATAATATTTATAATTGTCGGATTATCAGGCTCCGATGACAAAAAATCACACAAATAAAATACAGGAGGTCTAAAAATGTTTGTATACAAATGTAAAATGTGTGGCGGTAATTTGGAAATTTCCCATAATGTCGGTATATATGAATGTGAACATTGCGGAACGAAGCAAACCTTGTCAAGAAGTGATGATCCGGAAATAATAAATCTTTATAACAGGGCAAACCATTACAGAATAAATAGTGATTTTGACAAGGCAATGTCTGTTTATGAAAAAATACTTAATGCCGACCCGGAAGATTCCGAAGCGTACTGGTCTATCGTTTTATGCCGATACGGTATAGACTATGTCGAGGATTCTAAAACACATAAAAGAATTCCCACAATAAACCGGACACAGGTCACTCCTGTTACAGCAGATGAGGATTATAAATCGGCACTTAAATATGCTGATGAAGACCGGCGTAAAGTTTACAAGCAGGAAGCAAGTGTAATCGAAGAAATACAAAAGAATATTCTTGAAATATCAAATAAGGAGAAACCCTTTGATGTATTCATTTGTTATAAGGAAACAGATGAAAATGGGAAAAGAACAATGGACAGCACTCTTGCTCAGGATATATACTATCAGCTGACAGAACAGGGACATAAGGTTTTCTTTTCACGCATCACTTTGGAGGATAAAAGCGGAACTGCTTATGAGCCGTATATTTTTTCGGCACTCAACAGTGCAAGAGTCATGATAGCTATCGGAACAAAACCGGGATATTTAGAATCAGCATGGGTAAGGAATGAATGGAGCAGATTTCTTACACTGATGAAAAAAGACAGCACGAAAGTATTAATTCCGTGCTACCGTGATATGGAAGCATATGACCTGCCTGACGAATTAAGCCTGTTGCCGTCCTATGATATGGGTAAAATCGGATTTATACAGGATCTCATAAGAGGTATATCCAAAATATTGATTGACGACTCAAAGAGAGATAAACCCTCTGAAATTAAATCACAGCCTTCCGAAACTGATGTAATAGTCGAGCTTAAAAGACAGTTCAAGGTAGCTTTGGAAATGGAGGTCTGGGAAACCGCCGGGGAGCTGGCTGATAAAATTTTAGAGCTGGATCCTCGAAATGCAGAGGCTTATCTTTATAAAATTTGGGTAACGTATGAAGCAAAAAACATAGATGAACTGTTTGACAGTATCATCAACAACTATAATTATTACCATAGTAAAACAATTACAGTCACAGTTGTTGAACCGGATAGACAGCATATACTTGATATGGCGAAACGTTATACAGTAAAATCCTATCTAAAGGAAAGGGAAATAGAAGAACTGTACAGTACAAAACCTGTGGTATATGAATATTCATCATGCGATCCGGAAACGAGCTATAAAGATATGATGGTTTCTTTTAAAAAAAAATTTATACATGTAATGGAATTTGCTGAAGGCAATCTCAAAATTTGGATGGAAAAAGCACAAAACGACTTCAGCGAAAGAGTGAAGGCTCGTTTGGAGGATGACAAAAATAAGGTAGAGCTTGAGATAGAGCGAATTAAAGAGAACTATAAAAAAAATCTAAAGAAAATTGACGAGCAAGCTGAAAATCTCCATAAACAGGCTCTTGAAGAAGTCAGAAAGGATTATGATGAGTGCTGCGATAGAATGGCTCATGCTAAAACAGCACAAGAATATGATTCGATAGCAGTTGATCTTGATAAAGTAAAAGATTATTTTGACACCGAAAAGCTTGTTGCAGTTTGCAAAAAAAAGGCCAAGCACCGAAATATTATATCCGGCATTTTTTTCAGTATTGTAAGTATATTATATTTGGTATTTGACCCTATGCCGATATCTGCAATTTATGAAAATTGTGATAATTTCGTGACAGGAGTTCTATATATTGCACTTCCTATCATTGCTTACATGGCTTTGGTATCTGTTTTAGCATTGTTAAAAATAATCGACTGGGGTTTAGTGGGTTATATTGTTTTTGTATTTCTATTTTCAGTGGTTTGTAACGGTGTATTATTTTTCTTTACTTTCCCCGACCAATGGGTATCCGTTATACTTTTCAACAAAATCCCGCAGGCAATAATAGGCTATATATTGTTGCGGGTAATTATTGAAATTGCGGATTAATATAAGAAATATAATAAACAAAAAACAGGAGGAATATTAATGCATGAATTAAAGTGTAAAATGTGTGGGGGATTGCTTGAATTGACAGGCAATGAGGGAATATGCATATGTGAATATTGCGGTACCAAGCAGACACTGCCAAAACTTAATAGTGCCCTCAAGTTAAACCTATATAACAGGGCTAACCATTTTCGCAGAATTAATGATTTTGACAAAGCAATGTCTATATATGAAAAAATACTTAATGAGGATCCGGACGATGCAGAATCATATTGGTCTGTCATTCTGTGCCGCTACGGTATAGAATATGTTGAGGATCCTAATACTCATAAAAGGGTTCCGACAGTCAACCGCACACAAGTCACTTCAATCTTTGCCGATGAAGATTATAAGTCTGCAATAAAATACTCCGATCCTGCACAGCGTGAAATCTATGAGAACGAGGCTAAAACCATTGATGAGATCCAAAAGGGTATTCTGGAAATATCAAACAAAGAAAAACCCTTTGATGTATTCATATGCTATAAGGAATCGGACCAAGACGGAAACAGAACCGTAGACAGTACACTTGCACAAGATATCTATTACCAGCTTACAAAACTGAACAAAAGAATTTTTTTTGCACGTATAACCTTAGAGGATAAGGTTGGTTCAGCATATGAGCCTTATATTTTTTCCGCACTCAACAGTGCAAGAATAATGATAGTTGTCGGTACTAAACACGAATATCTAAATTCAGTTTGGGTCAAAAATGAATGGAGCAGATTTCTTACACTGATGAAAAAAGACAGCACGAAAATATTAATTCCGTGCTACCGTGACATGGATCCCTATGATCTGCCTGATCAGCTCAGCACACTCCAATCCTACAATATGGCAAATATCGGATTCATTCAGGATCTGATACGCGGAGTGACCAAAATACTTGAATCTGATAAGCAGGATGAAGCACCGACACCCGTGGATGACAAATCCAACGCAAATAGAATAGTTAATATAAACAAGCGCGGCTATATGGCGATAGAAGACAGTCTGTGGGAGGAGGCTGACAAACATTTCGGACACGTATTAGATATTGATCCGTCAAATGCAGATGCCAATATAGGAAAAATTCTAACAGAGGAAAAGCAGACTGATATAATGTCATTTATTGATATCATTTTGAAAAAGCTCTCCCAATCTGCATCCCAAAAAATTGAAGCTGCCCCGCCAGATAATGAACACATTGAAGAAATGGTGAATAAATACTCTATCCTGTCATATCTGTCGAAAAATACAATCAGAAAATTATATGAATTTAATTTAATCTATGAGTGTACATTTCCAATGTCTCCTAATTTAATTGATTCTGTAATGAACAATTTTGATAAAATGTTTATCAAAGTCCACATTGCAGTAAAAGGTGAAGAAAAAAACAAATTTGAGAAAATTAGGAATAATTTCAAACACGAAGCAGAAAGAATTATCAGCAAAAATCAGAATGCTGTAAATGATGAACTGGAAAAAATCAGAGAAGCTTACAAAAAACATATTGAGGATGCTGACAAAAAAGCCAAGGAGCTTTATGAAGAAGCCTATGCCAAACGGGATAAAGACTACAAAATACTTTGCAAATCTCAACGCAGAATGAGGCATCCGGATGGATTAAAAAAACTTTCAGAAAAATTCGGGCATATAAAAGATTATGCCGACTGCCAAAAACGTTCTTCCCAATGTTTACATAAGGCAAAAGTAAACCAATATATGTCATATATAATTATGGCAGTACTTAGTATTTTATTTTTAGCAGTAGATACTGTTCCAAAGATTATGATAGATAAAAACGGTGATGTAAATTGGTTTCTGCAGGTAATATATGTATCTCTGCCCATGATCATTTTTATTATAATCACAGCTCTTTTAATTAAAATGGACATATGCTTTTCCGAAATGCCGGGTTTTTTAAATATCTTGATATTTTTCCTTTCAATTATTACCAATTTTATTATTTTTGGGATAGTTTATCCCGACAACGGATTAACACAATTTCTCGCTGTTTGTTCCAATAAAATACCCCAAGCAATACTTGGATTAATCACGTTGGTAATCACTATGAAAGGTTTTTATTAAGCATATCTGTAAACAATGTAATGTTATTTTCATACTGCTTTTAATAGATAAAAAATCAAATTATAACAACCGAATGCCGTTACACCACTCTGTAAAGCGTCATCGGACGGCTGAGCGAACATTTTATAATTTTTCTGAAATAATTTTTTTAAATAGAAAATTATGGTATAATTAATTTAAAAGAGGAAAATTCCCAGATTATATTATACGAGGTGGTATAGCTATGAAAGTATTGATGATTAACGGTTCGCCGCATAAAAACGGCAATACAGCAGTTGCACTCAGCGAAATGGAGAATATCTTTAAACAAAACAGTATTGAAGCTGAAACACTGCACATCGGAAACAAGGCAATCCGTGGTTGCATTGCCTGCGGAAGCTGTTCTGAAAAGGGCAAATGTGTTTTTGACGATGAGGTCAACAAAGCAGCAGTGAAGTTTGAGGAAGCAGACGGCCTTGTTATTGCCTCCCCCGTTTACTATGCATCAGCAAATGCAACTCTTATTGCCTTTCTCGACAGACTTTTCTATTCAACAAATTTTGATAAGCGTATGAAGGTAGGCGCATCGGTTGTCGTTGCAAGACGTGGAGGTCTTTCCGCAGCCTTTGACGAGTTGAATAAGTATTTTACAATCTGCGGTATGCCTGTTGCCTCCAGCCAGTATTGGAACAGCGTACACGGAAGAACACCCGGAGAGGCAAAAGCAGATGCAGAGGGTCTGCAAACAATGCGTACTCTTGCAAGGAATATGTCGTTTCTGATGAAGAGTATCTCCCTCGGCAAGGAACAATTCGGACTTCCCGAACAGGAACCGTGGATTTCGACACATTTTATAAGGTAAAAGCAACCCCCTGTAACAGGGGGCATTTTTTAGGTTTTATGATGCATTAAAATAATTTTTTTGGCTTCTCAACCAATAAATCCGCAATCGGATAAAAATCAAATTCAATATGCTGTTAAAAAATCACTCCTGTGTCAAATATGTATATGCAGCTTATTTTTCAAATGCAACGGCACATTCCTTTAACCGGGAAATTATTTCTATGTGCTGAGGACAGGCTCTCTCACATTGACCGCAGCTTATACAGTCCGATGCCTTTGCACCATCAAGTGTAAGCTTACGATAATCATCCAGTGACTGTTCAAGCTGTCCGCTTCCGATACGCTTATTCATAGCGGTAAATATGTCCGGAATGGCAATCTGTTTCGGGCAGCCCTTTGTACAGTAGCGGCATGCTGTGCAGGGGATTGTTTTTGATTTTCCCAATATTTTCTGAGCCTTATGTATAATCTCCTGCTCCTCAGGGGTCAGCGGCTTGAAATTTTTCATGTAGGAGAGATTATCCGCCATCTGCTTAGTGTCTGACATCCCCGACAGCACAGTCAGTATGCCGTCAAGTGAGGCAGCGAAGCGTATCGCCCATGATGCAGGTGAGCTGTCCGGTGCATAGTCACTGAACATCTCTTTTATATCCTTTTGCGGGGATGCAAGTGCACCGCCTTTGACAGGCTCCATTACAACTATTCTTTTGCCATGCCGTCTTGCCGTTTCATAATTAGCCCTTGAGGTGACCCTCGGATTTTCCCAGTCGGCATAATTGATCTGAAGCTGCACAAAATCAACCTCGGGATGCTCTGTCAGCAGCTTATCAAGAAGTTCGGGTCCTGAATGAAAAGAAAATCCGACATAACGGATATTACCCTGCTTTTTCTGTTCCGCTGCAAATTCCCAAATATTGAACTTATCATACCTTTTATAATTATTATCCATAATACAGTGCAGCAAATAGTAATCAATATAATCTGTCCCCATACGTTTAAGGCTTGTATAAAACTGCTTTTTGGCTGCGTTTTCCGTCAGTGCAGTCTGTACAAAAAGCTTTGTTGCAATGGTGTAGCTGTTTCTTGGATGACGTTCCGTCAGGGCCTGTCTTGCCGCATCCTCCGAACCGGGATATATATGGGCCGTATCAAAATATGTAAAGCCTGCTTCCAAAAACATATCAACCATTTTCTTCGTCTGCTCAATATCTATGGCAAGCAGCTTTTTAGGCAGCCTCATAAGACCGAAACCAAGCTTGCCCGTATTTTCCATATCTGTCGTTCTTTTTGACATAGTCGTTCCTCCGTTTCTTTCAGTTATCCATACTGTCCGTTTTTTCGTACATAAAAATATTTCAGTCATTGGTCAAATAATATTTGCTCCTTACAGCTGCAAATTGCAACACCGGGTTTTCTGATCCAATCGCCGAAATAGAATACGTAATTTCCCGCACCGTGTGGCAAAGCAAATACATATTGGTAAATCGCTTTCCATGCCTCATCGCAAAAAAACTCAGGCCTGGCATAATCCGCATAGAATATCTGCCCCTCTTTCAGCATAGGACAGGCTGTCAGTCCGCTTACTCCGTATTCCTCGGCAAGCTCCTTGTCAAGTGTTGTTTTCAGAACAGTAATTCTTACCTTTTTCATTACAAGCCTCCTCATTTCATCAATTCATCGGTCAGCCGCATAATATCAGGGGCGAGCTTTTTCCGTTTCTGTTTCACCATATAATTGTAAAGCGGATATGCAGCTATAATACCGCCGATTCCTATAACACCGAGTATGATACCCAGGATAAAATACTGCTCCCAACCTGAAATCATTGTACAGCACATCCCAACACCCATAATAAGCGTACTGACAATACCTACTGCAAGAGAAACAAAAGTCGCACTTTTTGTTGAGCTTTGATCAAGGCGACGGAGCTGCTCCATCTTCGTTTCCTGTTTTATCGGCGGAGCATACTTTTCCCTGATATTCTTTATTTCCTCCTGTTCCTTTGCAGAATACGTATAAGTGAAGATTTCATTCTTTTCTTCCATAATACCGACCCCTTTCTTAATTTACAGATAATTATATAAAAATACTAAACTCAAGAATTATCGGTTTTAAG
>CANQLX010000035.1 GCA_947624835.1 uncultured Clostridia bacterium
ATTGTATTCTTTTTGTTTTTTTCCTTTAAGAATAATACAATCTGTAAACTGTATAACTTTCTAAAATCTATATATACTTTTTTATTTCCGCAAAAAGTCTGCCTTTTTTACTCGTCCCCGTTACTCCCACAATTTCAACCTTTCCCTTGCCTCTCATAGAAAGCTTATCCCCGGCATATACCTCTCTGTCAGTATCACACCTTATAAGCCAATTAACAGAAACCTCCCCTTTCTTTATCGCTTCTGCCGCTTTTGTTCGTGATAAACCAAAGCACTCTCCGCATACACTGTCAAGTCGCATTGAGCTTACATTTATAGACACCGTTTCTGTTTTCGGCTCTGGTATGTCTGAAAGCTCTCCTCTTTTTATTTTAATTCTGTACCTTCCGATTTTCTGCAAATTCATTTCAACATAATCGCATATCGCCCTATGGCAAAAAAATTGTGCCCTATTTCCGTTTGCAAAAATATCTCCTACCGCTTCCCTTTTTATCCCAAGCCCCATAAGAGAACCCAGCACATCACGATGCGAAATTTCCGCATCACTGTCAGTGATTTCTACACTGTACAAAACAGCAGGAAGCCCCTCGTCGCAGGCATATTCGTCATGCTTTACCCTGCACATTCTGCGTTCGGCATCGGGATAGCCACCGTCAAAGCTTATTATTCCGTAAAATTCCTCAACCCTTGACAACAATGTTTGCTCGGCAGGTGTAAGAAAATGCGAATATAAAACGCTGTATGTTTTTTCGCTCCTGTGTATAAGGTCATCTGTTTTTTTAAGCAAAATTTTTTCCTCATCATTATTTGCATACTTTTTAATAAAGTCCATGTTACCCCATTCTTTATATATAGTATTGTTTATTTAAATATTACTATAAGTATTATACATATTGTATATATGCTATGATATTATACATATAACAATATATCCTTTTAAATAATATACATTTTGTAATACAAAGTTAATATAATATACAAATAGTATATAACATTAACAATATCTATATATTTTGAAGTCAATATATCATATTTGAAGTCTGTCTGTCAACATTAAATCAGGGAAGCAGATACCAACTGATGTTATATGTACGAAAAACCGGAAGTCCGCTGTCAGAACACAATCATCAACAGAGGAAACATATATACCATAAGCAACCACCTAATGAAATAGTACCTACAATAATTTCATCAGCGGCTTCGGAACAATTGTGATTTTTCAGTGAAGTAAGTATATATAAATTCTCCCCTTGTTATATTGAAGTTTTAACTTCACTAATCAGACAGAAAATATTTTGATGCAACAATGTTCTGAAAGTACCGCCAAAAACTTATAATTTTTTTCCATATACTTATTCATGTAGTTATAACAACATTTCAAGCTGTATTTCTACTGTATAAATATTCATTCTTAATAATATGACTCACAGCCACTGAATAAACGCAGTTTTATCAGATGAATTATACCCGGCGTTGCGATAGAAATCAAGCGTTTTTTCCTCTTTCGAGCCTGTCAAAAGCATTATTTTATAGCAGTCCTCTTTTTGTGCAAGCTCTTTCGCATAATTTAAACAATCGGTTGCATAGCCCCCGCCTCTATAATGCTTATGCGTCACAACATTTTCGATAAATGCATACGGACGAATATTTCGTGTGAGATTAGGTATAATTACACATACACACGAAGAAACAATTTTTCCTTCAAGCTCACATACTACAATATGGTGGTTTACATCAGTACATATACTTTCCAATGTTTTTCGTAAATGCTCACTGTCCTCCGGGATACCGGATTCATGCAGATGTACGTATAATTCAAGCAATGCATTAAGCTCATTGTTTCTTATTTCTCTGATAGTTTTCATATCTGCCTCCCCCGTCTTATTCACAGTAACCGAGAAATTTCAAAAATGCCTTACAGCCCCTGACAATATCATCATAGGTTCTGTCAAAATTACCAAAATACCAAGGATCTGCTATACTTCCCCCCTGTTCCGTAAAAGACAAAAGCAGCCTGAGTTTATTTTCACTGTCATTTCCGATTATATTTTTTGCATTGCGAATATTTGTATTATCCATACACAAAAGATAATCATAATAATCATAATCACTCTTTGTCAGTTGTACCGCACGTTTTCCCTCGCACGATATACCATGAGCCGCAAGCTCCTTTCTTGCAGGAGGATAAACAGGATTTCCTACTCCTCCCCATATTTCCTCCCTGCTTGTTGCACTGGAAGCAATTTCAAACTGCTCCCCTATTCCAAGCTTATTCACCATATCTCTTAATATAAACTCTGCCATAGGACTTCTGCAAATATTGCCATGGCATATAAACATTACTTTTATCATAGAATTTTCCTTTCTCAAATTGCTGTAAAAGGGCATAAAATGCCGCATTATGCGAGGGTGTCGGGGTGGTGTGGTTACTTTGACAGAGTGGGGCGAAAACTACAATTCTTTGCAAATCGGGGCAAAATGCGGAAGTCGTTAGTAGTAGAATAGTAGTAAAAACCGGGGTGGGTTACTACTAAGGGTTTTATGATCAATCAGAATTTACTGTGTATACTGTCCTGTAATTTCAATTACATATTATATTAAAATACCAATATGGCATATGAACATTAACATACATTAAATCCGAAACGTCCCCAATTTCCAGTTCTTTTAGTCTCTTATACTCGAAAAACAAATTTTCAACCTCGAAATTGAAGATAACTATGTTATTTTCAGGTACTCCTTTGTCAGCAGCAAAATCTTTAATATATGCTTCATTAAATCTTTCAGAAGATTTGTCATTAATGAATTTTTTATCATAATTTTTATTGTAAAGGGCAATAAAATTGCTAAATTGTACCCATCTTTCATCATTGTGATATATTGGTTCTTCCTGCAATAACTTTCTATAAAAATCGGTTGATTTTTCGATGTCCCTCACAATAACATAAATAGTACTTAGCTTCATTTTATTACTCCTATAAATTCCGTTTTATCCCATTATACCATATCCACACCGCCCACGACTACCCTTTTTCGAATTTTTACAAAAAAAGAGCCCCGCACGAAGCGAGGCTATGATGTCAAAGTATTAAACTGATCTGAATAATAGCTGCTCCGGAGGTGTGTCTGGCTTTTTCTCTATTTCCTTCCTTGCAAGCTCAAGGGCTTCTATCCTTTTTAGCTCGTCTGCTGCATCCTCAAGACCGAGGTGTGTGTAGACATTCATGGTAATGCCGATGTCGCTGTGTCCCATCAGGTATTGGAGCGTTTTCGGGTTCATTCCTGATTTTGCCTGATTGCTGCAGTAGGTATGGCGGCAGACATGGGGTGTGATGTTCGGCATCTGAATTTTGTAGATGGTATTGTAACGGTCAACCATGTTATTAAACCGATGCTCCCAGTGCATAGCCACAAGCGGCATACCTTTATCGTCATAGAACAGGAAACCGCCGTAGCCGTCAATGAATTTTTCTACTGCTGGAGGTTCTCTGTCCTCAATTATCGCAGCAAAACATTGTGCGACATCCTCTATGATCGGTAGCTTTCTTGTGCCGGAGTTTGTTTTTGTTGATTCTACGATATACTCCATATTTGATGTACGCTGTAGCTGGTGGTCTATGTTGATGATTCTGTTTTCCAGATCAATATCCTTGAGCGTCAGTCCGCAAAATTCAGATATGCGCATCCCCGTGTGAAACAGAATATAAACGACCTCATAATATTTGCAGTAGCAGTTATCATCATGTACAAATTTCAGAAACTGCCGCATCTGTTCGCGACTGATTGCTTCTCTTGTCACGCTGTCGTTTACCACCACCCCGGCAAGCTGAAATCCGAACGGGTTTTTATTCAATATGTCATCATCGACCGCCATCTGAAAAGCAGGGCGCAGAACACCTCGGACAGTCTTAACAGTGCTGTATCCCTTTCCGGCATCCTGTAATCTAATAAGGAATAGCTTTGCATCGGATGTTTTGATATGTCCGATTTTCTTTTCGGCAAAGTCCTCCTGATTCAGAAGATTACGCACAAAGTTGTAATTCGCCCGTGTGCTGGGCTTTACGCCTGTTTTTGTCGAAAGATAACGCTCCACAAGCTCTATGACCGTCATGCTTTGCCTTGTAGGATCCATCTGAGCATCAAGGTCGTAGCCGATCTGCTTTTCAAGCTCCCTCAGAGAAAGACACGGTTTTTTTCCTGCCGGGAGCCTGTCTGTCGGCTCCAGTTTCCAGCTATAAATGAATTTTGCTTTGCCATTGACATAATACTTAAACTGATATTTTCCGTCAGCTCTGATGGATTCCCCTGCACGAAGAATCCTCCTTTTTGAGTCCCTTCGCAAATTTCCTCTGATACCCATTATCTGCACCTCCTCAGTTCCAGGTGAGCTTTCAAATACTTTTCAAAGGCTGCTTTAATAATCAGCTTTCTGCTGCCGTAAAGAACGATAAAGCTGTGTTTCTTTTTCTCGCTCAGCAGGCTGTAAAACTTCCTTCTGCTCAGCCCGAAATATTCGATCGTTTCTGTCGGATTTAAAATATCCTTGTTTTCAAGTGCTGCTCTCTTCATCGGTTTTTACCTCACTTTCTGCCGTTTGGCGTAGTCTATATATCCCTCAAAAGGCAGAAAATATCAACTACTTACGGCAATCAAAAGAAAACTATATCGTAGAAGTTTTGCAGATAAATTCCTCGAATTTTGTCCTTATTATGAGATAGCGGTTTCCGCAGAATACAGAAAAACCACCGAGATTATCCTCAGCAAGGCGGCGCATTTTCTTTGTGCCGATGTTGAAATATGTTCCGGCTTCTTTGATGCTGAGAAGATATTTTTCACTGATTGATAATTCCTTATCGTTTTTCATGACCTCATTCATAAAGCATACCTCCGTTAAAAATATTCAGCAGACACTCCCCTCCGAAAGATGAGTGCCTGCCTTCTTCGTATTACTGATTTTTCATCAGCTCATTAACCCTTGTCTGCACCTTGCCGTAATCATATCCGGCAGAGGTGAGTTTCTGCTTGCGTTCGTCACTGTTCCCCCACTTACCTTGAATGACCTCATTGGCGATCTCACCCACGGACTTAAGCTGTGGTTTCGCCATCAGCTCATTAACTCTTTTCTGCACGGCGTTATAATCATAACCAGCCGCCGTCAGTTTCTGTTTGCGTTCATCTCCGGCTGCCCACTTTCCGGCAATAACCTCTTTTGCAAGCTCGTCAACTGTTTTCTTTTTGACTGCGGTCGCCGTTGATGTAGTTTTCTTTGTCGTAGCCTTTTTATACCCGTTATATCCGCCATTTTTTACAATAGCAGGATAATCGGTATAACAGTAGTCCATATCCACATTTCCGCTGATACCGTTAATTCTGCCCTCCGATGAATACTGCCAAATACCGTACTTGTTCGCTGTATAAGTGCAGCGGTAGTTATACTGTGCTACCCAAAGTTCGTATTTGCCGGCAACAGCATTTGAAATGTAATTGTTCAGGTAGTATGTAGAGCAGTAAAGTCCGGCGAGGTAGCCGTTCTTTTCAAGCTCTCCGCAGAATGCCTTGATAACACTGTCGCAGAAATTTCTTCCTTTCGCAAACCGGCTCTGCTCCTCAAGGTCGAAGTAGATCGGATATTCAAACTTCTTGCCCTTGATAACCTCCATACAAGCCCTTGCTTCTCTGACGGCATCTTCCGCAGAATCAGCGTAAGAATACCAATACGCACCCACATCAAGTCCTGCGGCTTTTGCATTTTTGTAGTTCTGTTCAAAGCAGTTGTCCTTTTGGCTTACCTCTCTGCCAAATCCGGCACGGATAATAACAAAATCAATGCCGCTCGCCTTGACTTTTCTGTAGTCAACAACACCTTGCCATGATGATACATCAATTCCTTTAATCATGTTTATCTTCCTCCTCATTATGTTTATGATGCAACTGTTCCAGAACTTCCTTCAGCTTTTTCGGAATAGGAAGTCCGAGATGTGCTGCGTTTTCCAAAAGCGATACACCTTCGTTTGATAAATAGAAGAATATCACTGCCGTCCTGAGTACGCTGCCGGTATGAATGATCTGAATGTCGATGATGTTTGCCACACCGACAAGCGTGAAAATCAGCACCTTACGGCATATACCTTTGAATCCCGCCTTGCTGGATAACTTTTTATCGCTGACGGCACACATCAATCCCGTAACATAATCCACCGCCACGAACGATGCCAATGCAATAATCAGACCGTCACACCCGCCCAAAAAGTAACCTATCCATCCGCCCATTACAGTAAATACAAACTGTATGGCATTCCAGAATTCTTTCATTAAGCATCACGCTCCTTCAAAAATAATTTGTATGAAAAAAGCGACTGCCCGAAAGCTGCCGCCTGATTCCGTAGTTATTCTTCTTGTATTGTGTATGTTATTTTCATTGTTTTATCAGCTGTTTTGATAACTGATGTTTCAAGATTGTTTATGGTTGCAAGATATGGTGTCCACAAGAATAAATTTTGCCTTGTAGAGTTAGCGTAATATCCGCCAAAGCTGAACAAATAGGGATCATATTGGAACAGAGGTGTACTCGTATAAGTCCAGGGTGCATTATTTGATTTTCTGAAAACCTTATCCTCCGTGTTTATCATAAAATCACTGCCTATTATCCAATCACCGATGTTTACAAGATAATTCTTTCCACTGTTATAGTAATCATCACTGCAGCTGTAGTTTGTCGCAGAGCCGAGAGGGATTTCCTTTACATCAGCCGGATTTTCTATGTTTATCTTGTAGACCTTCGTCTTATCATACGACACCATATACAGATAACCGTTCTGCAAAACACTTTGAACATTCCTCTGCGGATTGGTATTATAGCCGCCATGATAACCGACAGACTGACAAGTCACACCGTTAAGCGTCATTCGCTCTTCGGTAAAACTGAAATCCGATTTGTTGATTTTTATCTTAGTAATACTCGCATTTCCGCTTTTATTTCCTCCACCCCAAAAGCCGTACCAATAACCATCCTTACCATCAAAGAAATCATACGATCCCTCATTCTTTTTCGGGTCCGACATAACAAAAGATGTAGGATTCAGCTTAATCTCAAATAGGACATCATAATTGCTGCCAAGCATGGTGTCATTAAGTCCTACGCTTGTAAAACTTGCTCTGACCTTCTGAATAACAAGCTCATTTTCTGTATTGATTCCTATAGTCCAGAAAAAGTTGTTATCAATATCAAGCTCAACAGCATTAATGTAAGCTGTTCTCGCTTTGCTGTCACTATTTCCGCTGCGTGACCGCATTGTCCAGACGAAGCCTGTCCCGTTATAGCTATCACCCATATATGCTGCTCCGGCCCACTTATGTGTCAAAGCTACACAAGATATAGTACCGTTTGCCTGTGAGGTTGTGAAGTCCCAGACAAAACGGTAGCCGTTATCCAGTTTTTTGGTTTCCGTCAGGTTCATACTCCCACGCATAATATTTGTTGTAGCATTTACATCATTTGACGCATATCCGACACAAGGATTTGCAGACGGTGCGTAGTATTTATTTTTATCTTCCTCAATAGTATCGGAGAAAAGCAGAATACCTCCTATTGCATTCGGACACATCGGCAGCATATTTTCACTAAGATCGTTAGTATTGCCGTTGATGGTAAACAGCATACCGTCAATATTATGACTGAAAAAATCAGCCATTGCATTGGTGACAAGGTTTGTTTCGGTATATTTTTCTTTTGCTCCTGTTCTAACATCGGTCAGTTCTATTTCAGTTATTCCTTTCAAAGTTTCCTCACCTCAATTCAGATAATGTACTGTGATACGGTTTACAAAACCGCCCTCACGCAAAGCAAATCGGATTTTATACTGCCTGTCAGAAGCCGCTTCATTCCACGCATCAGTACCGATTGCTTTTATCGATTCCCGATTCATACCGCTTGTTTCTTCAGACAGTACAGCCCATCTGCCGTCTGTGTATGCTTTCCATGTAGTGCCGCTGTCAAAGGAAAAAGCAAATAAAGTGTTGTCATCGGAATCTATCTCCACGCTTTCAATGCCCAAGATAGTACTGTCGTTCATCTCTGTGTTTTTTGAATAGACAAGCTGCACAGGCGGCACGGCTTTCAGCTTTGCTGTTATTGGTGGAAGGTCAATATCTGTATTCTGCCAATGATACAAAACAGGATTGGGGAGCTTTGAAAAGATAACATCTCTCGGAAAATCATCAAAACCATACTGCCGGAATGCAGCAGAATTCAGTTTTTTTACAGGAACTTCTTCAATATATGAAGATTTATCATATTCGAGATTTTCATCCTCAAATTCAAACTCATTAAATCCGTTGTTCTGATAGGTACTGTCTGACAGAATATTGTAAAAGCAGGGCTTGACCTGTTCATCCACACAAGGAACAAGGTGCAGACGCTGTTCTTCACCCTGCCACAGGTCAATACTATATACAGTCCCCATGAAGTATCGGCTGTCAAGCCGGTCAGCTGTATTCATCGTTCCTATTATCAGTTCGCATGATGAGTTAAACTCCGTATCGTCAAAGGTTATAATGGTAATGCCGTCACGCTTTAATCCGTCCTTTGACAGCTCCAATATAATCGGAACATCCTTATAATCATCCACCTCCTCAGTAATATTCTGACCGCCATAAACACAGGTGATATGCTTGCTGTCAGTCAGGAACACACCAAACATATCTGTCTTTTCATCAGTTCTTGCTCCGAATACAGCGGTATTGCCGAATGTTGTTGTTTTGAAGGAAACTGACAGCCGCATATCATTTCCGGGCAGAAGTCCCGTTCGGATACACTGACCGCCTTTAAAAACAATAGAGTCAACAAACGCCTTATTATGCATCAGTTTGTAAAACTTGCCTGCTTTGTCAGCAAGAAGATATTTGCTTTCAAACGGAGGAGCAAAATCAATGACCGAGTAGCTTATATCAAATTTCTTGCCATTGTTGTCTTTATGAAAAAACGAAATATACTGCTGTTGCGTGACTGTAACAGTAAAATCCTGATTCATACTGCCGTTTATTCTGCTTGTTCCAAGATATCCGGCAGCGTTGGGAGCTTTAATAAGATTCAGGAACATATCACCAGTTTCAAAGAAAAACCATTCATATACAAGCCTGACATCCTCAGTTGTGTTATTGTACTGTGCATAACCTTCCCAGCGGAGTTTCAGAAATCGGATAGTTCCGAAAAGGCTGCCTTCCTCACGATAAAAGTTATACAGCAATGCATCTCTCCGGCAGACAAGCAAATGCTCTGTTCTGTTGCCAAGACCTATAAAGCTGTTGTCACTGACATAGATATTTGATATAACCTTGCCGTTAAACTGAAACCAGTCCACACCCTGATATTGTAGAGTAGTTCCGTCATATCGTGTATTTACAATCAGATGTTCCATGTTTTCAGTTGTATTCATAATTGAACGAACTGAATCATATATCACCACTGCGTTTCACCTCCAGACTGTCTATTCTCGCAAACTGCTCTGTATTTATTTCTATTCTGCTCATCCTGCCCTCATCAATAGGCACCTCAAAATTCGTAAAGCTGTAATCAGTCTGAAATTCAAAGGTTGTTTCAGACCGTACATATTCACGGTTAAATGTTATTTCATTTCTGTCGGCAGGTTCAATGATCTCGGTAACAATTACCGGATTCATCTGCGGCTCTGCGATAAAGCGTAGTGCTGTCAGGCGGCCGAATCTTGCAGGAGTGAAGGTATCCACAAGTCCGATAGGCTCCGGTACTTCTGTGTATGGTGCAACAATATCAATAGCCTTACGAAAAGAAAGACTGCCGACATCAGCAACGGGTATAAACTTCTCCTCAAAGGAAAGTCGACCATCCCATACATTTCCGGCACTGAGTCCCTGACCGCTGATTGTACAGAGAGCTTGCATACGGTCAATAAAGCCGTAGCCGTTCGTAACGGATAGCCTTACTTTGAAGGTGTTATATGCGTTTGCATCAAGCTTTGAGATCGGATAGTAAAGATTAAGGATATGTTTTCCGCTTTGCCAGGTTTCGATAGGATAGTAGGTATTGATAACATTATCGTTGATAACATAAGTGATCTTAAGTGTCGCCTTGCCATCCTCGCTCCACGAAACGGAAATATCCTGATCGTTCAGTTTTCCGTTTGCCGTTTTCGTCACCTCATCAGCAGTTATATAAATCAAAATACTGCCGTGAAACTCTGCATCCGTATCATCCTGAGATGCAAATTCAAGGCTGACGATCTCCGCATCATTTTCTCCGACAGTAAACGGAGAAGAATTCATATACGAATGAACGGTGATCTTTCCAACCTCAACAGAATTAAGCAAGCCTGCGATATTCTTATCATTCTTACTTTTCGCCTGTGAAAGTCGGGGATTTTTGCCGACACATTTCAGCGTTGTTTTGCCGTTGATTTTTACCGTCATTCCTGTTATAGTGGCTATCTGCGTATCATCAGCATGACCGCCGGAAAAAGAAATGACATCTCCGATATCAAGTGCAGGATTACCGATCGTTTCTGAATCGAAAGGCACATATCTGACTTTGGAAATGTCGTTCAGAATATTTCTGATTATCTTTTCTCTGGTATCTTTCATTCCAAACTGCAAAAGTGGATTAACACCAAGATTCATTGTCAGCCCATCATCGGGAGTGAGAGCATAATACTCAGCTGTAGTTGTTTTCTGATTGGTGGAGTTTACTGCTGTATATCTCGTAATGAAATCAGAAAAGCTGCTCGAAAACCGCTGCCTTTCCGACACCTGCATAATAGGCACATTACCATATTTTCGCAGCTCCAGTTTTCCTTCACGGTTTATTTGGCAGTAGCAGCCTAAAACCTGTGCCGTATAGAAAAGAAGATCACGCCAGCTTTCTATGTCGTTTTCGCCGTAAATACCATAGATATACTTGCCGTTGGGCATAGCTTCAATATCGGCTCTGGTGTGTGCGAAAGGCACTTTGCAATTTTCACAGGCAAGAGTGAAAAAATCAAAAGGAGTACCGCTTGATAAAGTATTATGAAAGTTCTTTTCAAAATTCAGCATATGATCATATGCTTTTATTTCAAGCGTTTTTATACTCCGATTTGCTTCGCTTATCTCAAAAATGCCCATCGGTACCTCTTCATAGTGACCGCCAACATCAAGGTGAAATGAAAGCGTGATTGTTCCATCCTCCAAGCTGTACCTGTCAATATCAGTAAAAAGAGATATACCCATCTCAGCGGCATAAACAGTTCCAAGCTCTATCTCCGTGTTGCCGCAGCATTGACGGGTGATATATCCGCTGCCTTTGACGATATCTTTATTTTCAAAGGTGTACTTTTGTCCTTTTTTTGTTGTAATCTCACCAGTCCAGAAATAGCTGCGGCTGTTGCTCTGAATAGCTTTAATAAATTCATCTGATACAGAATACAATTGCCGCACCTCCTAAAATTCTTTCAGTGAAAAGTCTACCGACCATAAGCCTTTATATGAAGTGTCATTTTCGAGTTTGGCTTTGAAGCTGTCAATGTACATTTCTGTTTCACGCAAGGACAGCGTGTCAGTGTCAAAGTATTGCACTGTCAGCTTGTTCTGTTTTGACCAGAATGTCAGCTTTTTCAGCCACTTTGCAGTAACTGTGAAAGATACAGAAATATCAACTACGCCCTGCCGCACAACATCACGCTGTCTTGTTCCGGCTTCTGTCTCACCGCCGGAGTCGGACTCAACTGAGGATAAGGACAAATCATAGGAATCAGGAAAAGGGAGCGTTTCACCGTTGATTTTTAAATATTCCGTAAATGCCATGCTACCTTCCTCCACTCCGTAAGTTCGCTCTTTGCTGAGCGTTGACAATTATTTCATCGAGCATAGTACCGCCGACATACACCGGGATAATGATGTCACCGCTACCACTCATTGTGCCTCCTTTTGAAAAAACCCCTTTTATCGCAGCTATCAGTTCAGTAAGGTCTGTTTGAGATACACCGCCCTCTGAAGCAGCAGCTGCGATTTCTGCGTGGGGACTTACGACCATATCTGCAGATACATTTTTCATAGCCGATTTTATCATCCCACGACTATTTTCTATACCTTTAGCAAGACCTTTCATAAAGTCCGGCATCCAACTTTCGTAATCTGTCAAAGGAACCTCATCAGGTACGGAGAAATGCAGGAATGAGCGTATCGTATTGCCGACATTTCCTACTGCGTCTCCGACCCAATCGATACAGCTTTTAATACCTCCGACCATGCCGGAAATCATGTCCTTACCCCAGTTCCAAGCCTGCGAAGCAAGGTTGCCCATAAAGTTTTTGACATTATCAAAGCCGCCTTTGACTGCATTAAAGACATTTGACATGGAATTTTTGATGCCCAACAGAATGTTATCGAACGCATTGGACACAGCATTTTTTATACCGCCGACAACATTTGAAACTGTATTTTTGATATTGTTCCATATGCTCGATACAGTACTGCTGATGCCGTTCATGATATTGGAAACCACTGTCTTTACCGTATTGAATACGGTGGAAATAACGGTCTGTATCGCATTAACAACAGTCGATACTGTGTTTTTTATCGTGTTCCACGCATTGGTGATAAACGTCTGAATTGCCGTAATAATTGTTGTAATAACGGTTTTTATTGTATTCCATACAGTAGAAATCACGGTATGTATTGCGTTCATTACGGTTGTTATCACCGTTTGTATAGCGTTCCAGGCAGTAGTCAGAAAGCTCTGTATTGCTGTAACGACTGTTGTAAATGTTGTTTTTATGGTGTTCCATACGGTCGTAAAAAATGTTGATATAACATTCCAGACCGTATGTATGACCGTTTTAATTGTATTCCATGCTGTAGAAAGAATGGTCTGTATCACAGTGATAACTGTTGTAAAGGTATTCTGTATAGCAGTCCAGATAGTCGTAAAAAAGGCAGATATTGCATTCCAGACTGTTTCAGCAGCGGTCTTTATACCGTTAAGTATACCGCTGAAAAAGCTGCTGATACCGTTCCAGATATTCACAAAAAAATCTTTTATACCGCTCCACACACCATCCCACGAAGTGCCGAACCATCCCAAAAACACATCAAAAATGCCTTTAATAACATTCAGTATATTCGTGACAAATCCGCTGATAAAATTCCATGTTGCCGTAAAAAAGCCTTTTACACCGTCCCAGACCTGCTCCCAGTTTCCTGTGAAAATACCGATAAAAATATCAAGCACAGCCGTTATCGTATCGAGAGCGTATGACAGTGTGTCGCTGATCAATTGAAATGCACCCTCGAAAACAGGTGCAAGAAATGAACATAAACCATCCCAAACGGCTTTGATCACTTCACCAATATCTTTAAAGCTGAAGCCGAGAGCATTAAGTCTGTCAACAATACCCTGAAAGAATTCCTGAAACTTTTTTACAATGCCGTTCCATATTGCAGTGATGGCTTTTCTGAAATCTTCGTTGGTATTCCAAAGATAGATAAAAGCCGCCGTCAATGCCGCCACAGCCGCTATAACAATGCCTATGGGATTGGCGAGCATGGTTACATTCAAGGCACTCATCGCACCTTTAACAGCTGTGATAGCCGCTTTGACTTTCGGAATAATGGTCATGATCGTTCCGACAGCGGAGATGATTTTTCCTATGACAATCAATGCAGGACCTATTGCCGCCACGACAAGCCCTATCGTAACAATCGTCTTTTTGGTGCTTTCGTCCATGCCGTTCAGCTTGTCGGCTAATTTCTGTATCCAGGAAACTATCTGACGAATGGCAGGCATGAGAATATCTCCAAATGAAATGGCTAATTCCTGTAACTGCGATTTCAGAATGGTTATCTGTCCTGCAAGATTATTCTGCATGGTGTCAGCCATATCTCCGGCTTTGCCGTCACAGTTAGTGATAGCTGTGTTCAGCTTTTCGATATCAGCAGGTGCGGCATTCATCAGAGCAAGAAATCCGCTCATTGCATTTTTGCCGACAAGTGCCTGTGCATTGGCGGCTTTTTCGGATTCCGACATCTTGATGAAAGCCACACGGCAGTCGGCAAGAATACTGTTCAGCGACCTCATAGAGCCGTCCTGATTGGTGGTTTCAATCGTCATTGTCCCGATAGCATTCCCCGTCAGTTTGACTTCCTTTGAAAGCCTGTTCATGATAGAACGAAGTGCTGTACCTGCCTGTGAGGATTTGATGCCGGAGTTGCCCATCAGACCGATAGCCTCGGCTGTATCTTCTGCCGAAAAACCTAACGCACCTGCAACGGGAGCACAATACTTGAATGTTTCACCCATCATGGACACATTGGTGTTGGCATTGGAGCTTGCCGCCGCCAATATATCCGCAAAGTGTGCTGAATCTCCAGCAGAAAGTCCAAACGCTGTTAAAGCGTCCGTTACAATGTCGGAGGTGGTGGCGAGGTCTTCACCGGATGCCGCCGCAAGGTTCATAATGCCCTCGATACCGTCAAGCATATCACTTGTTTTCCAGCCCGCCATCGCCATGTAATTCATAGCGTTGGCGGCTTCTGTGGCTGAAAACTTGGTTTTACTGCCCATCTCACGAGCCTTTGCACGGAGAGCGTCAAAATCATCACCTGTTGCTCCCGACACCGCCGCCACTTCACTCATAGCAGAATCGAAGTCAGCGGCTGTCTTTACTGCCGCCGTTCCAAGACCCGCCACTGCAACAGTAGCCGGAAGAAACTTCTGTCCGACATTGGAGATATTATTGCCGAGTGTTTTCAGCTTTTCACCTGTAGCGGCAATTTTCTGAACGGCTGTTGCTGACTGGTTAGCGGCTGTTTCGAGCCGCTTTAATTCCTGTTCTGTTTCCACGATCTCACGCTGTAGGGCATCGTACTGTGACTGTGAGATTTCTCCTTTTGCCAATGCGTCATTAGCCTGTTCAGCCGCCGTTTTTAGCGTTTCAAGACGCTGCTTGGTGTCACCGACAGCCTGTGCCAACAGCTTATGCTTTTGCGATAACAATTCCGTATTGCCGGGGTCTAATTTTAGGAGCTTGTTGACATCCCGAAGTTGATTTTGTGTGTTCTTGATGGAACTGTCCACGTTTTTCAGTGCCTTTGTCAGACGGGTAGTATCGCCGCTTATCTCAACTGAGATTCCCTTTATTCTGTTAGCCATCGGGTGTCACTCCTTCCTGCGTTAAAATGCGTCCATATCGGACTGTGTTGCAATTTCCGAATAGCCTTTGTAATCATCGTTCCTGCTCTCGCTGTACATATCATTAACCATTCCTATTGTAAGCAAATCAAGGTCACGAATTGATATGCCAAGCTGTACACAGCGGAGCAGGAATAACGGTGTTGTCATTTCCCTGTCAATCGGTCTAAGTTTTTTTTAGACTGTACATCGGTCTGCACATTCAAGCCCCAGAGTTCTATCAATTTTGGCAGAATCTGATAGATAGAGAATGTGTTGAAGTTGTCGAGCCATTCTTCCGGTGTGTCGGGAATATCGGGGTCAGCGTGTTTTGCCATGATGTAAGCAATGTTTTCAAACATCTCCAAAGAAAACAAATCAAGACTGCTGTTGTCCTCGTCCTGCTTGCTGACGGATTTTTCCAAAAGCGACAAGTCCTTGTAAATATCCCTGTGGAAACGCAGTCTGTATATTCTCGGAATGGCGGCTGATGCACGGAATTTCACCGGCTGACCGTCAATCTCTATTGTCTGTGTCAAACTCATTGTGTGTCCCTCCACTTTTACGGATTAGGCTCGCCGCCTGTCGTTGCATTTGACAGATAGACTTCACTGTACCAGTTCAGATACACTGCATCTGTCGTGTCGTCACCTGTTTTTGCCTTGACGAGCCCGTTTCCAAGCGGTGCCGCTTTGATGGACAGCTTTTCTGTCTTGACTTCAATCTCGTCCTCATTGGTCTGTGATTCAATGGTTGGTCTGCTTGCAGAGCAGTAATACATGACATGGCGGATTTTTTTCGCATCTCCGTCAAACTCGAAGAGCAGTGCAAAGTTAGCCGTTTCTACATTGGAGTTTTCGATAAGCACACCATTGCTGTCCAGCGTTTCCTTCAGAACATCTCTGCGGAAACTCTCCGGGATAAGAGCAAGCTCCAAATCGCCCTCATACCCCATGTTATTACTGATAGTGTAATAGGCGTACCCGTCAGCATAGAAGTTGTTCGGTTCACCATTCGGATCGAGTGACAGTGACACAGCACCCGGCATCGGCACAGGTGTATCAAAGGTTGCTGTGCCGTCTGTGTTCAGCTTGACAATAGCATAATGCACATTACAAAGATTGAACTTGACCTTATTCTTTTTCTTCGGCATTATTGATTCCCCCAATCTCATAAGAATACATCACCTCATAGAGCTTTCCGCTGTCGATCCATACCTCGGATTTATTGTAGAAAATATTGTGCCGATCAAGCACTTCCTCCACTTTTAGCTCAAGTTCCGTGTTTTTATAATCGGTGTACAGTTCGATATGTACATCGTTTATTTTGTAGTAGACCCTGCCGTCAGCTGCAAAGTTGTCACTTCCCGGCAGGAGATAACAGATAAAAGGCGGGTTCGGACTTTCGCCTTCTGCAAAGTGGTCGTATGCATAGGGAAGTCCGATCTCGTTCAGAATTGATAAAAGCTCATCCATAACATCACCCCTTCAGTGCTTTTTCTATTGCCTCTTCAAGTGCGTTTATTCCGTTTTCCTCCGCAGGTGCGATATGCGGTCGGGCTTTGGTTCTGCCGCCACCACGCTTTGCATGACCGAATTCAAGCAAATGTGCCAGCTGATAACGTTTTTTTGAATGTACAGTTACCTCTAATCTTTCAGCCGACTCCCTTGTTGTCTTTACAGCCCAGCTTTTCGCATACCCTCCTGTTTCCTTCGGAGCAGTAGATTGAATTTCTTTCCGCACATCGTTTCCGGCTTTCTTTACTGCCTTCTTCATATCAGAAGTAGCGAGTTTAGAATATTCCGTCAAGCCTTTCATAACCTCCTCGGCAAGGTCGTATATTTTTACCGTTTTGCTCATGCTATCGCCTTGCCTTCCTGCACCTGAATTTGATACATTTCTTTTTGTAGTTCATATGGTCGATTGAGATAATATCGTAAATATCGTTTTTGAACATAATGCGGTGGCCTGTGGTACTTACACTCGCCGTCAGGGTGCACCAACGGACGGTAAAAGTAACATCCGCATTCTCGACAGTTGTTCCCACAACAGCCTTTTCCTTGCCGTTTTCGCCGCCGACAGTTGCATAGCAGGAGAATTCATCATTCCAGCTGCCCATGTGGTTGCCGATTCGGTCAGTAAGTATTACATTTCTCTGAAAGGTTATCCTTTCATTAAGCAAAGAAATCTGCATTAAAATTCCTCCTTCCGACTGCCGAAAAGCAAGGCTCTGAGCGAAATTGTCAGAGCCTTATAATCGGCTTCTTCTCTGTGTTCGTAAAAATATGCGATGGCATACAGCACCGCTATTTTTGCATTTTTTGCTGTTTTTAATATCGTTCTGTCCTCCGTGCGGAGAATGTCAAGGCAGAGCACCTCCGCAGCAGAAATATAGCTGCGGATAAGCGAATCATCCTCGTTATGATCCACACGCAGGAAATTCTTAATCTCCTTGACTGATACCATCATGCCGTCACCTGATCAAGTTTTAGTAGTTTTGGTGATGCTGATTTTCAGAATCTGTACTGCTTCCGGCAGAACGAGCTTTCCGTCAACACGTTCCTTCGCAACAAAGCCCACCATATCATTTCCGGCGAAAAGTTCGGTCAGCTTTTTGAAGGAACGAGTACCCCTGTCGCCGATGTTATAGTAGCTGTAATCGCCGAAGGAAATCATATTTGTAGGTGCGTACTCGGAAGTATAGACAGGATAGCCTGCCAGTCTTTCCGGCTCACCGTCCTTAAATGATTGCTGCCACAGGTACTGACCTTCGGAATCCTTGAGGGTGCGGACAGTTGCCAAAATTTTATCGTTCATAATGAAAGCCGCCTTTTTGCGGTACGGTCTTTTCAAAGCATACACAAGATTGATAATGTCATCACCCTTGAGAGCGGTGGTCGTTGCCGACACCTTGCCGCCGCCCGTCACCGCAAAAATACCTGTCGGCTTGCCCTGACCGTTGCCGTTCAGGAAAGCATCTTCTTCTGCATTGGCAAGTGCCCTGCCGAACTGCGTAGTAATGTAACTCTCCAAACCGAATGAATTATCGTAGAGAAGTTCCTCAGTGATCTTGATAGCCACATGAAGTTTGTGAGCGTCCAACAGAATCTGGTCAAAGGTAGCATCGCCCCAGACAAGCGGTTCGCCCTCCTCAATCCACGATGCCGCAGGTTTGGTGGCGGCAATGTTGATTTTGTGGTCACCGCCGGTCTTGATTTTCGTGCCGAGAGTACGCATGATGTTTTCGCTGTTCAGCACCTCAATAATACGTTTGTCGTACTCTTCGGGAACGAGATAGCCGCCGTCAGCGTCCGTGCCTTCCTGCAAAACATTGGATACATTGCGAAAGTTGCTGTGGAGTGCCTCCAACATTGCCTTTTTGTAGTCCTCACTTGCTCTGCCTGTGCCGTCAATCTCACCCTTGAACGGCTTATTCGTAAGCGGAGTGTTCATCGGTTTGGAAAGCTCCTGTTCCAGAGCGTCCTCTCTCTGCATACGGCTGATTTCACGAGAAATATTCTGTATCTCTTTTTCCATCTGCTCATAAACGGCATAGTCGCTGTCGTTGAGCATACCGTTTTCGGTCTTGTGTGAAGCAGCATAGTTCTTAGCCACCTCGATAGCCTGATTTCTCTTCTCAATCATTTGCATAATAGTCATAGTGTGCTCCTCCTCATCTCATCAGTTCATTTACTCTCGACTGCACAGCCGAATAGTCATAGCCTGCCTTAGTGAGCTTCTGCTTGCGTTCCTCTCCGGCAGACCACTTTCCTGCGATGACTTCCTTGGCGAGTTCGTCAACAGATTTTTTGTTTGCCGATGACTTTGATGATGTACTTGTCGAGGTTCTTTCCTGCCATTTCGGACGGTAAAAAGCGTACACCGTCCCATCGGACAGATAGCAGGTTTTCCTCTTGAACATGGAAGTACCGGCCCAATTGTAACTGTAACCGTCCACATTGCCCTCAAGCGTGGTGATGGTGTTGCCGTTCATCGCCTCAACGATTCCGACATGGTCGCAGAAATACTTGTCCTGATAGGGATAGTCAGCGTAACGCATAAAAAACAAGTCGCCTGCCTGCGGAGCCTGAACGCCTTTCTTGAACCAAGTGCCGTACTTTCCGTCACTGATTCTCGGAATACTTCCGGCACCGCCCTCCACAGCTTTGATGTACTTCCCCGGAAAGTCACAGTCCTTCACGATTGCTGAAACAGCAAAGGCACACCAGTTATATACGGCATCAAGACTAAGCTTTGTTTTGCAGACATAATAGCCGTTCTTGCCGATATACACTCTTGTGGTATTCAAAAATTTTTCTTTATCTGTCATAGTGTACTCCCTCTGTTATATGAATTTATGTCCATGTTTTCAAGACTTCTGACATCGTTCGGACACATGAATCCGTTGTTAATGCCGATAGCGTAACCGCTCAT
>CANQLX010000036.1 GCA_947624835.1 uncultured Clostridia bacterium
AGGTCAGGGCAGGCATGAAGAGCTTGTAGAAAATTGTGAAGTCTATCGTGAGATATGTATGTCACAGCTTGAAAAAGAGGAGGTAGGTATCTGATGCCAAAAAGAACTTCTGATAAAAGCAACACAAAATCTACAGTCAGAAGGATTCTCGGCTACACTGCACCGTACAGGGGAAAAATAATTTCCGCCTTAATATTTGCGGTTCTGTACGTTGTCTTGAACCTAACAGCACCTGTGCTTGTGGGGTATGCGATAGACAATGCGGTAAAAAAGGGAAATGTCAATTTTGGGGAAATAATTAACCTTTTGTTTTTAGTGGGTGTAACGGTTATAGCTTCATCTGTTTGTCAGTGGATAATGAGTCTGTATACAAACTGTGTTGCATACTTTACAATACGTGACCTTAGGAGGGATATTTATAAGAAATTCAATACCGTTCCTCTTAGATATATAGACGGACATCCTCACGGTGATCTCCTGAGCAGAATAATAAATGATGCTGATAGCGTCGGCGATGGTCTTTTGCAGGGTATAACCCAGCTTTTTTCAGGTGTGGTCATGATAATATGCACACTTGTATTTATGCTTATGATGAATTTGTTAATTGCACTTGTTGTCGTTGTAATAACACCTCTGTCAATATTTGTTGCAGCATTTATAACAAGACTTTCTCAAAAATATTTTAGAAGGCAGTCAATAGTGCAGGGTAAAATCAGCTCCTATGTTGAGGAATACATCGGTGGTCAGGGAGTTGTCAAGACATTCGGATATGAGGAACGCTCTATAGAAGCATTTGAGAAAATTAATGAGGAGTTGAGAGTGTGTGGTCAGCAGTCCCAGTTTTATTCATCACTTGCAAACCCGTCAACACGGTTTGTCAACGGTCTTGTAACGGCAGCTGTATGTATAACAGGCTCTGTCAGTGCAATATACGGTGTACTTTCCGTAGGTCAGATTGCCGCATTTATCACCTATGCAAACCAATATACAAAGCCGTTTAATGAGGTTACGGGAGTTACCTCCCAGCTTCAATCCGCACTTGCGGGTGCAGACAGGATTTTTGCACTCCTTGACGAGCCGGATCAGTCCTCCGACCCTGAGGATGCCGTTGTTCTTGAGAACTGCAAGGGAAAAATAGATATTAAGGACGTAAGCTTTTCGTATACACCGGAAAAACCGCTTATCAGAAATTTTAATCTTCATGTAAAGCCGGGACAGAGGATAGCGATAGTGGGACCTACAGGCTGCGGAAAAACCACACTTATAAATTTGCTGATGAGATTTTACGATATAGACAGCGGCTCGATTCTGATTGATGGTAAGAGCATATATAACATAACCCGAAGTTCACTGAGAAAGAGTTACGGAATGGTTTTGCAGGAGAACAGACTGTATAATGCGACAGTCCGTGAAAATATAGCATACGGCAGACCGGAGGCAAGCATTGAGGAGATAAAGGACGCTGCCAGAAAGTCATTTATTGACAGCTTTATAGAAAGACTTCCTGACGGCTATGATACCGTAATATCCGAGGAGGGAACAAATCTTTCGCAGGGTCAGCGACAGCTCATATGTATAGCAAGGGTAATGCTTTGCCGCCCACGTATGCTCATACTTGATGAGGCTACAAGCTCGATAGATACACGTACGGAGATTAAAGTTCAACAAGCATTCAATAATATGATGGAGGGCAGGACCAGCTTTATTGTTGCACACCGTCTATCAACTGTAAAAGAGGCTGATCTTATTCTTGTTATGAAGGACGGTAATATAATCGAACAGGGGACACACAGTAAGCTTATGGAAAATGGTGGCTTTTACCGCAAACTTTATGACAGCCAATTCAGTACCGCTAAAAATACAGGTTTTTGACAAAGAAAAAATTCCCGTTGAAAACGGGAATTTTTTGTGATGTCTATGGTTTTGTTACTGATAATCGACAACATCCACCCAACTCTTGAGGAAAGCATCTTCACCGGAAATTCGCTTTACAAGCTGTGAAGCGGCAACTATAGGTAGCCACTGCTGGACATACTGCTTTGCTGTATCACTCTTGCGGCAAAATGTATCAAGATACATATCGGCAAGCTCCTTGTGTCTCAGCGCAAAGAGGAGATAGGTCCTTGCTGCGTCAGCCGAAGCATTGCCTTGTGTTGCATGCGACCAGTCGATTATATGAGGATTGCCTTCACTGTCAATTATGATATTGGATGGGTTGAAATCTCCGTGGCAAAGCTTGTTATGGCTTGGCATACTGTCAAGACGTGTATGAAGCTCATACCTGATTGTAGCATCAATCTGGCCGCCGAGAGATGAAATTTTTCTGTTCATTTTATCCTTGAGCTTATTCAGAAGTGGTGCCTTACAGCTCTGTACTTTTAATTGCAGGTTCACAAAATCATTCATGTATTTTTCAATATTGTCGGGATCTTCCTCCATTATCTGTTCAAGAGTTTTTCCCTCAATATAATCCATTGATATTGTCCATTTTCCGTTGATAACGGATACAGCTCTGAGTGCCGGAATAGGAAGTCCTGTTTCCTCAACTCTTGCATGATTGAGGGCTTCATTAAGAATATCAGACTTAGGGAATTTTTCGGAAAACTCCTTGACAACAATATCCCCGTCTCTATAAATTACCTTTTCTTTTCTTGTTGCGATTACATCCATTGTGTTCGCTCCTTTCGGTATATAATTGATTTAATTATTAACAGTCATTAAACCGCTTCTATTATACTACTATTTTTATATAAAGTATAGATGAAAAATGCAATAATCTTAGTGGATTTTTTTAGCAGATTGCACAATATAATGTCTTTTTATAAAGAATCTTTATAATAATATTGAAATTTATTAATTATTTTTTTAGGTTATCATTATTCATAAATAAATAACTGTACCCAATATAGACATCCGCCGTATTCACGACAGCCTACAGCAATACCGTTGTAATTAGCCGAAAGTATATTTTCTCTGTGTCCCGTTGAATTCATCCAGGACTGCATTACCCATTCGGGAGTTTCCTGACCGTATGCAATGTTTTCGCCGACGGCACTGTATTGTATATTGTTGTCATCATAGATAGAAAAGCAACTTCTTCCATCCGGTCTTGTATGTTCAAAACGTTTGACAAGTTCATTTGCTCTTGTATTGGCAAGTGGAACAAGGTCATTTCTTTTTGTCAGCTGAGGGAGTCCCCTTGCTGTTCTTTCCTGGTTTACAAGTTCAATAACCTTATCCGCATATTGATTATAATCTATAACAGGTATATTATTTTCGTGAGCCTTGACTGTTACTTTGCAGGTTGCAAATACACCATTATCTGTTTTAACGGTAACATTTGCACTGCCCGGTGAATTAGCCGTAATCACTGCTGTTGAATAGTCGGTGCTTTGAATAGAAACAATATTGCTGTTGCTGCTCCATTTATATGAAATATTATAGTTTCCTATATCGGTAGTTGCGGAAAGGGTGTATGAATCCCCCTCAGTAATTGTAAGAGAGGTTTTATTGAGAGAAATATATGACGGCACACCATATACCGTAACCTTACAGCTTGCCGTTACGCCGTTTGAAGTTGAGAATGAAATGGTAGCAGAGCCGGGATTCTTAGCCTTGATTACACCGTTTGAGTATTCAATAATACTTACATCGTCAATATAATAGCTGTATGATCTGTCATAAGCATTCGCAGGCAGGACGGTAGTATTAAGATTTTTTGTCTGTCCCATTTTCAGTGTTACATAATTTGAATCCAATGAAATTTCCTGTGCCTGTGGTTTCACAGTTGGTTGAGTACCCGGAGATGTTATAGGTTCAGTAGTGGTTGTTTCATCAGTATTTGTGGGTGCATCCGTACCTGATACAGACGGTTTGGTTTCCTGACTGTCTGATTTTGTATTCTGTTTTGAACTCTCCTCCTGTTTTGAGCTTTCTTCCCGCCCCGAACTTTCTTCATTTTTTAAATTCTCACTATTTTCCTCGGTTTTTGATTGTTTGGTACTTGAAACGGCAGATGACTTTTCCGGTTCGGATGGTGTCAGGTCGGAATTTTCGCTGCTTTTGTCTGCACTGTCAGATATATTGGATTGTATTGAGCTTTCAGAGTTACCGGAATTACGGCTAGCATTATCGGAAACAGATGTATTGATGTTCGCACATCCTGCAAATACAGATGCGGATATCAAAGCAGTTGTAATGATATATATAAACTTCTTATTTTTCATTAAGATCTCCTCCGTATGTACAATCTGTCATTTAAAAGCGCTTGTTCTTTCTTAACAAGTATAACATATTTTATGCAAAAAGACAATGGTGAATCGGACTATTATATGATAAAAACATTGTTATATTTTACTTTATTAATCAAAATATTTTCCTTTAAATTAAAAAGTACGCAGCCAAAGGCCGCGTACTGAAAAACGCATCATCTATTGCTGCCACACAACTGTCTCAAATCCAAATGAATATGAAAAGAGAGGATGCATTTTTTCCGATTTTAATACAAAACATTCGGATTGACAATATTGAGCTGCGTGGCATTATCATAGTACCACACTTTTTCACTTTTGTCAACACTTGCAATAAAAATATTATTTTATAAAAATTTTATATGATATAATTGATATTATAATATATTGTGTGAGAAAATTAAGATACATATATATTATAATACTGTCATTCATAATTTTGATATAAAAATACAGTCACTTTAAAGTCATTTATATATTTTATAATCAAAGCATAAGACAGTATGAAAACGGGGGTAAAGCAATGATTATGAAAATATGAGATATTATTGAGTAATAAGGGAATAAAGGTGAATTGAATTTTTTGTAAAGACTTGTAGGTTACGATTGAAGAGGGAACTTTCAAAGGCAGTTTTAATAAGAGTCGGATACAAAATTTATTCTCAAAATACCGGAAACAGCGAAAAGCAGAGCATTTTTTTACACGGACAGAGATATTTTTTAAATATCATTTATCAAGTAAGTTTCCGATTTTGTGATAAGCGTTTGGGGATGAACTTTATGTAAGTATTTTCGGCAGCTTATGGCGTGGATTTTGTATTGGTAAAAAATCATAATATCAGAGTTACTTTTTTAAGTATTAGCAGCCGGAATTTAATTGAGAAACAGGAAATGAAAATATTCAATAGCGGTATGAAAAAGGAGAAATGGGTATGAGATTAATGCATAAGTTTACAATCAAAAATATGATGATGAATAAAAGCAGGAGCCTTGTTACTGTTGTCGGGGTCATTCTTGCTGTGTCGCTCATAACTGTTGTTGCAAGCTTTGTTGAGAGTGCCGGGAAAACCGGGGAAAACTATTTTCAAAGGCTGTATGGAAATTATGATGTGGATTTCAGCGGTAGATTTACTGATGATAATGTAAAAAAGCTTGAAGCCAACAGAAAGGTTGACAGTGTATATTTGAAGCAGAATATAGGGGTAGCCCCGTTTGAAGATTCTGCATCCGATTTCAGAAACAGAATAGTAATAGATGCATACAGTCAGAATACATTTGAAAAATGTTTTGATTTTGCTCTTGAGGAAGGCAGTTATCCACAAAATCCGGATGAAGTTGTTCTCTCCCGTAATTTTGTAAACTATTCCAAAAGAGAGTATAGGGTGGGGGATAAAATAACCCTTAAGCTTGGTTATTTATTTATAACGGCTACTGACGATTCAGGTAAAGATATGGATATTATGTTGTATGAGGGCGAGGAAAATACGGATATGATTAAGAATTATAGGTATTGTTTTACAAAGACATATACCGTATCCGGTATACTCGGACGTGAAATACAGACAGATGATGAAAATGCCTCATATAATAATTACGTGAATTTATATACATATACGGATTTTTCCGACAAGGTAAAGACAGTATACAATGAAGACTGCAGCGACAGAAATTTATATGTGTCACTAAAGAATGGCAGCAAAGAAAACAGTGTACGGTTTGTTTCGGATTTTTTACATTTAGACATAAAGAATCTCGGAGATTTTTCGAATAACGGATATATGGATACGATTATGGATGAATTGAATAAAACAGGAATGGATATTTATTCTTGCAGTCTTAATTTTGACTTATATAAATACAGTGAATTATTAGAAAATATAACATTTTACGGCGGACTTGTCATAATTGTAATCGTAGTGGCTGCAAGTGTGTTTATAATCAAAAACAGTTTTTCGGTTTCGGTTACTGAAAAGCTTATCCTTTACGGAAGAATTTCGGGTATTGGTGCTTCTCCGAAACAAATAAGGAACAGTGTTTTTTTTGAGGCGCTTGTACTGGGTATTATAGGTATTCCTATAAGTTTATGTATTGGTATTGCGGGAACAGCAGGTATCCTTAGCCTGTCAGAGACAGTGCTTTCGGATATTATTGACAGGATAGACATAATATTCGATATTTCATGGATAAGTATGGCAGTGTCAGTTTTAGCAGGAACGGTTACAATCTTCCTGTCTGCACTTTCGGCAGCAATAAAAGCCTCAAAGGTTACTCCCATTGAAGCAATAAGACAGAATAAACTTATAAGTACAGATAAAAAAGTTTTAAAAACTCCTGTGTGGATTAATAAATTATTTGGGGCAGGCGGCAAGCTTGCCTGGAAAAATATGAAAAGAAATAAGAAACAGTACCGTACTATAGTAACATCACTGTTTCTGTGTATTGTGATATTTATAAGTACATTTTCTTTTATAAATTATACTTTGGCTGCTCTTAAAATTGATTTTTTGGGACAAAAATCAAATATGGAAATACATATAACGGATTATGTCAGTGATTCCGACAAGAATATGACACTTGAGGATAAAGATAAATTTTTCATGAATATAGCTGATTATGAAGAAATAGACGATTATGTTTATATGTTCGGAAACAGTGAATATTTATATGACATTCCTGCCGAAAAAATTCCTGAGGTTTGTAAGGGTGATAATATACAGACTACATTTGTCTATATGACCCCTTATTGTAAAAGTAAAAATGCTTATTCGGCAATAGGTGATACAAGACCTGAATATGATGGAATAAGTGGGATAAATACAGATATTATTGCCTACGACGATCGTACCTACAAACTTATTCTCGAAAGGCTGGGATATAGTTATAATGAAATGAAGGATAAGGCTATACTGGTAAACAGCAATGAGGTTTATATCGGTGAGGATGAAGAAAAGGTACGGATAGAAAGCACTGAACTGATAAAGGATCCTATTGGGTATAATATTGATATGTATACCTATGACACAAATGATTTGGAAGCGGATGAAACGCCTGGAAAGGTACAGCTTACCCTTGAAATAGGAGGAGTGATAAATGATCCGGATATTTTTTGTGATACACTGTTTTCGGACTCGGCTTACAGCGGTGTATTTATAGTCAGTATGGAATGGTACAAAAATAATTACAGTAAATTTACCGACACAGATAATTCAATGCTGCTTTTTTCAAATGATCCTTATAAGACGGAGGAACGGTTAAATGATTGCAGTGACTATATAAGACTGAATAATATGGCTTCGCAGGAAAAGCAGATCAAAGCAATAACCAGTCTTATTGAGTTTTTTGTATATGGATTGATCACTATAATTTTACTTATCGGAATTACAAATATATTTAATACAATAACAACAAATACCAAACTCAGACAAAAAGAATATGCTATGCTGCGTTCGATAGGAATGACAAAAAAGGAATTTAACCGTATGACGGTGCTCGAATGTCTGTTCTATACAGTAAAATCCCTCATATTGGGAGTAATATCAGGACTGATTGCAACCATGGGAATTCATTACTATTATTTCATGATATGTAATATGTCAGCACCTGAAGAAATAGCAGAAAACGGCTTTACTTTTATATTTCCGTGGGTAGAAACTGTAATCAGTGCAGCAGCCGTTGTTGCAGCGGTTTTGCTGATTGTAGCTTTTTCAGTAAGGAAAATAAATAAACAGAACATAATTGAAACAATAAGAAATGATAATATATGAGAGCAGGTGATAACAGCCATGAATATAATGCATAAACTTACGTTAAAAAGCCTCAGAATGAACAAAAGTCGTGCTGTTGCCACATTAACGGGAATAATACTGTCTATGGCACTGATAACAATTGTTGCTGATGTTATGGTAAGTTTGAAAGCGTCCGAGGAAAATTATTTTGAAAAGCATTACGGTAATTATGATATAGCTTTTACAGGGCGGATGACGGATAATAATGTGAAAAAGCTCGCTGCCAACAGGGACGTCAAAGGAGTATATCTAATGCAGGATATAGGTGTGGCACAGTTTGAGGCTTCTGAATCCTGGTTCAGAAACAGTATAGTTGTTACAGCTTTTAGTAAAAATGCCTTCGGTGAGGTTTTTGACAGTTCACTTTCGGATGGCAGATATCCGGAAAATCCCGATGAGGTTGTTCTGTCAGAAACTTTTATTACTTATACCGAAAAAAAGTATAATGTAGGTGATACGATAACGCTGAGCATTGGAACGGACGGCAGTTCACATTCCGATGATGAATCAAGTAAATATGATGAATATGAAGCCGATAAAGATGAGGAGTTTGAAGCAATATTTACAAAAACTTATAAGATATGTGGAATACTTAACAGAGAACCGCTTGCTTACAGTGGAAATACAGTTAATATATATACATATACCGATTTTACGGATAAAATTCAGACTGCATACAAGGACAGACAAAGCTATACCAATGAAGTATTTATAAAGCTTCATGACGGCGGCAGGGCGAACACGAGGAAATTCTTTGCCGAGCTTTTAAATCTTGATTTAGAAGAATCGGAGAAGAATAAATCGGATCTGATAACGGATGAGGAATTTTACGGCAAATTGTCCCAAAGCGAATTTCATATCTCATATGCACAGATAAACGGAGATTTGTATGACAATATTTCTGTTGTTATGAACATAATATTTTATGTTGGTCTTGTGCTTATCATGCTCATAATGACAGCAAGCGTATTTATAATCAAGAACGGTTTTCTTATATCACTTACGGAAAAAACAGTGCTTTACGGCAAGATATCAAGCATAGGAGCAACTGCGAGGCAGGTCGCAAACAGTATGTTTTTTGAGGGATTTGTCCTAGGCATTATAGGAATACCTGTGGGGCTTCTCTTGGGTATAGGAGGAACATCAGCCGCACTTGGTATTTCATCGGAGTTACTTTATGATCTTCTTGACGGAGCAGAGCTTATCCTTAAGGTGTCGTGGCTTTCGTTAATACCTGCTGTGATACTCGGCGGACTTACAATATTCTTTTCTTCACTTTTTGCCGTTGTCAGAGCATATCGTATTTCTCCGATTGAAGCAATAAGAAGCAATAAGGATATACGCATGGGGATGAAAAAGAAAAATTCCTTAAAATCTCCTGCATGGGTAGTGGAATTATTCGGAGCAGGCGGTAAAATAGCATGGAAAAACATGAAAAGGAGCAGTCGCCGATACCGTACTGTAGTTATATCAATAGTAGTAAGCATATCCGTGTTTATTGGGCTATTTTCATTTGTAAATTATATGACATATAACATGGAAAAGATTTATGGAAGTAAGAATTACAATATGTCGATAGAAAATTATAATAAGCCACACGATTATAATCCCACCATAAACGAGAAAGAGAAGATTTTTTGTGATATTGCCGAATTTGAGGAAATTAAGGAGTATTGCTATACATTTAAGAGCCGGTATTATTGCTTTGATCTTCCGATCAATAAGATTCCGAGTGAGTATAAGAACGCTGATTTTTGCAGTGTATTTACTTCTGATGATATATGGGGGAACATGATCCATAACATTGAAACACAAATAGTTGCCTATGATGATAATACATATAATACAATACTTGACAGACTGGGCTACAGCTATGATAATATGAAGGACAGGGCTATTCTTGTGAATATAAACAGAAGCTATGCGTTTGGTGCTGAGAATGAAATTAAAACCGACAGATTAATTGTTGATCCCATAGGATATAAAATCAGACTAAAATTTGATGAAATGTATCAAAACGAGGAATATACTTCCGGAAAAAACGAGGAATTTGAAATGGAAATAGGGGGCGAGATAACCAATGCTTCTATTTTTAATGACACTCTTTTTTCCGAACAAAATGACGAAATGAATAACGGAAGCCTTATCGTAAGTATGAATTGGGTAAGGAATAATAATTATTATGGCAAAGATGATTTGTATGGTTTGATGTACATAATGTCAGATGATCCCGATAGGACAGAGAAGAATATGAATATTTACAGAGATAACCTTAATGTCAGCAATAATTATACAAGGGAAAAGCAGATTAATTCCGTATCTGCACTTGTTCGGATTCTTACGTATGGATTTTTATGTGCTATATCCCTTATCGGAATTACAAATATATTCAATACAATAAATACCAACACAAAGCTAAGGCAGAAGGAATATGCCATGCTGCGTTCTGTTGGAATGACAAGGCATGAATTTAACCGTATGACAGTTCTTGAATGTATGTTTTATACAGTAGGTGCATTGATAATAGGAATACTGATAGGTATTATCTGCACGGTTATTATACATTTCTGTTTTCTCGGTATATGGGAAACAGAAATTAAGGGAGATCTTATCTTTATGTTTCCGTGGTCGGCGATTGTCATAAGCATATTTGCGGTGACTGTATTAGTTGTACTTATCTCCGTATTTTCCGTAAGTCGTATTCATAATCAGAATATAGCGGAAACTATAAGGAATGACAATATTTAACAGCAATATACAACAGAGGTGTTTAAGTTGAAAATAATCAATAAAATTACAGTCAAGGATTTCAAAAAGAATAAAAGCAGAGTTATTGTTACAATAATAGCCGTTATAATTTCTGTGTCACTTATTACCATTGTAGCAAATATGGTGGCAAGTATTGAAAAGACTGTAAACAGTTACTTTGAGAAACAATACGGCAATTATGATATAAGCCTTATTTTTGATCCGTCAAATAAGAATAGTATCAAGAAGCTTGAGCTTAACAGAAAAATACAATCATTATATATTATGCAGGATATTGGTCTTTCACCCTTCGAGGATTCAAAATCCGAATTTAGAAAGGCAATAGATATAAAAGCATATAATGAGGAAGCATATAAGGAATGTTTTGACTTTGTTTTGAAAGAGGGAAGGTTTCCTAAAAATTCAAATGAGGTAGTATTGTCCAAAAACTTTATTAATTTCTCAAATAAAAAATATAATGTCGGCGATAAAATTACACTCGATGTCGGAATTTATAATATAGGCAACGATATAGATTACATTTTTCCGCTTTATGAATCACCGTTTGACGGCGAGTGCAATTTCGTGAAATCATTTAAAAAAACCTATACAATAACCGGCATACTTGAGCGGGGGCAAAGTCAGGCAGAAGAAGAGGAAAGAGAATATGCTTCGGATTATTATGATCGGATTGTAAACGTATATACTTATACTGATCTTACTGATATTACAGAAACCGCCTATAAGAAAACCGATGTCCGACCGGAGGACCTCAGTGAGAGTTGGAAAGCTGTTTATCCGCAAAGAATATATATAAAGCTTTCCGATGGAGATAATTCTTCTCTTTCATTTTTATCCCGGCTTACAGGAATTGATATTTCATCTTTGAATGATTATTTTTATTCTGAATGTTATGATAAAACCGAAGTGGAACAAAAACTTAATGATTGTGAATTTAACATCTGGGGCGTTGAAATAAATGACAGTCTTCACAGATACAGCATAAGCAGCAAATATATAATATTTTATACAGGTGTTGCTGTAATAATCATTATTATGATATCAAGTATATTAATAATAAAAAATGCCTTTTCTATTTCTGTAACCGAAAAAACAGTTTTGTACGGAAGACTTGCAACTATGGGTGCAACACCCGAACAAATAAGAAACAATGTTTTTTTTGAGGGGTTAATTTTTGGTATAATAGGTATTCCAATAGGCTTGATAATAGGTATATGGGGGACTTCATTTGCGGCAGGTCTTACAAATTCCGCAATTTTTTCTCTGCTTGACGGAATGACATTAGAGATTGAAATTTCATGGATATCGGCAGTGATATCACTCATACTGGGTGCGGCAACAATTTTTCTTTCATGCCTGTCAGTAGCAGTAAAGGCCTCAAATGTTTCACCTATTGAATCAGTCAGAAGAAACAGGGATATAAAAATAAATAAGAGTAGTAAGAAAAATTTACGTCAGCCATTATGGATAGATAAAATATTTGGAATAGGCGGTAAGATAGCATGGAGAAATATGAAACGAAGCAGACGTCAATACCGGACAACAGTAATATCCGTAACAGCTGTTGTTGCAGTATTAATATGTGTTGCATCTTTTATAAATTATACACTGTACTTATTTAATCAAAATACAGTAGATTATAAATATAATATGTCTATTGACCCGGATTTTTCGGAGTTTAACGATAATTCAATATTGGATAAGACGGAGGATATATATCTTAGTGTATCAGCTTATGATGATATTGATAATTATTACTACTACTTTAATAGTTCATCATATACGTATACTATACCGAAAACCAACCTTTCCAAGGAAATAAAAAAAGCACAGTGGGTAGACGGTTATGTGGCATCGGATAATGATGTACAGTCGGATATGCAGTCGGTTGGCTTTACAGATTTTTTTTCAGTTTATGCATATGACGATAAAACATACAGAGAACTGCTAAAAAAATGCGGATGCAGATATGAGGATATGAAAGACAAGGCAATATTTGTTAATAGTATCAATGCCGGCTATGAGGACAAAAATGACAAAGAAAATCCGATAAAAGAATATACTTGCAGATTGATGGATAATCCTGTAGGCTGTACGGTAAGTGCAAAAAGCATTTATGAAGAATATGCAGATCGCCCGTATGAGATAAGCATTGAAATCGGCGGAGAGATTACTGATATGTCCTTACTTTATGACATTGTTGAAGAGTGGGATATAAGCGAAGGAGGATTTATTGTAAATATTGATTGGTTAAAGGAAAATTACATCTATTTTGATTTGAACAGCGGAATGCGTCTTAATTCCTCAAAGCCGGACAAAACAGAGAAGGAGCTTAGTATTCTTGCCGAGTATATTTCATTGAGTAACAGATCTAATGATATGCAGAAACCCTATTCAATGTTGTTGCTGATACAGTTTTCTGTTTATGGATTAATTTCCGCAATTTCACTTATAGGAATTACAAATATAGTTAATACGGTATTAATGAATACAAGGCTCAGACAAAAAGAATATGCAATGCTCAGGTCTGTGGGAATGACAAGACACGAATTCAACCGTATGACACTGCTTGAATGCCTGTTCTATACAATAAAATCATTGCTTATAGGAATATCCCTGGGTCTTGTCGGAACAGGTATTATACATTATTTCTATTCCGGTACGTTTAATCCGGACGGTTCGGAAAATCCAATTCCTTTCATGTTCCCTTGGGAGTCTGCTGTAATAAGTGCAGCTGCCGTTACAGTAACGGTACTTTCTGTTGTGGCATTTTCCGTAAGAAAAGTGCATAAGCAGAATATAATAGAAACCATTAGAAATGACAATATCTGATAAAATTTTTTGCGGAGTCACTTTAAAGTCATTTAAGTGTTGTAAATTTAAGATATGAAATATCAAACATATGTCTGGGAGGTAAATATGGAAATTTTAAAGGTAGAAAATCTAGTAAAAACCTACAAGGAAGGAAATGACGAATTTAACGCAGTCGATGATATATCCTTCTCAGTGGAAAAGGGAGAATTTGTCGCTGTTATGGGTGCGAGCGGAAGCGGAAAGAGTACCCTCATGCATATGATAGGCGGTGTTGACAGACCCACAAGCGGAAAAATATTCATTGACGGAAAAGAGATAAATACAATGGATAATAACAAGCTTGCCATATTCCGCAGAAGGCAGATAGGTATAGTATACCAGTTTTACAATCTTATACCTATTCTGACGTCCGAGGAAAATATCACTCTGCCCATAGAGCTTGACGGAAGAAAACCTGACAAGGACAAGATAGAGGAGGTAATGGAAAGACTGGGTATACTCGACAAGAGGAACAGTCTGCCGAATGAGCTTTCGGGCGGTCAGCAGCAAAGAGTGGCGATTGCAAGAGCAATAATAAATAATCCTACAATACTTCTTGCCGATGAGCCTACGGGAAATCTTGACACAGGAGCGGCTGATGAGATAGTAAAGATTTTCAAAATGACAAATAAAAACTATAAGCAAACTATAATGATGATAACACACAATCCTGAAATAGCTAAGGAGGCAGACAGGATCCTGAGAATAAAGGACGGTAAGCTTGTAAAGGAGGCATAAGCATGAGAATAATGCATAGGCTGACCTTGAAAAATCTGAAAATGAACAAAAGCAGGACTGTTATTACAATAATAGGTATAGCATTATCTATGGTATTGATAACAATTATCACTAATTCAACCGAAAGTCTGAAAGAATCTCTCTATGATTTTGTGATGAGAACTAATGGTAATTATGATGTATCTTTTGACATGGAAGAACCGACAAGTGAAAATATTGAAAAAATAAATCTCAACAGGAACACGGAAGAGGTATATTTGTATCAGGTAATCGGTGCTTCACCTTTTAAGAACTCCACATCAAAATTCAGAAAATATATTTTTATGAATTCATACAGTGAGAATTTCTATGAAAAATGTTATGATTTTTCCTTAAAGGAGGGGCATTATCCCCAAAAACCCGATGAGATTGTTCTTTCAAGAGATTTTATGGAGTATTCTTCCAAGGAATATAAGCCGGGCGATAAGCTGACTCTTGATATGGGAACGTTTTATAAAGAAACCGAAATAGGAGAAACAGGGGAAACCGTAAATATGCAAGTCTCACTCGATGATTATTATATTCTCTTTGATGAAGATGTGAGATTTGCCAAGTCATTTACAAAAACTTATACAGTTGTAGGAATACTTGAAAGTGAAATGACGGCTGATTACGATACAGGATCATATCACGTAAATATATACGGATATACCGATTTATCCGATAACATACAGACTGTTTTTGACGGAGGAACCTACAAGACCATATCGGTAAAAATACATGATGGCAGTATGGATAACAGTATTGACTTTATATCCGACCTTACAGGAATAGACAGAAACGATATTTTTGATGAGGTTTGCGGTTTTCATTACGGCGAACTCGAGCAAAGCGAAACACAGAAAAAATTAGCGGAATGTGAATTTCATATTTCAAATATAGGTATTAATGAAGGTTTGTATAATTCCATTGAAAGTTATCGGAAAACGATGGATGGTGCATTTTATGCGGTTGTGGGTTTGATTGTACTTATAATGGCTGCGAGTGTGTTCATAATAAAAAACAGTTTTTCCATATCTGTAACCGAGAAAACCGTTATGTACGGAAGATTGTCAACTGTCGGGGCAACTCCTAAACAAATAAGAAACAGTATATTTTTTGAAGGATTTATTCTCGGAGCGGTCGGCATATCTGTAGGATTGTTAATCGGTATAGGCGGAAGTGCACTTACAGTCATGCTTGCAAATAATTTGCTTCATGAGATACTCGGCGGATTAAACATAGTTCTTTCGGTATCATGGCTTTCGGCGGCAGCGGCAGTACTGCTCGGTGCATTGACAATTTTCCTTTCCTCTCTTTCGGCGGCTGTCAGAGCTGAAAAAATTTCTCCCATAGAGGCTGTCAGAAATAATAAGGAAATCCGCATAAAGAAAAATAAGAAAAATGTATTCAAGACACCGAAGTTGATAAATAAGCTTTTCGGTGCAGGCGGAAAGCTTGCATGGAAAAATATGAAAAGAAGCAGGCGTCAATACCGCACGGTGGTTATTTCAATAGTAGTGAGTGTATCTATATTCATCGGTATTTTTTCTTTTGTAAGCTATGCGTTGTATTTTTACGATACAACAGTATCGAGTTATAATTACAACATAGAGCTGTATCTGTCTGATTATGCAGGCAGTGATGAATATTTGTCCTTTGATGAGAAGGAGGCTGTATTTGAAGATATTGCCAAATACGATGAGATAGATGATTATAGCTACACATTCGATGATTCCTCGATTTATCTCATATATGACATTCCCGATAATAAGCTTCCGAAAAACATAAAAGATTATAGTCATACCGGTGAGCTTGATCCGATGAAAGAATATGTATACAGTGAAGAAACAGGTTTTACATTTCGTGACGAACCGCAGGAAGGATGGAATAATATATCCGACGAGGCAAGGCTTATAGCCTTTGATGACCGGAACTATAAAAAGCTTCTCAAAAAATTAGGGTACAGTTATGATGAAATGAAGGATAAGGCTGTACTTGTAAATGTGAATCAAGCGGATCTTTTAGCAGACAAAGAAAAAGGTGAATTTGAGGCTCATACAATTAAGTATATGGAGGATCCTGTCGGATATAAGCTGGACATGAGATACCATTTGTATGATAAGCAAACCGAATTATATCTTCCGGAGGAAAAGCACCTCAGTCTTGAAATAGGTGGTGAAATCACGGATCTTTCTGAATTTAAAGATTGGATAATAAGAGATGATTTGTATTATGGTAGTCTGATTGTCAGCAAGGAATGGCTTTTGAAGAATTATCCCGACACAAGCAGGATTGAATCAAATATGTATATATCTTCGTCAGATCCGGTTAAAACCGAACAAAGGCTCGGAAAGATTGATCAAAAGATATATATCAATAATATATCCAACGAGGCAAGAAAAATTAATTCTGTTGCATCGCTTGTGCAGGAACTGGTATACGGTATAATAGCTATAATTTCACTTATTGCTGTTACCAATATTTTTAATACCGTAACAACAAACATGAAATTCAGACAAAAGGAATTTGCCATGCTGCGTTCCGTGGGTATGACAAAACATGAATTTAACCGCATGATAACACTTGAATGTTCATTTTATACCGTAAAAGCATTGCTAATAGGTGTAATAACAGGTACACTAGAAACAGTGGTGATACATTATCTATTTACGAATATGTGGAATGAGGACATTATGGGAAAACCCCTTGAATTTATTCTTCCTTGGCAGTCGGTTCTGATAAGTACTGCTGCTGTTGCTGTGCTGGTTTTTGTTACAACCTGTTTTTCAAAATTAAAGCTTAATAAGCAAAATATTATAGAGACTATCCGCAATGACAATATTTGATAAATTTCTTTGTCTGTGTCACTTAAAAGTCATTTAAGTGTTGTATATTTAAGATATGAAATATGAAACATATGTCCGGGGGGGGTAAATATGGAAATTTTAAAGGTAGAAAATCTAATAAAAACCTACAAGGAAGGAAATGACGAATTTAACGCAGTCGATGATATATCCTTCTCAGTGGAAAAGGGAGAATTTGTCGCTGTTATGGGTGCGAGCGGAAGCGGAAAGAGTACCCTCATGCATATGATAGGCGGTGTTGACAGACCCACAAGCGGAAAAATATTCATTGACGGAAAAGAGATAAATACAATGGATAATAACAAGCTTGCCATATTCCGCAGAAGGCAGATAGGTATAGTATACCAGTTTTACAATCTTATACCTATTCTGACGTCCGAGGAAAATATCACTCTGCCCATAGAGCTTGACGGAAGAAAACCTGACAAGGACAAGATAGAGGAGGTAATGGAAAGACTGGGTATACTCGACAAGAGGAACAGTCTGCCGAATGAGCTTTCGGGCGGTCAGCAGCAAAGAGTGGCGATTGCAAGAGCAATAATAAATAATCCTACAATACTGCTTGCCGATGAGCCTACGGGAAATCTCGATACCAATGCTGCGGACGAGATAGTTAATATTTTCAAGATGACAAATAAGAACTACAAGCAAACAATAATTATGATAACACATAACCCCGAAATAGCAAAAGAAGCTGACAGAATACTCCGTATTCAAGACGGTAAGCTGGTAGGGGAGGCTTAATGTATGAAAATAATGCATAGGCTGACGATCAAAGGACTGAAAATGAACAAAAGCAGGACGATAGCTACATTTATAGCTATTGCCCTGTCTATGACACTTATAACGATAATTGCAAACACGGTTGTAGGTTTGAAGGAATCGAGCTATGATTTCTATATAAAACATAACGGTAATTATGATGTATCCTTTGTTATGAAAGAACCGACAAAGGAGAATATCGAAAAGTTAAGGCTTAACAGAGATGCAGAGGAAGTATATCTTTGTCAGGATATCGGTGTCGCACCGTTTACGGATTCTACGTCAAAATTCAGAAAAAATATTTTTATAAAATCATGCAGTGAAAATTATTTTGAAAAATGCTATAATTTCTCACTCAAGGAGGGACGCTATCCTCAAAAGCCCGATGAGGTAGTTCTATCAAAAGATTTTGTTGACTATTCGTCTAAAAAGTATAAGGTAGGCGATGAGCTGACCCTTGACATAGGTACGTATCATGCAGAATATGAAACGGATACGGGGGAGATCAAAGATCATATTTTGGGGCTTGATGATGTTGGTATTTCTTACTATGATTCGGAATTTGTAAAATCATTCAAAAAGACATATAAGATTGTCGGAATACTTGAGAGTGACCCTTATGCTGGCTATGACTTCAACTATCATGTGAATATATACGGATATACGGATTTATCCGATAATATCTCAAGCGCACTTGATGAATGGGAATACAGCAAAAATATATATGTTAAAGTTAATAACGAAAATGTTAATAACGGAACCAAAGATAACAGTATTTATTTTATATCCGATATTACGGGAATAAGCGGAGTCGATATTTATAATGAACTTTACGGTTTCGATATGTATGATTTTGATGACGATGAAGAAGAACAAAAAAAAGTACAGAAAGAACTGGAGCAGTGTGAATTTCATATTATTGGTGTTAGTGTTAATGACTATCTTCATGATACACTAAAAACATATAAAACATATGAGTCCGTTATTTTTTATGTGGGCTTGGGGATCATCCTGCTCGTTATGGCGGCAAGTGTATTTATAATAAAGAACAGCTTTGCTATATCCGTGACAGAAAAAACCGTTATGTACGGAAAACTGTCCACTGTCGGAGCAACACCGAAACAGATCAGAAACAGCATATTCTTTGAGGGCTTCATACTCGGAATATTCGGCATAGTTGCCGGATTGATTATAGGTATTGTCGGAAGTGCTGCCTCTGTTATGGTTGTAAATAACTTATTTTTAGATATGCTAAGCGGAGCGTACGGCGGATTTAAACTGATTTTTTCCGTGTCTTGGGAAGCAATGGCTGCGGCTGTTGTTCTTGGTGCGGCAACCATATTTCTTTCCGCACTTGCGGCAGCTGTCAGAGCTTCAAAGATTTCACCGATTGAAGCAGTGAGGAACAATAAAGAGAT
>CANQLX010000037.1 GCA_947624835.1 uncultured Clostridia bacterium
TGGTGGGAACAATAGGGCTCGAACCTATGACCCTCTGCTTGTAAGGCAGATGCTCTCCCAGCTGAGCTATGCTCCCATGTTGCTTCAAGAACTTAAACAATTATCTCTCAGCGACTTTATTATAATACTATATTTAGGAGCAAATGTCAAGTGTTTTTTTTATTTTTTTATTTTTTTCTTTAGAACCGCATAGCCTATGTATTATATTATATGCATTTCTTTTAAAAAAAGAACCGTTCAAAATAAATTATAAAATATTCTCCACTTATGTTCATGAATCAGAATTTTCCGTCCATAAAAAATTTCACTGCACTGTCGGGGTTTCCTGTAAACCCGGTATACAGTAAAACACCCTCATCTTCAAGGATTGTTCTTGCTTCCTTACCGATATTATTACATATAAGTGCATCAACCTCAAACATACAAATCATACCTATAATCATTTCAAGATCGCCGCTCATCGTGGCAAGAATTTCCGAGTGGCTTACTTTGCCGTTTTCGGTTTCATATATCTTGAAATATTTTACGCTTTCAAACTCATTATGTATAATCTCAGCCTTTTTATCATACGGTGCTGCTATCTTCATAAATAAACCTCCAAACATATATACCCTAAATATATCACCTGCCGACCCTGCTGTCAATATTCAAAACCGAATTGCTGTATTTACAGGAGTTTACATCTATTAAACATTTCATTTCCGAATTGCACGCTTACATCAAATGGTACAACAAGCCATCAAGCTTAAGCTTGATGGCTTATCTCCGGTTGATTATCGCTTAAATGTTGCATGACAAAAGCGACTAAGAGGAATCTTAGTCGCTTTTCATAATTTTTCTCTTAAATCTTTGTCTAACTTTTTGGGGTCAGTTCAAAAATTGTCGGTTTTTTTTAAGAGAATAGGGATCATGATACTCTGGTATATGTCAGATTACCTGAGAAATCCAATCTTTGTCCGCTTACTGATGTACTTCTTCCGTCATTCAGAGCTTCAACATATTCGCTCAACCAGTATTCGCGGTCAAAAAGGTCTCCAATATAGCCTGTCTGTCCGTCAGGTCTTGATAACTGATAAGTTCCTCTGTAAATAGTGAACTCTTGGTCCTGACCATATATATCCTTATAATTGATCTTAAGGTTGGTCAGAAGGTCTACCACCATAGTATCAGCATCATCAAAGGTTCCCACCTTAAAGTGCTTACCTGAATTCGTAGAAGCATCAATCGTTCCGGCTACTGCAATCTTAAATTCGTTAGCCTTAACGCTGATATCGTTATAAACCTTCAGCGTCTGATTGCCTTCCCAACGGAAATACATACTGCCCGTTGTCTGATATTGCTGAACTCTGCTTGCAGCGAATGCACCGTCATTAACAGTCATATTGACCGTCTGTGAGGTAGAATGCATACCGGCCGTTATAGTGTTCTTCGTACCGTTTTGCGTTACCCATGCGTTGGGTGATGCCGGAAGAGATACTGCATCCGTACCGCCGGAATACTCGCCGTAGTTAGCAGGATTGGTAAAGTATTCCTTAGCAAGTGAACTGAACAAGTCAATCGTTGGCTTCCAACCCTCCGAACCTACATTCTTATATATGAACGGTCCGTCAGCACCTGCATTAACCTCACTCTGCGTATTGAAATATGAATAATCAAATGTATACGCACCGGCCTTTATTGTGTATCTGTTATTCGGATCAACAGTTTCAATATAGCAATCCTGTTTGAAGTCAAGTGTTATGCTCTTGAACTCAATGGTACTTCTGTTCAAAGCTCCTGCTTCTGTTGTAGCTACCGGGTGGGATTCGTTTATCTTTTCACGTACCGATACAGCACTGTACTCGTGCTTCTCACCCGCTGAATTCTGCTTAAACTTATCATACGGAATCATACGTACGTCACTGCGAGGTGTACCAACCCACTCCGAAAGATCTCCGGAAGCACCGGGCGTATATTGATAGAACCAATCCACCTCTTTCAGATCAATCATACCTCCGGGCATCTGCATACACTCTTCAGATGTGCCGTCTCGGCGCTTGATTACAAACTGAACATTGAAAATATAATCTTCACCGGATGCGGGCGATACATAGAATACCGGATATTCTCCGTTACCCATATGTGCCGTTGTTTCTGTTTCAATAACTGTTGAACTCGGATGTTGCGAATATCTAAGGATAACGGTTGAACCGTCGGGAAGATTATTTCTCCAATCATAGAATACAAACCTGAGATAATCGGATGTTCCGGAGTCATCGCTGACAACGGCTCTTACACCGTTTGTCAATCTTTCAGCTTGCTGTATAACCTGTGTTATGGTCGTATTCTCATCTTCATAAATCCTTTCAGCTTCATCAAGATATGTTGTCACCTGAGCTACAAATGATGGATCAGCATAAACTGTAGAGTGGGAGCTGTGGAGATACTCAGGATAGTTGCGTCCCGGTATATATTCCCTTGCATCACTCATAGTGTTATAAAGCTCCTGATACGCAGCAACCCAGTTATTAATAGTATCGATGTTTGCACTGTATCCACTTGAATTAATCTCACCGTCAGTGAAGTATCTGTCAACTATATTCTTACGGATAGCATTTGCATACTTATAGGATCCAAGTCCGCCGTTACTTCCAAGATCTGCCGGATTACCATTTGCCTTATACTGTCTGGGAAGAACCTTGCCATAGTAGAGTGCATGAGCCGAATACAAAGCCCTTTCCAAAGCCACCTTGTGTGGTACATAGTTGTCCCATCCGCCGCCGTCATAATTCATGGTCGGGTCGAAGAGTATAAGGTCATCACCCTGAAGAGTTGTCTTGTACAACTTTGTAGTTCCGTCATTATACTGTACAGTAATTCTGAGGAACGGAGTCTTTGCCGGAATCTTAGCATATAGATACGACGACGTATGTTCAGGGTCACTTGTCATATTGTAGGTTTCACCTGTACCAACACCTGCTGTATCAATCTTCACAGATGCAATATTGCTGTTTGTCCTGAAATATATTGCCTGCTCGTCGGCTATCTGCTTTTGTTCGGGATCCACACTCGAAAGCGTCATATTCTTGAAAATTCCGCCATCAGTTTGGATACCCTTCATTGTAAGCCATACATTTCCGTATACATCCTGAACCTGCTGGGTAAAGATATCATCGGTCTTATATCCATCATCATACCAACTCTTCCCCGGAGTTGCATGTGAAGTATATTGCAGACCCTGAATATGGAACGTATATTCATCTGATTGGTCTACAGGTATCTTACGCTCGTACCAGTCGAACAGAATTGATAAATCTGCATCACCCGCACGTCCCATAGAGCTTCTGTTGCCGCCTGAACCGCCGAATGGGTTGAGACCGTTTATAGGTGTCGAATTTTCAGATTTGAAAGCACTGTCAGACAAATACTGCCTATGAGGGCTAGTCAGAAGATAAGTACTATATGCTGCCTCATAAGACTGATTCTGAATACGGATCTTGGAACCACCTACAAAGGGCATCCTGAGATCCTTAGCATCCATATCATCTCTTTCAACTTCTACAACCTCTGTCATGTAATACGGAGCAGTATCTGAGCGTTTAGCTCTGTATTTATAGCTATATGCACCGCCAAGACTTGTGCCGACGCCATAATTCACTACCTGCCCCGGTGCATACGGCCAAATTTCAGCTCTGTGACCCGAACGGTCAGGACACTTATTGCCTGTAGGTCCATGATAATCATAAACACAAACATCATCGCCTGAATAACTATAGGAAAATGTGCTGCTTAGAAGATTTACTGTATAACCCGCTGCACTAAGAACATCTTCATCTATTATCGTAAACAGACAACAACCTCCACGCTGACCTCTATTATTATAGTCACACGCAAAGGGTCTTGCAAACGAATTGTGTAGCAGCTGTTTTGTACGGCCATAACAGTTCTCATTCCAGTTAGTCGGATACTTTACGGGTTCATTATCCTCATACCATAAAGAGTCAGCCATATCAAGATAAATCTCGCCGCCATTATTGGAGCCATCATTTGAGCTGTGAGCCGGTGTTCCGCCGATTTTGTTAGCACCTGCATTCGTTGTTATAATACAGCCGTACGCAGATGCCTGAACTATAACATAGTAATAATCATCAGCCGGATCGACACGCTGTGCTGCTATGCCGGGCCACTCACCGTTCAATCCACGGTCATTTCTGTCCCACACATAAACCCACGGCTGTTGTTTATTAAGATACCTGTTATCTGCATCAATCCATATTACGGTATTGCCCTGATTTATTGTAGGCTCACCTCCGAGTCCTACCTGGTTGAAGTAATCAAACTGAACAGTTCTTGTTGTTGTTGTTACAGCTGACGTAACAGTAGGAACTGTAAGCAAATCATCTGCAAATGTTGTTGACACGATACCGTTAAGCTCACCAACACTGTTCTGAACAGTTCCGCTTCCACTTCCGCTCGACAGTGAATACTTCGGATATATACTGTTCACCGAAATAAGCTCCGAACGAACCCTCTTAAATGTATAGGGCGAATATGCGCCGCTTATTGCAGTATCGGATGTATAGGTTACATGGATTTCACCTGCCGCATTGACATTAAGTCCACCTGTACTAACCTCCTGACGTCCATCGTCACCGTACCTTCTGTATATTGTGAAGGTAAACGGTGCTGTATATTCAGCGGTATAAACATACTGCGAGCCATCATAGAAAGCCTCAACAGGCTCATTTTCTCCTATCTTAACTCCTACAAATACAGTATCATCACCTTTAACCGACGGACTGTCATACGGTATATTTATCTTTACGGTTGACATATCTTCCTTAACGGACTCGTCAACCTTAAGAACATACTGCCCGATCTGTGAGTCAAAGCTATTGGTATAAAGGTATTCCATATCATCCACAGAATAATACCTTACCTGAACCTTTTCCACATAATCTCTTGTAGTACCGTACAAATACCTTGCAACGAGATAATCGCCCTCTCTAATTGTGTTGTAGGCAACCTTTCCCTTTGAATTGGTTACCTCTACAACCGCATTCGGCGTTCCCATTATAAAGAGCTCGGACATCTTCATTCTATTAAACTCTACACGATTTGTCTGTACTGCAGAGCCTGCCTCAGACATTACGAGATTGGAGAAGCTGAATACAAGGTTTCCGTCTCTCATGTCATCAACAGCTATTTCTCTTGACTGGAATACAATCGTCCTTGAGCTGAGTATCTGATGTCTTCCTGTTGACGGATTAATCTCACCAAGCTCATTCTGAACTGCCGTAACTGTAAATTCAACCTTGTCGAAACTATTCAGTCCAACATCCTTATAGATAAGGTTCTGACTCTGGATCTTATTCATTGCATCCATTGAATAGTTTCCTACAACCTGATCGTTCTTAAACAGCTGCATTGTAAGACCTGTAACCTCGATCGGGTCATCATCAGTAACCACACTGCCGTTACTGTCGTTAGTATACGACCTGATTACAGTTCCCGTGAGCAAACCTTCAACCCAAATTCTTATTTTATTTTCCGAGAGCATTCTGTCAGTGGCATAAGAATCCGTTGATGTTGATATGTTATATCCCGGCTTATATACAAAATAGCCATCATATTCCTTGAGAAGCTTGTCATAAGCCTCGTCAACTCTCTCCTGTGTTGTGTTGTAATCCATAACAACGGTATTTGCTTCGTTAAGTGCACTCTGGAGAGCATTATATGATTCATCGGTGCAGTTTGTCTTATCATTAAGTCTTGTTTGTGCCCTAGATATCAGTTCAACAAGCCGACGTGTATCAATATCAATATTCGGGTTTGCAAGAAGCTCCTCAATAGCATTCCTGAGATTTTCTGTTGCTGTATCTATATCTGCCTGAGAAGGACCGTTTACCTTGACACCTCTTGCTTGACTGAGTGCCTCATTGAGTAGATCAAGATATTCCTGCTTGAATCTTACAACATTGTCTACATATCCCTCAGCCTCTGTTATTGCAGCATTAAGTTCATTCTTATCGAGTTCAGAAGCAAGCACCTCACGGTATGCTTCCTCAAGTGCATCAATGAGATCATAAACCATCGAAGAATTATAAGAAGTTCCGCTCGCACCTGTACCTGAGAGAATCTCTCCGCTCTGTATAATTCCCAACGCCTTTTCATATTCTCCGCCGGGGGCAGTAAACATTGCATACGCAACTGCATCGTATGTTACTTCAGATGCCTGTTTGTTCACAACCTCCGTACACTTATCCACAAGCTGCTTATACTTTGTATACAGCTCGTTGCTTACGCCCTTTGTTCTCAAAGCTGCAACCGCTTCATCTATCTTTGTAACCTGCTCGTTATAATCATTGTCCGGATGGACAGTACCGTCATTTACGAGTTCAATCGCAACATTAAGGACACTCTGCAGGTTATTAAAGCTTGCATCCTCATAGTCATCTACAAGATATGAAGAACGTACCTGATTTATCTTCTCTATGAGCTGTCTCTTAGCTGTTGTTGAAACATTCTTCTTTTTATAGTCAATATACGGAGCAACCGCTGTGCCCGTTTGGCTTGCTTTTACACGAACCGTAGTATACGACTTATAGTCAAGACCGATATTCTCACAAGCCTGCTGTTCGCTGTAGTTGCTTCGGATTCCTGACGGATTTGCGGGGTCAACGGTAATAAACGCCTCGTTATTCGTGTTAGGTGAAACCGAAACCGTGCTGGTCGTCGGATTGCCTGATTTGTCATAATAGGTAAATGTCATGCTGAACCTTTCACCGCAGGCAATATTTGCTACCCACCAGCCGCAGCCTTCATAAAGCATCCTATCCTGTCCGGTTGCACTCAAACCGTAGAAGTAACCTGTCTGACTTGTCCTTCCTTCGTTGCCGTTCATGAAGTTCAGCTGCCATATCTGTTCAAGGCTGCTGTTGTTGAACACACTGTCAGGCAGAAGTGAAGCGTTTCCGTTTGAGAAGTTAGAATAATAACTTGAATTATTGAATATCGAAACACCATCAATATTTACACTGTTGATAACCGGTTGATTCGTAACATGTGAATTGTTAGCCTCATCCTCCGTGTCTCCTATACCCTTGACTCTGAAATGCACTGTGGTCTTTTTGTTCTTTACATATACAAGCATTCTGTCAGAAAGGGTTTCAAGACCATCCCAGTCTGAACCCGGTCTGTACTGCATATCAGGCTTCAAAAATTCAAAATAAACATTCTTATCATCGTTGAAGAGATACCACAGATGGAACATTTCACTTGTCTGTGTTTCGGGGTGCCATGATCCTCCGTTTCCGTTAAGAACCTGACCCTTCTTGGTAATGATGATATTAAAGAAGTTTACATTATCGTCATCGGTATAGTAGGTTGCGGTATATGAACCGTCACCTGAAGCACCGAAGCACGTAGCAGGACCGTTACGGGGATCTCCTACATCACCGACCGCATTCCACGGACTCGGAGCCTCAGTATGCTTATTGTTCTCGGTAACTGCCTGAGGTATTGTATGAGTAGACTTCACATAATCCCCGGAACTGTTTTCCTTGTAGTAAACCAGCGGACCTACACCGTTAGAGGTCGAATTAAGAACATTGCTTTTTGACTTGTAATAGGTTTCAAGTCCGTAGCAATTATCCGTTACGCTGTACAGACCCTCAACATCCTTATATGTCCACAAATAATAGAACGGAGTCCAGTTCATTCCCGGGTAAGTTTCGATGTGAAGATTTACACCGTACTGGACAACCTCTTCCTGTTCGTCGTACGTTATCTCAAACGGCGGTACAGTTGCCCCGCCGCTGCCGACTTTATACGATGCAGCAAGACCGACAGTCTTTCCTCCCTTTCCAAACGCATCCGTAGCTACGGAATATGCCTTGAGCTTCAAATGTGACACAGACACAGTTGGTCCCGCTTCAATAAAGTCAGCAACAACATAGGTTGTATAACCGCTTGCAGCCGCTTCATTCGCAACGATCTCTGCGCCCTTGTTGGTCGTACCTCCTTCCTTGTCACTCATAACCATATACTCGTTATGTACCGAATGTAAATCCGGTCCGTCTCCGGAATTGTAATATGCCGCAGCATACTCAAGTGCACTTTTTGCATTCAAGTATGCCTGACGACTGTTCACAGCACTGCTGGTAGTGGAAATACTGGTCAGTGCTATTCCGATCAGTGACGCAGAAAGTATAACGAGTACGCAGGTTATAGCCATTGCCACAGGCAACGTTATACCCTGCTTGCTTTTTAGCTTCCCTTGCAACATAGCATCTACTTCCTTTCCTAAGAGTAAGTTAGTTGGTTTCAGCACATTCGAAAATCGTCCACAGCTGGTAAACGGACGCACAAATCTACTATTTAGTTTCATTATATTACGGCTGGCAGATTTTATCAAGCATTAATTTATTTTTTGTAATATCTTTCAATTATCGTTTGCGCTCTTTATGCAAAACCACTAAAGATTTTATTTTCAAATTTCAGTTTACTCAATCATCCGATATCCGCATTTCTATACATTAACATAGATATAAATTACATATATAAATTCTGCTCATCCGAAACACCTTCAAATACCACGGAGCACCGCAACTATTGCTTTATTTATATCACATTATTAAAATTATATCATTTTTGTCAATGTAAAGTTATTTTCTTTATATAATATATGTGCAAATTTTCATTGATTTTTTGCACTATAATAACCCAGCTTTTAGTTAATTCTTAAATATCTGTTTATTAATTTCTTTTTTGAGAAAAAACAGTCATAAGACATATTATATCATTATCTTGTGAATTAGCGATAAAAAGCCATTCATGCTTTATGTAAAGTTTTAACATTTACAGGTAAAAGCAATGGGAATTATACCCTGTCCTATATCGCATTTCCCATTATAATGTAAAGTTTTTCAAATCCGAATATCATTATACTTCTATTAAATAAAATGATACAAAAAACATATCATAAAAAAAGGATATAAAAGCAAAACACATATTTGTAAAAAGGTATTATTGTGCCGGGAATCCTTATGTATTTACTGCTTTTTCCGTTATGGTATGATATAACACCAAGTATAATCGGAACTAAGGATATAACTGTAATTAATAGTTTACACCAAATAAAGCAAAAAATCCTACTTTTTTCTGTTTTAAAATTATTTATATATAACAAAAAAGCATCCGTAAAACTTTGGATGCTCACACAAAAAAATATTGCATCCGAAAAAACGGATGCAACCAAACCATGGGACTCTCCCATTACTGATGACCCATCGGAGGCTCGAACTCCGGACACCCTGATTAAAAGCCAGGTGCTCTACCAACTGAGCTAATGAGTCATATTAATAAAAATCCTGCAGATTCTACAGCTTTCATAGCTGGGGTGGCTGGAATCGAACCAGCGATGACGGAGTCAAAGTCCGTTGCCTTAACCATTGGGCGACACCCCACTGAATTACCACAAAAAAACGCAGTCATCAAAACCGCGAAGTTTGCAGATAAAAGATGGGGTGGGTAATCGGATTCGAACCGACGATCTCCAGTGCCACAAACTGGCGCTTTAACCAGCTAAGCTATACCCACCATAGCACCGCGCTGAAAGGGACTCGAACCCCTGACCTACTGCTTAGAAGGCAGTTGCTCTATCCAGCTGAGCTATCAGCGCATATATGTGGAGCGGGTGATGGGAATCGAACCCACGCAACCAGCTTGGAAGGCTAGTGTTCTACCATTGAACTACACCCGCATCTCAGCGACGATAATTATAATACCACATTATTCTATGAAAGTCAATACCTTTTTTTAATTTTTTTTAAGTTGTTTAAAATTTAATTTGAGTGATTATCCCTAAAATTAATTCATTCATGACATAGAGGTTTTGTTATTTATTTTCAAATTATAGTTTTTGAACATTTTGCACAAAACTTTAAACCAATCTTGTATAATATTTTTTAGAGATAAATATGCACATTTTTATCTTATATTTGTGAGAAACTCCTAAACGGCATAACTTTCATATGTTTTTCGACCGTTCAGTACCTAAAACTGACCGCTCGGTACACTTTTCGGCAGATATGTGATTATTATAACCATGTGAAATATACTTGTCAAAACAAAATATATGTGTTATAATAATCATGGATGCGAACCAAGTCTATTGTACTTAAACAACCCTAAAGCAGTACAAATTATGTTAGTCCATATATCATCGTTCGCATCCGCTTTTTTTATTTATAAAAGAGCTCTGTATTTGCCAAAATGCAGAGCTCTTCTTACTTATAACACTTAATTATATTTTGAATTATATATTTTCCAAAGCCTGTGCAAGATCTGCAATCAAATCCTCAGAATCCTCAAGACCCACAGAAAGCCTTACCAAATCGGCTGATACTCCCGCAGCCTCAAGCTCTGCATCATTCATTTGTCTGTGTGTTGCGGAAGCAGGATGAAGAATACAGGTTTTAGCATCTGCAACATGAGTAGCAATAGAAGCAAGCTTAAGTCCTGCCATAAACCTTTCGGCAGCGGCTCTTCCGCCGGCAACACCGAACGATACAACTCCGCATGAGCCATTCGGCAGATATTTCCGGGCAAGCTCATAATATTTATCACCCTCAAGACCTGAATATCTCACCCATGCAATCTTCGGATGACTATTGAGATATTCTGCGATCCTCCTTGCATTTTCACAATGACGCTCCATACGCAGCGGAAGTGTTTCTATTCCGAGTCCGAGAAGAAATGAATTCATCGGAGCAGGCGTTGAGCCGAAATCTCTCATAAGCTGGGCAACAGCCTTTGTTATATAAGCACCGCCCAATCCGAAGCGTTTTGTATATGTGATACCATGATAGCTGTCATCAGGTGTGGTAAGTCCCGGATATTTATCCGCATATTTATCCCAGTCAAATTTACCCGAATCAACAATGGCTCCGCCAACGGCCGCAGCATGACCGTCAAGATATTTTGTTGTGGAATGTATAACAATATCCGCTCCCCATTCAAACGGACGGCAGCCCCAAGGTGTGGCAAAGGTATTATCTACAATAAGCGGCACTCCGTGAGAATGTGCAGCCCTTGCGAATTTCTCAATATCAAGCACCGCAAGTGCGGGATTGGCTATGGTTTCTCCGAATAATGCCTTTGTATTCGGACGGAATGCATCATTAAGCTCCTCCTCCGTACAGTCCGGATCGATAAATGTAAATTCAATACCCATTCTTTTCATTGTAACGGCAAAAAGGTTATATGTACCTCCGTATATTGTTGAGGAAGAAACAATATGATCCCCGGCAGAGGCAATATTGAAAATCGAGAAAAATGACGCCGCCTGCCCCGATGACAGCAGCATTGCCGCCGTACCTCCCTCAAGCTTGCAAATACGTGCAGCAACCATATCGTTTGTCGGATTCTGAAGTCTTGTATAGAAATAGCCTTCAGCCTCAAGGTCGAACAGCTTTCCCATATCCTCACTTGTTTCATAGCGGAACGTTGTAGACTGTATTATCGGAATGTTCCTCGGCTCACCGTTTTCGGGGCGGTATCCCCCATGCAGACAATCTGTATTAAACATTTAATTTCTCCTTTCAAAATTCAAAATCATTATATATAATTCTACAATCCGTGCATTATATTGTCAAGCAATAGTGTACCATTTGTTCCATATTTATAAAAAAGTTATAAATACGTATATCAGTCTTTGTTTTGTTTTGTTTTTTTATTGATGATCGGGATAATGTTTGAATATCTGTAAAAAGACTTAAACCCTACCCTTTTTGCGGTAAGTTTATTCCAAAATAGGTTTCTACTTGATGTATATCGTTTTTAGAAATCGGAGAATAAAAATCCCATTTAATATTCAAATAACTACCTCATTTCTATGATTTACGAATTTTTATTACTACTAAAAAACCGATAATTCGGGGATTTTTCAAGGATATAATTTTAAAACCCGCACATTATGCGGGTTTTAAATCACTGAGCGGAGACGGTGGGATTCGAACCCACGAGCCCGTGAGGACTACCTGATTTCGAGTCAGGCCCGTTATGACCACTTCGATACGTCTCCATAATATATCTTGCCGCTGCCAACAAGCAACAATAACATTTTATATTGTTTTTTTATAATTGTCAATACAATATTGAAAATTTATTATCAAATATGAGAAGTAATTATTTTCTTAATTAACAATATACTGATTTTCTGAGATAATTGCACAAAAAATACGTATTTTTGATTGAAAAATATCAACTTCAGTGTTAGAATAGTATAAGGTATTAAGGTGTATATGCGTACAGGGTTAAAGTATACTGTACGCTGACTGAAAACATAACGGGGTGATAATAATGATAGTTGTAGAAAGCGGAGAAATGCACAATATTGAAAGAGTGTATGTACGAAGCGGACTTCCTCTTGCTTCATTAATGGAGCAGGCAGGCGCCGCTGTTGCTGATCTTGCCACAAAAATCATAATACAAAATAAGCTGAAAAAAGTAACTGTTATTTGCGGAAAGGGAAATAACGGGGGTGACGGTTTCGCTACAGCAAGATTTCTTTCTCTTATGAGTGAGGTTACGGTTATAGTGGCAAACGAATATCCCACAACCGACCTCGGTAAACTGAATTTCGAAATTATACCTGATAAGGTAGATATACTGTACTTTCCGGAAAAACAGGAGGAATGTATCAGTGTCATAAATGATTCCGATATGCTTATAGATGCAATATACGGGATATCGTTCAGGGATATGCCCGACCCGTTCAGTGCACATATTATAAACTGCTGCAACAAAAATACAAAGGCAGTCAAAATTGCCATTGATACCCCCAGCGGAATTATATGCAATACCGGAGAGATTCCGGATGAATGTTTCCATGCTGATTATACAGTATCATTCACAGCACTCAAGCCGCTGCATGTCCTCTATCCCTCAACGGATTATTGCGGGAAAGTCTCTGTTGCACGTATAGGTATACCCCAAACTATTATCGATACCTGTAACTATGTAATGAAAACGACAGATGAATTTATCCAAACACATCCTCTGAGGGAAAAGAAAAAAACCGCACATAAAGGAACAAACGGAACACTGCTTTCTGTTTGCGGAAGCTACGGGATGTCGGGAGCTGCCGTGCTTTCCGGAATGGCAGCTCTTCGCAGCGGAGTAGGGATTCTGCGTTCGGCAGTTCCAAACGGAATTTATCCCATTGTAGCATCAAAGCTTACCGAATCTGTATTTATTCCTCTTGAGCAATCAGATGACGGTTTGATAAGTATAAATGCATTTGACACATTACAATATGAAATACTTGAAAAGGCTAATGCACTTCTTATCGGATGCGGTCTTGGAACGAGCAACAATATGGCTGAGCTTGTTTCGGCTATGATAAGTACATCGAACAAACCCGTTGTTCTTGATGCCGATGGTATTAATTCTGTTTCTATTAACAAGGACGTTCTAAGACAATGCAGTGCACCCGTTATTCTTACACCGCATCCCGGCGAAATGGCCGGGCTGACCGGTACGGATGTTGCTGATATACAGAGGAACAGATACAATATAGCAAGAGATTTTGCATGTGAATACGGAGTTACTGTTATTCTTAAAGGTGCAAACACCCTTATCGCTCTACCTGACGGAAATGTCTATGTTAATCTTACCGGAAACAACGGCATGGCAAAGGGCGGAAGCGGAGATATTCTTGCGGGAATGGTAGCATCCTTCCTTGCACAGGGTGTAAGCTACGATGAAGCTGCAATATACGGTGTTTATTATCACGGTCTTGCGGGAGATAAATGTGCAGAGAAATATTCATCACGGACTATGCTGCCAAGCGATATGATTGAGGAGCTTAAGTATGTACTGAAATAATAAGGATCGTAGTGGATCTGTCGCAGTTCATAAATACAAAATTGTAAAACAGCAGCTTTCCGGTCGGTGAGAACTTTAAAAGGCAATCTGCAAAAGACAAAATTTGCTGTGCGAAAAACGCAATGAAAAACATCTCTGCCGATGATTTGTAATTTCCTAACCCGCCGCCTTAAAAATTTGTAGCAAGGAGGTCTTGCCCGGAGTCATCAAGGCTTAGTGCTGAAGCCTGATAAATTTTATCATAAACCTATTATATATGAATATGATATAATAGTACGAAAACCGGCATGGCTTATAAACCATACTTTGTGAAAGGCGGTCGGAAACTTGAAAAAATTTATTGCGGCATTTTTATGTGTGATCCTCTTACTGTCAGCAGGAGCCTGCTCAGAAAAAAATAACGCACCTATGCTAAAGCTTGAATCGGAAAGAAATTGTGTAGTAAATTATTTGGGAAATGATTATAACTGTACACTAAGCTTTTTAAGTGACGGCATGGAGTCAGTCAGACTCAATTCTCCGGAAACCTTGTCAGGACTGACTTTTCGTTGTTCAAACGGAAAATATACGGTTTCTCTCGGATCACTTATATGTCGCAGTGACACGGTACTGATTCCGGATAATTCGTTCCCTGTAGCTGTTTATACACTTATGAATGATCTAAAAAAAAATAAAGACAGCATAATGCTGTATCCTGATGAAAACGGTTATTCTTATTCTTCCAACTCAAAAGTGCCATACACAGTGAAAACGGATAATAACGGAAGTATTACAAAAATTATGCTGGGAAATATATAAGGTTCAAACGGTCTGTCGCACCGGTAGAGTGCAGCAGACCGTTTGTTACAGTTTCGGTATAATTCTTATCGTGTGTTTTGCATTACTCACTGAACGCAGATCTATCCTTGTTATAGGACGACTCATCACGAAATAAAAGAGATATACACCAGATAGCAGCAAGTGCTACGAGAGTATAGATAATTCTGCTTATAATACCTGTTTGTCCGCCGCATATCCAAGCGACTATATCAAACTGGAATATACCGACAGAACCCCAGTTGAGTCCGCCGATTATGAGCAGTATCAAAGAAATTTTATCAAGCATATAAAATACCTCCAAAATAATTCTGTCCCTAATAGCATTGTCATTTTTTATTTTTTTATTCATATATTAAATTAAAATTATTAAAAAATATGTATTAAACATATATGGCACAGTGTTTTATTGCAGCAATCCCCTTCCTTATATGTTTATATACGGTTGCGGGCTTTATTCTTAGCTTATCTGCTATTTCACAAACCTTCATTCCCGAATAGAATTTCATATTTATACAGTCCTTCTGTCTTTCAGTAAGCTCATTTTCCATGGCTAATTTCAATATGCGTTTCATTCTGTTGCGTTGGTTTCCGTTTTCACGGTCATCCTTACTGTCAAGAAAGGCATTGAACGAAATTTCCTTTTCTTCGGTTTCACCGATATATCTTATGACTGTTTTCATCAGCATTCCCCCTTTCTTCTTGCAAGAAGTCTTGCAGTATCCATACATTCATAGTACATTGCTGTCATAATATTAATCCTGTTTGTAAGCTCAACAAGCTTATCGGCGGATACTGTTTTCAGTTCATTCTTAAGCACTGCTATCCTTTCCCTTAGATTCCCTGCACTTTCAAAGTATTCCTCTGCCCATTCCTTGTATGTCATATTCGCTCCTTTCCACACGTTGCGTGTAGTTTGATATTCCAAAATAAAGGCATATCAAATGCACCGAATTTTTTAATTATGTGCATTTCAACTTCGCCTCATAATTAATTATAAACCGTTTTGAGTAAAAATCAATAGGTAATTTTATTTTTTTTGGATATTGTCGCAATAATTGTATAATAGATAATATAACAAAAAATAATACTTGAAATACACATATCGTGGTGTTATAATATTAGAAACAATAATTCAGCCTCATATATTGGCGGAGAAATTTTGGGGGACAGTATGAAAAACCGTGTAGGAAGCAAAATAAAAGAGCTTAGAAAGAACAGCAGAATGACACAATCGGAGCTTGCGGGAAAGCTCGGGATATCTGCATCAGCCGTGGGAATGTATGAACAGGGCAGACGACAGCCGGACAGTGCCATGATACTGAAAATCTGTTCGGTATTCGGGGTATCGGCAGACTATCTTCTGGGAAAAAATAAATCCGTGCAAAAGCACGGAGTATGTGAGCTTTCTGAGGTTTTTGACGAATTTACACAGGTTCTCAGTTCTCAACAGGGTTTAATGTTTGACGGTGTTCCTCTTAACGAGGAAGATAAGAAAAAGATCGTTGATGCTATAAGGGCAGTTGCCGCACTTGCAAAACAGCACAGAAAAGAATCATTCGGATAAACGGAGACTTGTATGAATAAAATAGAACACAGTGTTAAACAGCTAATTAAAAAATACGGAAGTGCAGATCCGTTTTATATCTGCGAAAAAATGGGAATAATAACAGTAGACAGGGACTTGCCCGAACATATCAACGGCTTTACCGTAACTATGGAGGAAATACCCTTCATAATTCTGAATACTGCCCTTAATTATTTCAATCGGCGAATAACAGCGGCACATGAGCTTGGACATATTATATTGCACGGAACAACAAATACAGTACAGCTGAGTCTTAATACAAGCTTTTGTATATCGAAATTTGAAAAAGAGGCGGATTGTTTTGCGGCTCATCTTTTACTTGCCTTTGAAAGTGACGAAACCATTGGTATGGAAAGCATAACGGCAGAGGATATATCAAAACTTACACATATGCCAAAATCAATGATTGAAAACGCTTTTTTCGGGTAAACTAAATACAGAATAATTAAAAAAAGGGGGGTCAGCATGAAATTTTTCATAAAGCGTGGTGCTGCGTGTGTTGATGGCTTTACAATATATAATTATAATGCTGAGCCTCTATATACAGCTCGTGTTGATGCTTCCTCCTCCTTGCGTATAGTGATGACAGACAGTGAAAATCAAAATGTTTCAACAATTAAATTCAATAATTTTGTCTTAAATTATTTTACAATAAGATGTTCAAGGAGATTCTATGCTCTTGTGCCGTGTATAAATAAGCAATTTTCATTTGCAATATACGGCAGCACCTTCCGTTTTATCGGAAACCTTGCAGACGGAAGATTCTCGATGCTTAATTCCAACGGAGAGGTCATTATGACACAGAAAAAATGCTGGACTCAGCAGGGTGAGGGCTATGAGGTAAATATTACCGAGGGACAGTACCATATTTTCATGTTATCAGTCGCACTGTGTGCGGATATTTACATTGCCCTCACGGAAAGTCATCCTATTCCTACCTAACATACCATAAATTCGGTAAATAATAAAAAAATAGTCTGTGGTTATGAAAAATCATCCGCAGGCTATTTTTTAATATATTATTCCGATTTACCAGATTTAGACAAAAAATTAACTGTTGTACCAAGTTTATTCTCAGTCGGCAATTATTTTTTATTCTTTCAAATCATCAAATCGGTTTATCATTATATAAAACATTAAATCCTCACTTTGTGAGAGTAATTTTCTGAATGTAGGGTTATATTTCTGCACCCGATTTTGTAGAATTAAGGTGCAAAAGCAAAAAATTCAACAGGTCAATTTATTTCTGCTTTAGGGAAAGCAAAAGGAATGACTTAAAAACAGTTGAATACACGGAACTGAAACCGGACAGCGGCGGCACGCCGCCACACCGCCTATTTGTTTTTGTTTACCCAGTTTTGGGGGTTGAGGGCAAGGAGGAAGGGAAAAATTTCAAGCCTGCCGAGAATCATCGAAAGGGCAAGTACAATGGTTGAAAAATCAGAGTACTCGGAATAGTTTCCGGATGGTCCGACGGCTCCGAGTCCCGGTCCTACATTGTTTACACACGAAACAGCCGCAGTAAGATTTGTTTCCAATCCGAATGACTCAAATGATATGAGTAAAAATACAACCAGTATCAGAGCCATATAGACAAAGAAATATATGTTGACTCTGCGTGTGGTGTTGTTGTCAAGTGCCTTTCCGTCTATTTTTACGGATGTCACGGAACGTGGATGGAGCTGCTGTTTTATATCGTTCCATGCGGACTTAACAAGAATTATAACCCTCGATAGCTTCAGACCGCCGGCTGTAGATCCTGCACAACCACCAAGAAACATCAGCACAAATAATATAGACCTCGAAAGAGAAGGCCATAGATTAAAATCCGCTGTGGAATAACCCGTTGTTGACATAATTGACGTAACCTGAAAGAATGAGTTTCTTACCGAATCCCCGACATTTCCGTATATCGGAAATATATTTACCGAAATAACAACAGTTGATACCATTACTATGCCAAGGAAAACCCAAAGCTCAAGATTTTTCAGAACAACACCGAACTTTTTCAGAAGCAGCAGATAATACAAATTAAAATTCACGCCAAAAATAACCATGAATATTGCTATTACCCACTGCAAATACGGACTGTAACCGCCTATGGAATCTGCTTTTATTCCGTATCCGCCCGTACCTGCAGTTCCGAGTGCATGAACTATACTGTCAAAAAGCGGCATACCTCCCATAAGAAGAAATATTATCTGAACTATCGTCAGACCAAAATAAATATAATACAATATTTTTGCAGTATCCTTTATTTTCGGAACAAGCTTTCCAACAACCGGACCTGCCATTTCTGCTCTCATTATATGAATAGAACGTCCCGAATCCGTGGGAATTATAGCCATAACCAGCACAAGTATTCCCATTCCGCCAATCCAATGAGTAAAGCTTCTCCAAAAGAGCATACTTTTGCTCATTACTTCAACATTTTCAAGTATAGAAGCACCTGTTGTTGTAAATCCGCTTGCGGTTTCAAAAAATGCATCGGCAAAATTCGGTATCTCCCTGCTTATAAAAAACGGCAATGCACCTATAACAGACAATAGTACCCACGCAAGACTTACAATGGTAAAGCCTTCCTTTGCAAACATCATATTATCCTTGGTTTTGAATACTAACATTAACACTGCACCAAATACTGCAGCCCCTGCTGCGGATATTCCGAACGCAGCAGTACAGAAAAACTCTTTATAAAGCAAGGATACTAACAGAGGAAGCAGTATTAAAACAGCTTCAAGACACATAATCTGACCTACTCTGTATAACACCATGCGTCTGTTCATTTTTTACTCTCCTCGTATAATATGTTTATAGCCAAAAAATCAGGCTATAAAATAGTTAATCGGTTTGATCGTACCCATGATATAATTGACATAGGTCGATCAGGTAAATAG
>CANQLX010000038.1 GCA_947624835.1 uncultured Clostridia bacterium
AGGTTGATAGGCTGCGTGTGTAAGCGTCGTGAGGCGTTTAGCTTGGCAGTACTAATAGGTCGAGGGCTTGACCATATACTTTGGTACTTTTGCTTCGTTTTATTTGGTTTTCAGGGTGTGAGCCCTTTTACATAAACCTGTCTTGATTAGACAGGTTTTTTGTTTTTTTGTGGAACCACTGTTATGACATGGCAGGGAAATGTTTTTTAGTTCCGGACAGTATGTTGGTGACCGCTGTTTCTATTGAATTTTTATTTATGTTTTGATATAATTTAGTTGTAAATGACACACAGGTAATTTTTGCGAGGTGAAAAAAATGGATTCTCCGCTTGCCGATCGTTTGCGTCCGCAAAGTATAGAAGAAATAGTCGGTCAGCATCATCTTCTTGATGAGGACAGACCGCTCAGACGGATAATAGAATCGGGAAATATACCAAATATGGTATTTTATGGTCCTTCGGGTGTGGGTAAAACGACGCTTGCTTCATTTATAGCAAAAAGGACTAACCGAACGTTAAGAAAACTTAATGGGACAACAGCGTCTACCTCGGATATAAAAAATATTTTTGAGGAGCTTAACGGATTTGACGGTATAAACGGGATACTTCTTTATCTTGACGAAATTCAGTATTTCAATAAAAAACAGCAGCAGACACTTCTGGAGTATATAGAAAACGGAAGTATAACACTTATTGCTTCAACAACGGAAAATCCATATTTTTATGTTTATGGAGCAATACTCAGCCGTTCAACCGTGTTTGAATTTAAGCCCGTGGAAAAGGATGATGTTGTTCCGGCAATAAAACGTGCTTATAATTATCTTGAAAAGGATTATAATATACATATTGATGTTTCTGAGGAAGCAATAAACCATGTAGCATATGCTTGCGGCGGAGATGTACGCAAGGCGATAAATGCGGTGGAGCTTTCCGTTATTTCATCAAAACAGAGTGGAGATAAAATTACAATAACGCTTGATATCGTATCCCAGCTTACGCAAAAAAGTGCAGTACGTTATGACAGGGAGGGTGACGAGCATTACGACCTTTTATCTGCATTCCAAAAATCAATGCGTGGCTCAGATCCTGATGCGGCAATACTTTATCTTGCAAGAATACTTGCGGCAAACGACCTTCCCTCGGCTTGCAGACGGCTCATGGTGTGCGCCTGTGAGGATGTAGGACTTGCAAATCCGCAAATTATACCGATAGTCAAGGCGGCTGTCGATGCAGCTATGATGGTAGGACTTCCCGAAGCAAGAATCCCCCTTGCGGATGCCGTTATTCTTGTTGCACAATCACCGAAATCAAATTCCGCATATATGGCAATAGCTAAGGCTGAGGAGGATATAAAGGCAGGCAAGGCATATGGTTTTCCGAGATGCCTGCAAAATAAGCATTGTGACGGAGAGGATGCAAAGGTGAAGGGACAATTTTATAAATATCCACATGATTTTCCGGATCATTGGACGCCTCAACAGTATCTTCCCGATGGAGTGAAGGACGCTGTGTATTATGTGCCAGGAAATAATAAAAACGAGCAGGCATATAAGACTTATTGGGAGAATATAAAAAATAAGAAAAACATATAGGTTTTTGAGGTAGATTTAACATATGAATAAAGAGCGAAAGAAAATTATTGACAGCAACGAGATATCGGAAATTATTACTGTCCGCTTAGGAGAATTTGAACAAAAGGTACTTGTAGAAGGAAAAAATTCCGGTCTGCCTGTTATTATAACTCTCCATGGCGGTCCGGGCAGTCCTGTTCCGTTCGGTGTCGGATGCCGTGGACTATATCCTGAAATAACCGATAAATGTATACTTGTATCTTGGGATCAATACGGCTGCGGTATAAATAATGCCAAACTGCCGGATGATATATCAATAAATGATTTCGTTGATATGACTTCCGATCTTATAGATACGATGAGAAAGAAATTCCCTGCAAATAAAGTATATTTGTTTGGTATGTCGTGGGGTTCTGTGCTTGCGGCTAAAGCGGCAGTAAGAAAAGCATATTCATTAAACGGTGTAATTGTCTACGGACAGGTACTTTACAGACTTTTAAGGTGTGATGATACAAGACTCGCCATAATGGAATCAAAAGCACCGAAAAATGTGAAGAACGAAGTTTATTCAGCGTTTGAAAAGGATGAATTTCCTATTAATTTTGCGATTAAGATGGTAAGATATATTGATAAATATACAAATGGCTACCGTAATCCTAATGAGCCTAAAAGTTCTGTGGGGAAAATCATCAGGGGATTGCTTTCAAGTCCTGATTACAAATTCGGAGATTTTATTGCTGTAATGAAAAATGGATATTCAAATAATCATAGTATTGTAAATGAACTTGCAGAAGTTGATTTGCGTGATGATATTAAAAATATTACCATACCGTATAAGATTTTTCAGGGAGAAAGCGATATAGTTACAAGTACGAATATGATAAAAAAGTTTATTGAAGACTGTGGTAATTCTATGGTTTCTTGTAGTGTAATAAAAGACGGAGCACATATTCCCGGAATGAATGGTATGAATGTCATAATGAAAGAAATAGATTTGATTTCACAGGACAGGTTTTGAATAATGTCAGATATCGATTAAAAAAGAAAAACAGGGGTAAGAAATGAAAATAGGAAATGTGGAAATAAACGGTTTTGCGGCACTTGCACCAATGGCAGGAACTGCGGACAGAGCCTTCCGTGAATTATGTGTTGATTTCGGAGCGGCTTATGTTGTCGGGGAAATGGTAAGTGCAAAGGGAATAAAGTATAATAGTGAAAAATCTTGCGAATTACTTGAATTATCCGAAAATGAAAGACCGGCAGCGGTTCAGCTTTTTGGGTATGAGCCTGAGGTTATGGCTGATGCGGCGAGGTTTTCTATGAAATATAAGCCGGATATTATAGATATAAATATGGGGTGTCCTGCACCGAAGATAGTAGGCAATTTTTCGGGTTCGGCGCTTATGAAAAATCCGGAGCTTTGCGGAGAAATTGTAACAGCGGTTAAAAATGCAGTACCAGTACCCGTTACGGTAAAAATACGTAAGGGGTGGGATAAAAACAACGTTAATGCTGTTGAGGTTGCGAAAATCTGCGAGCAGGCAGGAGCATCAGCAGTGACCGTACATGGAAGAACAAGGGAACAGCAGTATATGCCATATGCTGATTGGGACATAATACGTCAGGTGAAAAAAGCAGTAAATATACCTGTTATAGGAAACGGGGATATCAATACAGCGGAGGATGCCGCAAGGATGTATGAGCGGACGGACTGTGACCTTGTTATGATTGGCAGGGGTGCGCTGGGTAATCCGTGGATATTCAGGGAGATAAACAGTCTTTTAGGTTATGACAGACCGTCTTTGCCCATATCAAATGCAGAGAGAATAACCGTGCTTTTGCGGCATATAAAAAAGCTGTGTGAATATAAGGGAGAATATCTTGGTATGCGTGAGGCGAGAAAGCACGCCGCATGGTATTTCAAGGGTGTGCATGGTGCGGCTGCTCTGAGAAAAAAAGCGGGTGAGCTTGAAAAATATGGAGATTTAATCGAGCTTTGCAAGTGTATTGATTTGTGAAGAAAAAGATATGGAGGTACTTATTGTTCCAAAATCATTTTGGAATTAATACGAGATGAGAGTATTATTATTGAACAAATAAACCCATATATGAAACATCGATGGTCAGATTTTGAAGTAGTTACAGATTAGGTCTAATTCCGTTGAATTGTACGGTATTATTGACGAGGCTGATAGTACAATAATAAAATTTAAATCAGTGTATATGGCTGCTAACTATGTGATTTACTTATTAAAAATCTGTGATTTTATTTCGATGATTCATGGCGGCATATAATTATCTTATATTTTTTATAGTAGAGATAAATAGTCTAAGGGTACTGCTTGTATGAGCATAACATGGAATTTTACACAAAATGTACCTTGGCAGAAATTAAATTTATGAAATTATATAAAATTCTTGACAAAAATATATTATTCGTTATAAAATATATAAAGACGTAAAACGTCTTGAGGACTTTGTGTCCGGTGACTGAATTTTCAACTCAATTATGCCGTTTATGTATATATTATATTTTTATATTATAGCGACAGGATAATTTATTTAATACAATGCGGCTTTGCAGGCTGTATAATTTTAATAGCTCTGCTTGTTTGTTTGGCAGAGAAAGAGCAGGATGTCTGTCGTCCGTGATGGATTGTGTTTTCCCTTATGGCGGGATTGCTCTTTGTGGTTATAATACTTCTTTATCGGCAATATGCCGCCGATGTGCGGCAGATGTAAATACAGTAAAATATAATATTATGCCGTCACTGCCTTGTTTTGCAGTGGCTCAGTGTTTGTGTGTTGCAGTGCGGAAAGTGCTGAGTGTATACGAAAAGCACATCAGGGCAAGTGTTTACAGGACGGCACCTTTGAGTTGGTTGCAGACTTAATTTAACTGTATGAAAATCAGTATTAAAAATCAACTTAGGAGGTGTCAGATTAATGGATCCGGTTCTGGCAATAGTACTTATTGTTGTTATTGCTGTGGCTGTCGGTGTTGCTGCTTTTTTCGGCGGTATAAATTACCGTAAGAAGATCGGTGAGGAAAAAATCGGCTCGGCTGAAAAGGAAGCCGAAAGGATTGTTGAAGAGGCAAAGCGTTCGGCAGAGGCTTCCAAAAAAGAAGCTCTCATTGCGGGAAAGGACGAAGCACACAGACTTCTTGCCGAGGCAGAAAAGGAAATATCCGACAGACGCAGAGATATTCAGCGTCAGGAAAGACGTATACAGCAAAAGGAAGAAACCGTGGAAAAGAAGCTGGACAGCCTTGAAAAAAAAGAAGAGGCTGTTACACAGAAAAACAAGGCTGCCGAGAGCAGACTTGCTGAGGCCGAAAAAATCAAGCAGAGCGAATTTGAAATGCTTGAAAAAATTTCCGGTCTTACGTCCGAACAGGCTAAGGCTTATATCATTAATAATCTTGACAGTGAACTGACACATGAGAAGGCGGTCAAGATTATGGAATTTGAGCAGAAGACCCGTGATGAGTCGGAAAAAGCTGCAAGAGAGATTATTTCCCTGGCTATACAGAGAGTTGCCGCAGATCATGTGAGTGAATCAACAGTATCGGTTGTGCCGCTCCCGAGCGATGAAATGAAGGGTCGTATAATCGGACGGGAGGGTAGAAACATAAGGGCGATTGAAACAATAACAGGTGTTGATCTTATAATTGACGATACGCCCGAGGCAATTACCCTCTCCTGCTTTGAACCCGTCAAGAGAGAAATTGCAAGAGTAATGCTTGAAAAGCTAATATCCGACGGAAGAATACACCCTGCACGTATTGAGGAAATGTATGAAAAAGCCCGTCGTGAGGTTGAGGCTATGATAAAATCCGAGGGAGAAAGGGCAATCATAGAAGCAGGCGTAAACAATATACATCCTGAGCTCGTAAAGCTGCTCGGAAGACTGCATTTTCGTACAAGCTACGGACAGAATGTCCTTGATCATTCGCTTGAGGTTGCATATCTTTGCGGCATAATGGCGTCTGAGCTTGGGCTGGAGCCTACAATGGCAAGAAGAGCGGGACTTTTGCATGATATAGGAAAGGCTCTTGACCATGAGATAGAAGGCTCACATATTGAGATAGGTGTTGATGTTGCCCGCAAGTATAAGGAGAGCGAGCTTGTTGTACACGCTATACAGGCACATCATGGAGATGTTGAAGCAAAGACGATAATTGCCTGCCTTGTCCAGGCGGCGGATGCAATATCTGCGGCTCGTCCCGGAGCAAGGAGAGAAAATATAGAAAACTATATCAAAAGACTTGAAAAGCTTGAAGAGGTTGCTTCATCTTATGAGGGAGTTGAAAGAAGCTTTGCAATACAGGCAGGTCGTGAGGTACGTATTATTGTAAAGCCTGAGGTTATCAAGGATGATGATATGGTGTTGCTCGCAAGGAATATCTGTAAGAGGATCGAAGAAGAGGTTGAGTATCCCGGTCAGATAAAGGTAAATATAATTAGAGAGAGCAGAGCAATAGAGTACGCTAAGTAAATAATAAATACCTGTAAATAATTGCCGTGCGGCCCATAAGGCTGTGCGGCGGTTTTTGTGTATGAACTATTTTTTGAATCCGGCATATTATGTGGTATAACCATCATAAGGAGGAATACATTATGTCGGATAATATTATCGGCTGTGATGAAGACTTAAGCCTTGAAAATGTAAAAGAGGCTGTTTGTATAAATGCACCGAGAATTTACGACTCATGCCTTGATAAGGATTGCCTGGAGGATCTCCCTGTATACCTTACTAAGCCGGGTCAGTGCCTTATAGATAAGGCTACAAGTGTCCGTCTTAACAGTGTAAATGTAAGTAATGTTGCTGTAAATCTCCAGCCTGTTCCCTTCCATAACGGCTTTTATGCTGTGGATATGACCTTTTATTTTGATGTTTGCCTTGATGCATTTATGGCTCCCAATGCACTTCCTATGCCTGTGAAGGGTCTTGCCGTATTTTCAAAGAGAGCAGTACTTTTCGGCAGTGAGGGCAGCGTGAAGATCTTCACATCGGATTGTCCCGATTCGCCTGACGGAGTCGGAACGGCAAGTCAGAATTGTCCCAAGGCTGTTGTGCAGGTTGCAGAGCCTATAGCACTTTCGGCAAGATTAAGCGAGAAACACGATCATTGTCAAATGCCTCCCTGCCGTATTCCCGAATGTATTATGCACCGCTACGGCGGAGAATTTGTTCAGAGTGAAAGCAACAAGGAGGTTCTTGTATCTATCGGTGTGTTTACGGTCGTACAGCTTGAGAGGGATGTACAGATGCTTGTTCCTGCATACGATTTCTGTATACCGAAGAAGGAATGTATATCAAATTCCGAAGATCCCTGTGAGTTGTTTAGCAGCATAGATTTCCCGACAGGTCAGTTCTTTCCTAAAAACTGTCCATCGGACGGAAGAAAAAAATGCGGCTGTGGCTGTGGAGAGTAAATAATATAAAAACATAACCCGACTGTATAGCTGTTTCAGCAGCTTGCAGCCGGGTTACGGCTTTGTGAATGAAAAGGATTTTAGGTCATTGAGTGTTGCCAGGGCTTCTTACGCAAAAATGTTTACAGGTTTATAAAAATTTCAAAATGACATTGACATTTACATAAAATGAATTTAAAATAGTGTATGTTAAATATTAATGGGACAGGATGATAGAAGTAATGAGGATTCTTGCAATAGGAGATGTAGTCGGAGCCGTTGGATGTGAGTTTCTGAGAAGTCGGCTTCCTGAGCTTAAAAAGAATGAAAAAATTGATCTTGTGGTGGCAAACGGTGAAAATTCCGCGACCGGCAACGGTATAACCCCCGAATCCGCAGACTATCTGTTTTCGAGCGGTGTTGATATAATAACAGGAGGAAATCATAGTTTCCGCCGCAGAGAAGCTCCGGAGATGCATGATGAGTTCCCGTTTTTACTTAGACCTGCCAATTATCCGGAAAGGACAACACCCGGAAGGGGCTATACACTTTATGATATGGGACGTATTCAGGTGGGAATTGTAAATCTGCTCGGATGTGTCTATATGGAAAGCCTTGAAAGTCCGTTTGATGCCGCAGACAGAATTATAAAGGAATTGGAAACAAGGATAGTGATTGTTGATTTTCACGCCGAGGCTACATCGGAAAAGCTTGCACTCGCATATTACCTCGATGGCAGAGTTTCCGCAATATTCGGAACCCACACACACGTACAGACCGCTGATGAAAAAATATTGAAAAACGGCACGGGATATATAACAGATGTTGGGATGACCGGTCCTGATGAGTCTGTATTGGGTGTGGAGTCTTCCCTTGTAATCAGAAAATTCAGAGAAAAGCTGCCTGTCCGTTTTGAAACTGCACACGGTTTGTGCAGAATGGATTGTATAATTTTTGATATAGATGATAAAAGTGGGAGGACAATTTCATTGAAACGTATTCAAATTCGGTGAAAATTTGTGCAAAACGGAATATTTTATGAAAGTACTTGCATATTTTTTCTTTTGTGGTTATTATATATATGTTGATAATTCGCTTTTAGCAATTATGGAAGATAAATTTTGAGGAGGTTTACTGAAGGTGGAAATACTTAAAGTGTCGTCTAAATCTTCGCCGAATTCCGTGGCAGGTGCAATAGCAGGTGTTGTCAGGGATTATGGCTGTGTGGAAATTCAGGCCGTAGGAGCAGGTGCAACCAATCAGGCCCTTAAATCCGTTGCCGTTGCAAGAGGTTATCTTGCACCTATGGGAATAGACCTTGTCTGCATTCCTGCATTTACCAATATTGAAATAGACGGTGTGGACCGCACTGCTATGAAACTTATCGTAGAGGTAAGATAAATTATTATTTTGGAAAAAATTTGTAACAGGGTATGTACATTGACGTTCTTTTATGCTACAATGAAGTCGGAGCCGTGAACGGCGGGTTCATCGGTTTTGTAGGATTTTTTAGATCGGAAATCCTTCATGGTATGGTTGGTACCTGCTTTTTGGGTAGTTCCGCAGAGAAAATTTAATGAGGATGTGCTGAAAATGATAAATGGATCCGGTTACAAAAATGCACTTATATCCGGTGCGAACAATATATCGTCAAACAGGGCACAAATTAATGCTCTCAATATTTTTCCCGTGCCGGATGGGGATACGGGAACAAATATGTCGATGACTATAGGTGCTGCTGTAGAGGCACTTGAAAATGAAAGTCCTAAAAACGTTTCTGAATGTGCGTCTATTGCAGCTTCAGCTATGCTTAAGGGTGCAAGAGGAAACTCCGGTGTTATACTTTCACTGCTTTTCAAAGGAATAGCTGATGGCCTTGGCGGTTGTGAAGAAATTGACGGAAAAGACTTTGTGTCTGCATTCCATGTTGGAGTGGAGATGGCATACAGGGCAGTTATGAATCCGACAGAGGGTACTATACTGACTGTTGCAAGAATGGCATTTGATGCCGGAAGAGCCGCTGCCGATGTGGATAATGATCCGGTAGTAGTTCTGGGAACTGTTTGCTCAGCGGCACATAATGCACTCGACAAGACTCCGGAGATGCTGCCTGTCCTTAAAAAAGCAGGAGTGGTTGACGCAGGAGGTATGGGTCTTTGCATGATCCTGGACGGTATGCTTTCGCTTCTTCGTGACGGTGTTATGGTTGAGGCTGTTGAGGAGGAAATTGGGGTTCAGACAAAGTATGACCTCGACGATGAATTTTTCAAAAATGCAGCAGCTGATTTTGACGGTGATATAAAATATACATATTGCACTGAGTTTATAGTGGGTAAGGCCGATGAAGCTTCAAAACAGCCTGATGAACTCAGAAGCTTTCTTGAGGGAATAGGTGACTGTGTTGTTGTAGCTGAGGATGAGGATATCATAAAGGTACACGTTCATACCGAAAACCCCGGAAAAGCATTGGAGGAAGCTATAAACTACGGTGAGCTTCTTACCGTAAAAATTGAAAATATGAAGGAACAGCACAGAAAAGCAGCCGAGGAATATGAGAAGGAAAAGGCTGCCGCAGAAGAGGCACAAAGAAAGTTGGAGGAGCTTAAGCCTGTTGAACCCGATGAGGATGTGGGCTTTGTTGCTGTTGCAGCAGGTGAGGGTCTTGAAAATGTTTTCAGGGAGCTTGGCTGCAATCATGTGGTGGTCGGAGGACAAAGCATGAATCCCAGCACCGACGATATATACCGTGCGGTTATGGCTACTCCGGCAAAGACGGTTTTTGTTTTGCCTAATAATAAGAACATAATTCTTGCGGCAGAACAGGTTGTACCACTTGTGACGGACAGAGAGGTTGTTATTATCCCTGCCAAAACAATTCCGCAGGGACTCGTTGCCATGCTTTCCTATGCAAAGGATTCAACCCCTGAGCTTAACCGTGAATATATGACGGCATCGCTTTCTAATGTATCAACAGGACAGGTTACGTATGCGGCAAGAAATTCGGAATACGGTATGATGAGAATAAAAGAGGGCGATATAATTGCCCTTAATAATGGTAAGCTTTCATTTAAGGAAAAGGACCCCGTAAAGGCTGTCGTAAGACTTGCAAGGGAAATGATCAGCAAGGATACCTCATATGTAAGCTTGATTTACGGAGAGGGCATTACCGATGAGCAGGCAAGTGCGGCTGTTGACGGAATAAGGGCAAAAACAGGAATAGAGGCCGATATTTCCATAATAGACGGCGGACAGCCTGTGTACTATTTCATTCTTTCTGTTGAATAAAAAATAAATCACGATAAGATTACGGCGGAAACACTGTGGTTTTATCGTGTTTTTGTAAATAAGAATAATTTTATAGAAATTGTCATGTTATGGAGGAATGATATGCCTTCGCTTTTTAATATGCCTATTGATAGGCTGAGGGGAATAGGTGCTTCAAGGGCAAGGCTTTATAATAAACTCGGCGTGAGCAGCGTAGGTGAGCTTCTCAGGCTTTATCCACGCACATATGAGGATTGGAGCGACCCGTGCAAAATAGCAGATGCACCGGAAAATACGGTGTGCTGTATAAAAGCAGCTATAGAAAAGGTATTAAAACCTGCGAGGATACATGGTAATCTGACTGTCTTCAAATTTATAGCAAGTGATGGTTATGATAATATAACGGTAACTTTTTTTAATCAAAAATATACTTATCAAAGGCTTTCCGGCGGAGGAAAATTTCTTTTTTACGGTACAGTCAAAAGATATTCCGGCGGTTATGAAATGTCCTCTCCGACTGTATCGGATATAAACAGTGCCGGCATACATCCTGTGTATCCTGCGACAGCCGGGCTTACTGCAAAACAGATAGAAATTTCGGTTCGTCAGGCAATCAAACTTCTTCCCGAAAATATAAACGATCCTATTCCAAAGGAAATACTGAAGCAATACGGTTTATGTTCCCTTGATTTTGCGATAAGAAAAATACATTTTCCGGGCAGCCCTGAAGATATTGAAAATGCAAGACAAAGGCTTGCGTTTGAGGAAATGCTGATTTTGCAGCTTGGAATGGCAAGACTTAGGAGTGTCGGAACGAGGGAAAAATCATCGTACATAATAGGTAAGGATTACAGTGACGAATTCAAAAGGCTCCTTCCGTTTAAACTGACGGCGGCACAGGACAGGGCAATTACTCAGTGTATAGCCGATATGAAAAAATCGTTATACCCTATGAACAGGCTTATACAGGGTGATGTAGGATCGGGAAAAACTGCGGTTGCGGCTTCTGTGTGCTATACAGCAATAAAAAACGGTATGCAGTGTGCCTTTATGGCACCAACCGAGATACTTGCGACACAGCATTATAAATCACTCAGTGAGCTTCTTAAGGGCAGCGGAATAAGGCTTGCATTGCTGACAGGTTCGGTTACCGTTGCTAAAAAGAGAGTAATATATGATGATCTTGAAAACGGGGAGGTAGATCTTGTTATCGGTACACATGCCCTGATATCGGATAATGTTGCTTTCCGCTCATTGGGACTTGTGATAACAGATGAACAACACCGATTCGGCGTAAAACAAAGGGCGGCACTTATTTCAAAGGGTACAAATCCGCATATTATGGTGATGTCTGCAACACCCATACCAAGGACACTTGCACTTATGATATTTGGAGATCTTGATTTATCAATGCTTGACGAACTGCCTCCGGGAAGGCAGAAAATTGATACCTGCCTTATAGACAGCGGAAAGAGAAACAGAGCGTATAACTTTCTTAAAAAACATATAGATAACGGAAACAGATGTTATATTGTATGCCCACTTGTTGAGGAGGGTGAGTCTGAGCTTGAATCTGCGGAGGAATATATAAAAAAGCTTGGAAAAACGGTTCTCGGAGGATATGGGATAGGCCTTTTGCACGGTAAAATGAAGGCTGCCGCCAAAGATGAGGTATTGTCGGCATTTGCTCAGGGAAAAATAGATATACTTGTTTCTACTACTGTTGTTGAGGTGGGTGTGAATGTGCCGGAGGCAACCGTCATGATGATAGAAAATGCCGATCGCTTCGGACTTTCACAGCTTCATCAGCTGAGGGGACGTGTCGGCAGGGGAAAGGATAAGTCCTTTTGCATACTTGTTTCCGATAATCAGGGCAATAATACAAGGGAAAGACTTTCGGTTTTGTGTCGTACAAATGACGGATTTGAAATAGCCGATGAGGATCTGCGTCTGAGGGGACCCGGGGATTTTTTCGGGTCACGTCAGCACGGATTGCCTGAGCTTAAGGTTGCGAGTATGTCAAGTGTGGATATTATAGATAAAACACAGACAGCGGCGAAAAAAATTCTTGGAGCGGATCCCGATCTGAGATTAAAGGAGCATAGGGGACTGTATTTTGAAATAAACAGATTATTTGCAAGGGTCGGAAATACCGAGCAGCTTCAATAGTGAACGGAAATGAGATTGTACCTTGACGGAATCGGAACAATGCCTGAAACAATTACATAAGAGGAAACCTGAGCTCTTGAAAAATCCGGACTGAGTGATGAGAATATAGAAAAAATTGAGTCGGCACTGAATTATCTGATGCCGCAGGAATACAGGGTATCCTTGCAAAGCTACGGTATTCCCGACCTTACGGTTTATGTTTCATTTTGCGGCAGTGGATATGTGTACCCGTTTTGGATACGTTTTCAAGGGAAGAAAACAGCTATGTTCCGGTTGACGATGATGGTGCAGTGTTGGCGGGTTTTAATCTGTACAGCTATGGTTATATTGATTATAATGATTGGCTTAAAAGGCTTTCCGGTGCAGGTCGGCAATATGACTGTGCGGCTTGAGGCAGTGTATATACCGCTTGGTGCCTTTTACAGTTAGAGATGTTTGGTTTTATATGGTGTGATATCGGGAGGGGTATACAGTATTCACTATGAATATATATGACAGAGGCTTGGAGAAGTTCCGATGCGGCAAGTGAATGTATGAAAAGGGAGGCAAATGTTCTTTGCCGTAATTTAAATGATTTTTTGTGTCTGATATGTACGGGTTAGCCATATGATGAGGATGGTATGTTTTTCCGTGCAGAATAATAAATTAAAAAGGCAGGTAATAAACCTATGGATGACAAACAAAGCTTTGAAGAATTTAAGAAACAGCTCCTTGAGGAAAACGAAAGGAATTACGGGGAGGAAATCCGTGAGGAATACGGAGAAGATGTCTATGAGGCAAGCTCGGATATACTCGCCGGTCTTACAGAAGAAAAATGGAGGAAATCGGAGGAACTGAGAATAAAGGCTGAGGATATGCTGCAAAGGCTTGCTCCTCTGGGGGACGCCGCAAGTGAGGATGCTATGGAAATGGCAAGACTGCACGGAGAATGGGCAAGTATATTCTGGGAGGATGAGAATTATTCTCCCAGCGCTCACCTTGCGGTTGCTGAAATGTATGTGACGGATGATCGTTTTTCCGCATACTATGATGCCATAGCAGAGGGCGGAGCACGGTTCTTATATAATGCTGTAAAGAATTACTGCGAAAAGCTTATGGGGTAACAAATTTCAGTCCCACAGAATATTATGTATCAGCAGCGAAAACAAGGGAGTTTTAAAATTAAGGGAAACCTTAATAAACTGCAATAAACTGCAATAAACTGCGATGTATTAGCTGTAAATAAATTGTAAATGTGGGTGTAAAATATGAACAATCCTTATGATGTATATCCGGAATATCCTTCGGATAAATGCGATGACTGCAAAAAAATTTCCAAGCATTTTATAGATATAAGTACTCCTGTTGATATCACACCTGAGGTACGTGTCGGAAATGTTGAAATAGAATGCTGCGGTGACCCCATAGTGATATGCGATAAGGGTAAGAAGGACTGTAATGTCTGCCGCCTTGTCTTTGTTCAAAAGATCAGCATTAAGGTACCGATAAGATATGATTTCAAAGCAGACATCGGAGAAAGCTGTACAGATTGCTGTGCAGGCAAGGACAAATGATTTTTTTCTTTTGCAAATAATCCCTCATTTTGTATGAAATACGGTTATAGATTTTGTATGTTAAAAAAGTGAAAATCTTTATTCGGTAATAGATTATTTACAGAGTTACTCATAATGTCCGCATCCGGGTTGATATAATTCATGTAGGCTGTCAGCAAAGCTTAAGCTTAGTCTGACAGCCTATTTTCACATTTCTAATAAGTATAAAAAATTGCGTGTCATTTTTGTGTAAAATATGGTATGAAATGTGCAATAAAAACATTGATTTTTTTATGAGATTTTAGTATAATATTAATATAAGGAAGGGAGATGTTTCTCTGCCGATAATTCAATATCCCCATTTCACAACGAAGTGTCGGAGGTGTTTTTGAAATGCTTTAGGGCGGATTTCAAAACATCTTATTTTATTCCTTATTTTCCATAATTTTTATACAGAATAATATGAAAAATATATAAAAAGTTCGCAGCAACTATTGAAATTTCATTCAATATTTAGTATATTTATATATGTAACAGTATTTTATTAAAGATATAGAAGGGATTTTCAAAATATGAGAAAAAGTTCTTTGTTTTTTGAAATTCCACAGAAGGCGGTGAGATTGAATGCAGTGTAAACAATGCGGCAGCGAGTGGAAAACGAATGCACGTAATGCCAATATGACGAACTGTCCGTTCTGCGGAGCAAAACTCAAGCAGGATGAGGAAAACAAGATTACTTTCCAGAGTGCCAAGGAAGCACTTCGATACATAGTAAAAAGCTATGGAGTTGACGTGATTCTTGACGGACAACAGCTCAAGACGGTTCTGGCGGAGCTTATTCCCGATCTGAAGCAGGAGCGTAAGCTCTTTATGGATGCCTTTGAGGCGGGGGTGTGCAATGCCTTGTATCTTGCTCATGCACAGGCAGAGATTGATAAGTGTATAGCAATATTGCAGTCCATTAAGGTGCTTATGCAGGAAGCTTGTATTGCGGAAAAATGGGCATGCTATGTTGTGGAAACATATGTATACGCATTGAATTGGAATGTGCCGATGTTCGGAATAACCCCGAATATCCATATGTATCAGATACCCGAAAGCATAGATGAGTCGGGTGAGGGCGGAAAGGGTCCCAAACTACTTCAATCGGGGGATTATTATGATGAGCAAAAATCCGTCGGTGATGATATATGGGATAAAGAAACGGCAAGCAGTGAAAATGATTTCGTGACATCCGAACAGAATCAGCCTGTTGCAGGGGAGAATAAAACGGCTGCACGGGAAGATACAATGGTCGGAACGGAAGAGAATAAACCTGTTGAGGAAGAAAAACTCGAATCTCCGGTATATGATTTTACAGGAGAAACCGAACAGGAACAGACAGCCGAAGCCGAGGGTAATACGGAAGCTCCCGCTCAACAGACTGAAGAACCGAGGTATGAATCGCCTGTATATGATTTTACCGGGGAAGCACAGGAGGCAGAGCAGCCGGAGGAAGAAAAAATTGAGTCTCCCGTATATGACTTTACGGAGGATGCCGGGCAGCCGGAGGAAGAGACAAGATTTGAGTCTCCTGTATATGATTTTACAGGAGAAACTGAAGAACCTGAGCAGCCGGCAGAAAAGGCAGAAGAACCGAAGCAACCTGAACAGCCGGCACAGAGTCAGCCGGAAGCTTCAAATTCCAATATGAATCAGAACCAACAGATGCCGTGGGGATATAACCCATGGATGGCACAAGGGCAACAGATGCCCGGACAGCCCGGCGAGCAGCAGATGCCGTGGGGATATAACCCGTGGATGGCGCAGGGACAGCAGATGCCCGGACAGCCCGGCGAGCAGCAGATGCCGTGGGGATATAACCCGTGGATGGCACAGGGACAGCAGATGCCCGGACAGCCCGGCGAGCAGCAGATGCCGTGGGGATATAACCCATGGATGGCACAGGGGCAGCAGATGCCCGGACAGCCCGGCGAGCAGCAGATGCCGTGGGGATATAACCCATGGATGGCACAGGGGCAGCAGACACCGCAGGAACACCGGATGACTGAACAGTCAGTTGAACCGACACCTGTATGGTCGGCTCCTGAACAGCCTGAGCCTCAGCCGCAAACCACGGAGCAGCCGGTAATACCCTCGAATGAACCTATACCTGATGAGATACCTTCAAACGAGCCTATTCCGGATGAGAAATCCGAGCCTGCTGAAGCAGTGAAGGATGAAGGTGCACCGATGCCTGTCGGAGCAAGAGTATTTACAAGCAACGATGCCGCAAGATTTAGGGGATCATCTCATGCACAGGTGCCTGAGGGATATCAGGTTATAGAGGATTGTGCCTTTTCGACAAATGACACCATAGAGTCTGTTGAGCTCCCGTCAACTCTTATAAAGATAGGTGAAAGAGCTTTTGAAAACTGCACGAAGCTTATAGGTCTTGAAATACCGGACGGCGTTGCCGATATAGGTGACGGAGCATTTACGGGATGTGTAAAACTTGCAAAGATTAATCTGCCGCAGGGATTGACTGTAATAAGACAAAGTGTGTTCAGCGGATGTACTTCACTTAAGGAAATAAGTATTCCGGCAGGTGTAAAAAGTCTTGGAAGACATGCCTTCCTTAACTGTGAAAGCATTACGGAAATGGTAATTCCCGACGGTGTGGAGGAGCTTCCCGAGAATTTGTTCAGCGGTTGCCGAAGCCTTGCTAAGGTGGTAGTGCCTGAAAGTGTCAGCAGTATAAGAAAGAATGTATTCAGCTGGTGTGAGGCACTTAAGACCGTAAATATTCCCGAAGCGGTAAAGGTTATCAGTAAAAACGCATTTACCGGATGCTCTGCCCTTAGGACAGTCAATATTCCGCATAATCTTGAGGTTATTGAATATGGTGCTTTCAGTAATTGTGGATCGCTTAAGAGCCTTGTGCTGCCGGATACCATTACGACGATTGAAAATAATGCATTTAACGGCTCCAACAGAACTTTGAGAGTAACCTGCTCGAAAAATAACACCAATGTAAGGCGTTATTGCAGAATGAACCGTATAAAGGTTGAAAATCTGGAAGAATAAATACTAATGAAATGTCGGGCGGCAGGAAACTTTCCTGCCGCTTAGCGTATTCTTGAAGATATTTTGCTTCAAATTTTCGGAATTTTAGGAATGTGTTGTTTTTGAAAATGAAAGGATTTTTTGATTATAACAGGGAGATGAGAATTATGAGATATTTTTCGGATAAGCAGCTTGACGAAATGAGAGAGCGTGCGAAAAATGATTTTGACGAAAACGGAAGAAGTATGTATCTTGCATACATTGAAAAAATAGAGATACTTGATAAGAGAAATGACCAATTCGGCGATGCTCGGGAGGAACTTCTTGCCGCAATAGCAGAGCTTGAAAGAGTATCGGAAAACTATGTCCATAGGGGGAAGGCAGATCCGAATGATGAGGATAACGATGCCTTTGAATATGAAAATTATAATTACTGAACAGTTACGAACTAATTTTTAGGTAAAATTAAACTAAAATAATCTATTTAACTCTTTGGATTTTGTATAAATTTATAATTTTTTGATATTCATTATTATTTTTTAGCTTTTTAAATAATGAAGTAAAGTATTTTATTGTGCTGTTTATACAAATAGTTTTTAAAAAGTATAAAACTATTAAAAAATGTAACAAAAAACTATTGATAATTTTGATAAATAATGTTATGATTGACATGGAATAATTATCGTTGGGTACGGGTTAAACTATTTAGGTCAACGGTATCAATTCTTAATAATTTTATGTTAAAGGAGCGAAATACAATGAAACTGAAGAGAGTATTAGCATTGGCTATGGCTGCTGCTATGACGGGCTGTTTTTTTGCCGGTTGTGACAATAAGGACAGCGGTGGAACGGAAGCAAGTAATTCCGGAGGCAACAATGGTGGAGATGCCGGAGGCGGTTCTGTTTATTGGCTTAACTTTAAACCTGAGGCTGATGAAACATTGCAGAAACTTGCAACGAAGTACAAGGAAGATAAGGGCGTTGATGTAAAGGTTCTTACAGCAGCATCAGGAACCTATGATCAGCAGCTTTCGGCAGAAATGGAAAAATCGGATGCACCGACAATATTTGTTGTAGGTAATCCATCAAAAGCTAAACAGTGGAGCAGCTATACGCTCGATCTGAAGGATACAGATGTAGCAAAGGAGCTCACTTCTGATGCATACAATATGTATGACGGAGATAAGCTTGCCGCAATAGGTTACTGTTATGAGTGCTATGGTATCATCGTAAACCCGACTCTTATAGAGCAGGCCGGTCATAAGGTTGAGGATATCAAGAATTTTGAAACACTCAAGACGGTTGTTGAGGATATACACAGTCGTGCTTCCGAGCTTGGTTTTGATGCATTTACCTCATGCGATATGGACGACAGCTCATCATGGCGTTTCACGGGTCATATGGCTAACCTTGAATACTATTATGAGGAAAAGAAATCAGGCAATACATGGACTGAAACACCTGCTTCGATTACAGGCGAATTTTTACCGCAATTCAAGAACCTCTATGATCTCTGCATAAATAACAGCCTTACAGATCCTAAAGATCTGGCAACAGGCGGACATGATGCAGCAAATGAATTTAAAGAGGGCAAGGCAGCATTTACAGTACAGGGCTCTTGGGAATATTCAAGCTATGCCGAGAAAGTTCCGAATGCTAAGATGATCCCTTACTACTGCGGAGTAGATGGAGAAGAGAAAGCAGGTCTTAACTGCGGTACAGAAAACTATTGGGCAGTAAATGCAAAGGCTTCCGAGGCAGATCAGAAGGCTACACTTGATTTCATGTACTGGTGTGTAACAGACAAGAGTGCATCCGAGATGCTTGTTGAAGCATTCGGTATCATGCCTTATAAGCAGGCTGTTGAGTCTACAAACGGATTCCTCAAGGATGCTGCAACTCTTGAATCAAATGGTAACTATGTTATGGACTGGGCTACAAACTATCAGCCGAACGTAGATGAGTATCGTAAAGCTCTGGTTTCTGCTCTTAACGCATACTG